>NZ_VKJP01000257.1 GCF_007280575.1 Streptomyces benahoarensis
CGACACCTCCACCTATTAAGTCGTCGGCAGCGTCAGATGTGTATAAGGGACAGGCTCCGATCGGCGGCGGGGGTTGATCCGTTCCCGCCAGGCACCGGCCAGACCGGCGAGGGCGAGGGTCGGCACGATGAGGAAGAGGCCAGGGAAGAGCGTCGGCCACCAGGCGCCGGCCAGCAGCGAGCCGCGGGCGGCGTTGACCATGATGCCGAGGCTCGCCTCGTGGGCCGGGAGCCCCAGGCCCAGGAAGGACAGCGCGGACTCGTGCCAGATGGCGTGCGGCACCATCAGCACGGCGGCGAGTCCCGCCTGCGGCAGCACCCCGGGCAGCAGATGCCGCACGGTCACCCGCCACCGGGAGGCGCCGCCGGAGACCGCCGCGTCGATATGGGGGCGGGAGCGCAGCGACAGCACCTCCGCGCGGACGATGCGCGCCGTGGACAGCCAGTGGGTCAGCGCCACGGAGAGGATCACCGGCCAGACGCCGGGCCGGAACATCGCCACGATGAAGATGCCCAGCAGCAGATGGGGGACGGACGAGAAGAGATCGACGAGCCGCATCACGGCGCGGTCGGCCCAGCCGCCGAGCGCCCCGGCCAGCGCGCCGACGGCGGTGCCGAGCCCGACGGCGACCAGCGCGGCGACCACGCCCACCAGCAGCGAGACCCGAAGACCGTAGACGCAGCGCAGCATCAGGTCGCGGCCGACCTCGTCGGTGCCGAAGGGATGGGCCACGGACGGCGCGTGGAGTTTCTGGGCCAGGTCGACGGACTGGCTGTCCAGCGGGGACAGCAGCGGGACGACGAGGACGGCGAGGACCACCGCGGCGACGAGGACGGCGCTGCCCCACACCCGCACGGTGCGGGTGCGTCGCTGACGGCCCGCGCCGGGGCGCCGGTGCCAGGTCGCCTCCGGTGCGGCCTTCGTGGCGGCGTCCGGTCCGGCCGTGGTGTGCCGCTCGGTGGTGGTGTGCGAGTCAGCCATCGAAGCCCACCCTCGGATCGGCGAGACCGTACAGCAGGTCGGAGAGGAGGTTGCCGGCGAGGACGGCGGCGGTGGCGAGGACGGTGAGGGCGGCGAGCAGCGGGAAATCGACGGCGGTCGCCGCCTCGACGGTGGCGGCGGCGATGCCGGGCCAGCTGAAGACCGTCTCGACCAGCAGCGCGCCGGTGATCAGTTCCGGGACCCGGGAGCCGATGAGGGTGAGGACCGGCAGCAGTCCGGAGCGGAGCGCGTGGTGGAGCAGGACGGTGCGTTCGCGCAGGCCGCGGGCGCGGGCGCCGCGCACCGGGTCCTCCTCCAGCGCGTCGCCGACGCCCTGCCGTACGTACAGCACGAACCACGGGAGCTGGGAGAGGGCGAGGACCAGGGCGGGCAGCGTCACATGGCGGGCGATCTGGCCGGGGGTGGCGAGGTCGGTGCCGGTGTCGGTGAGGCCACCGGCCGGGAGGACGCCCAGTTTCAGGGCGAACAGCCAGACGGCGAGGAGGCCGAGCCAGAACGGCGGTGCGGCTTCCAGGGTGTAGGCGACGGAGGTGACGGCGCGGTCGAGGAG
Organism: Streptomyces benahoarensis; assembly: GCF_007280575.1. Taxonomy (GTDB): domain Bacteria; phylum Actinomycetota; class Actinomycetes; order Streptomycetales; family Streptomycetaceae; genus Streptomyces; species Streptomyces benahoarensis. Next base: position 1,553 of record NZ_VKJP01000257.1, read on the forward strand.
ACCGCCGCGGCGGCGGGCGGCCGCCACGCCGAGAGCGGTGCCGACGACGACGGCGAGGACGAAGGCGAGCGCGCACAGCAGGACGGACCAGCCGAGGCGTTCGCCGATGACCTGGGTGACGGGGGCGCGCAGCGTGGCGGAGTCGCCGAGGTCGCCGGTGAGCGCGGCGGTGAGCCAGTGCCACCACCGGCCGATCAGCGGCTGGTCGACGCCGAGGTTGTGGCGCAGCTGGTCGAGGTTGGCCTGCGAGGCGGTGAGCCCGGCGTCGCCCGCGTAGGCACGGACCGGGTCGAAGGGCGAGGCGGCGGCGACGGCGAAGACCCCGAAGGTGACGGCGAGGAGGACCGGCACGGCGAGCAGCGCCCGCCGGCCGGTCATCCGCGCCATCGCCGCCCAGGGCGGGGAGGTGCGCGTCATCACGTGGCGGGCTGCCAGTCCTCGACGTTCCACCAGGGCCCGGAGGCCAGGCCGTGGTCGTGCGGTTCGGTCTGGGTGGTCAGGCCCTTCCAGCGGTCGGCGATCACATAGACGTGGTCGACGTGGGTGAGGAAGGTGTAGGCGGGGTTGTCGACGAGGCGGCGCTGGACGGCGTCGTAGGCGGCCTTGCGGGTGGCCTTGTCGTCGGTGCGGCGGGCCTCGGTGAGCTTGGCGTCGACGGTCTTGTCGGCGTAGCGCGACATGTTGTTGAAGCCGTCCCCGGCCAGCGAGGAGTGCAGCAGGAGGTACTGGTCGAAGTCGGGATCGGCGGGGCTGCCGCCACCGGCGAGGACCGCGTCCTTGGCCATGCGCGGCTCGATGGCCTCCCAGGTGCCGGATTCGACCTTGGCCTCGATACCGGCCTTCTTGGCGTCGGAGGCGAAGGCGAGGGCGTGTTCCTGGCGGAGCTTGTCGCCGGAGAGGTACCAGAGGGTGAAGGAGGCGCGCTGGTGGCCCTTGGTGCGGATGCCGTCCGGGCCCTTCTTCCAGCCGGCGTCGTCCAGGATGTGCTCGGCCTTCGTCAGGTCGTGCGGGCGCTCGGTGCCCTTCGCGAACCAGGGGCTGTCGGTGGGCACCGGGCCGTAGGCGGGCTTCCCGGCGCCGTTGAGGATGCCCTTGACCATGGCCTCGCGGTCGACGGCGAGGTCGAGGGCGCGGCGGATGGCCTTGGCGCCGGTGACCGGGTTGCCGGTGGGCAGCGTGACGTTGCGGTAGTCGAAGGTCGTGGCGGTGACGGTGGTGCGGTGCTTGTCGCCCTTGAAGGTGGCGGCGAGTTCCGGCGGCAGGATGGCGCCGTCGAGGTCGCCGGAGCGCAGCCGGGTGGCGCGGATGTCGTCGTCCTTGATGATCGCCATGGTGAAGTTCTTCACCTTCGGCGCGCCGCCCCAGTAGTGCGGGTTGGCCTTGAAGGTGAGCTTCTCGCCCTTGGACCAGCGGGTGAGGACGTACGGGCCGGTGCCTATCGGCTTGGTGGTGAATGCGCCGTGGTTGATGTCCTGCTTGCCCGCGATGTGCTGCGGGGCGATGGGCAGGACGGCGCGCTCGGCGAACGGCGCATAGGGGTACTTGAGGTGGAAGACGACGGTGTGGTCGTCCTTCTTCTCGACGTTCTTGAGGGCGTCCAGCTCCGCCTTGGAGGCGTTGTTGGTCTGGGAGTCGAGGATGGTGGAGTAGGTGAAGACGACGTCGTCGGCGGTGAAGGGCTTGCCGTCGCTGAAGGTCACGCCGCGGCGGAGGTCGAAGGTGTAGGTCCGGCCGCTGTCGGTGATCTCGGGCAGTGCGGTGGCGAGTGCGGGCTTGAGACGCATTTCGGCGTCGTGGGTGAGCAGCCCGTCGAAGATCTTGGAGTTGCCGTCCTTGCCGTAGCCGAGGAGCGGGCTGAGCGTCTCCGGTTCGTACGCGATGCCGACCACCGCGGAGTCCGTGCGTCCGGTGGCAGCCTTGCCGCCGTCCGGTGTGGAACAGGCCGCCGCGCTCAGCGCGAGACCGGCCGCCAGCGTCACCGCGGCGGCTCCCCGTAGGAACCGGGCCGTCATCCTCATGACTCCTCTGCATAGGGATCGCTATTGCATGGTCAACGCAATTAAAGCGTACGTAAAGGGACGCTGACGAAGCGGGGCGGGTCTGATAGTGGCCGGTACCGGTCGGTGACCGGTCGGGCACCCGCCGCGGCCCCGGGCGGCCGGTGCGGCAGCGGTTCCGGCGTGCGGACCTCGGTGGCAGACTGCTGCCCCCAACGGGACGGGGGCGACCGTGAGCGGCGATCAGAGCAGTGGGACGGGACAGGGGCCGACGCGGCCGGGGCGACGCGCTCGTGCGTGGCGGTGGATCCGGACCGAAGGCCGGTTCGTCGCCGACACGGTCCATCCGGAGTCGGCCGGGACGAGCCGCGGGCGGCGGCTGGCCACCTACGGCATCGCGCTTCTCTGCGCGGCGTTCCTGGTGGGCCTGGGGCTGGCGCGTTCCTACTTCACCGCCGGGACCGAGGCGCGCATCGGGGACAACGCGCAGAGCGCTCTCGACGCCGAGAAGGGCTACCTCCACGCCGCGTTCCGCCCCATGCTCCGCGGCGCCTACGGTCCCCCGTACTCCGCCTTCTCCCGTGCGCCGCTGAGCGCGCGCGAGATCGACGGGGTCCACCGCGGCGAGTACGACAGTTCCGTACTGCGGGACAGCGTGGCGGCCACCGGGTTCAGCCTCGGCGCCCAGGACGCCTCGCCGGGCAGCGGTCAGGTCTCCTACGTCGACCTGGTCAGCGACAGCAGCTCGATGATCACCGTGACCGGTATCGACGCGACGCACATCCGCTGCCGGAAATCCGGGATGGTCGCCGAGATCCACACTCCCGCTCAGGGGGATTCGCCGATCAAGGGGCTGGCGTACAAACTTCAGGACCGCGCCGGAACGCCGAACGGGTTCATCACCGACATCGAGGATCCGCACTGGGGCGAGCCGTACTTCGCTCACCACACGATTCCGCTCGGCGGCGCGGCGGCCCCGCAGACGTTGAGCGTCCTGGGCGTCGCCGACCCCGGCGCGTACTGCACCTGGGACCTGGAAGCGCACTTCACGACCGACGACGGCGCGGAGCACCACACCCGGCTCAACGCCGAGCCCCTGGTCACCGAGGGCGGGCCCGGCAACGGGCTCGGCACCCAGCATCTCCAGGTGGATCTCGCCACGCAGATCCGGTGGCGGTGCGAGCATGGGCAGCGGAAACCGGAGGAGTGCGGCGGCGTGTTCCGCATCCGGCCGTAGGGCCCCACCCCCTGAACCCTCTCGCTCGCCGAACGCCCCTAAGGTGCAAGGAAGATCGCGAACCTGGGCAGGGGACGAGTGGCGAACGTGGCGAACGAGCGGGATGAGGCACCGACGCGCAGGCGGGTCCTGTGGGGCATGTCCGCGCTGGATGACGTTCGTCCGCGACACCCGCGAGACCGAGGGCGTCGACATCCCCCCGCACGTCGCCGCGATCGAGGACACCGAGGCATATCTGACGTACGTGCTGCCCCGGATGCGTCCCGAACAGCGCTTCCTGGCCACCGAGTTCTCCCTCGTACGGTGCTGGAGGCAGCATCTGTGCGATCCCGTGCCCGCGTCGTTCGCCCGGCGCCGCGGCATCGCGGCGGACACCCCGGTCCGGCGGGCGCTCCGGGACGCCGCCGCACACCCGCTCCCGCAGGCCGACTGGAAGCAACTGCTGCTCGGCAGCGACTGGTTCGGCTCGCACCGGAAGTTCCTGACGCACCAGATGCAACGGTTCCGGGCCACCGGCCGCCTCGCGGTCGTCGCGTACGGCGTCGCCCAGGGCCCGCCATGGTCCGCGACATCGGGCCGGATTCCGTGCCCTGGCTGCTGAACAGCGTCTACTCCGACCTCACCGCCCAGCCCTCCGCCGACGGCACGCCCGCCCCCAACCCGGCCTGGTACGAGGAGTTCCGGGCCCTCCAGCGGACCGAGGACCGCCTTCCGGTGCGCACCGGGACCGTCCCGGTCCGACGCGGGCCGTCCGGCTCCCCCGTACCGCCCTGTCCACACCTCACAGCGAATAGTCATGAATCCGTAATGCCGCCCACATCGGACGCAACCCGCGGCGTGCTCCGCCCCTCTGGAGGGGTGGCAGGAGCGTGACCGCTCCCGCTCGACCGTTACACCACGAGTGAACGACGACATGCTCCGTGGATGCCACCTGGGGGAGCTCCGCGGGAAGGGAAGTCCATGACCAGGACGGTAAAGACCGAGACGACCATGCCGGGTCGGCGGCGCGCGGCCGTGACCGGCGCGCTGGGGCTGGCCGCGGTGGCGCTCACCGCCGTGCCCGCCCACGCCAAGGGCACCGTGGAGGTGACGGCGCCCCGCACGGCGGCCGTCGGCAAGACCTTCACGGTCACCGCGCACGGGGACGATGACGCCGCCTCCTACCTGCGGATATGCCTGCAGGAGCGCAGCGGCGGGCAGGCGTGGCACCAGGTGACCTGCGGTGCCGTCGCCGAGCGGGGCGGCGCGGAGGCGCAGGCCGTGGCGCACCCGAAGAGCGCGCATCGCGGCCCGGTGGAGTTCCGTGCGGTGGCGTACGGGCTGACCGGACCGCACGACCAGCACCCCAAGCAGTGGCGGACCTCGACCGTGGCGACGGTCCAGGTCCGCTGACGCACCCGGGGCCCCGGATCCGTGACGAACCCGCCGCGGATCCGGGGCCCACGGCCGGTCAGGCGCCGCCGGTCGTGAGGGTGAGCTGCCACTTCGTCAGCGCCTCGTCGACCGGCTGGAAGACCGTCAGAGTGTCGCCGCCGCTGCTGCACGTCGCGGTGGAACCGCCGGAGTGGATGCCGACCGCCTTCGGATCGCCGGGCTGGCTGACGTACGCGCCGCCGGAGTCGCCCGCGGTGGAGCAGGCGTTGGTGAACGACAGCCCGTCGACCACCGCACTGCCGTAGTCCACGGTCTGGTCGACGGCGGTGATCTCCCCGCAGTGCCAGCCGCTCGCCTCGCCGGAGCGGCACACGGACGTGCCGACCACGCCCTCCTGCGAGCCGGTGACCGCGGCGGGGGCGCCGCTCTGGCCGGCCACATCGGGGCTCAGTTTCCAGTCCGGCCGGTCCACGTCGACGAGACCGAAGTCGCCCTCGCGGTCGTCGACGCTGTGGGTGCCGCCGCGGTTGGAGGTGCCCAATCGGCTGCCGTCCTTGCCGTACGCCACCTGGTCCGCGCTCTCGGTGCAGTGACCGGCCGTCAGGAAGCCCCGGCGGCCGCCGCCGGTCACGGAGAAGCCGATGGAGCAGATGCCCTCGTCGCCCGGCATCCACTTCTCGCCGCCGACGACCGTGCCGCCCTGCTGACGCGGCGCGTCGGCGGTGCGGACGGCGCGGACCGCGATGCCGGTGGGCGCGCCCAGCTGCTGCGCCGCCTCGACGAAGGAGTCGGTGGCGGCGGTCCGGGTGCGGGTGTCGATCCGGACCGTGAGGGCGTTGGCGCGTGCGTCGACGCCCCAACCGGTCACGCCCGGCACGCCCTTGCCCGCCCTGGCGTCGATCTGTTCCAGCAGCCCGGTGAGCTGGGCGCGGCTGTGGGTGACGCGCTGCGCGACGGCCCCGGCGTCCTTGACCCGCCGTGCGTCCGCGTCCCCGGTGACCGCGACGACGAGCTTGCCGCTCTTCTTGTCGAACCACGTTCCGGCGGCGCGGCCGGCCAGCGCCCGGCGCACCGCCTTCGCCGCACGCGCCGCCTCCGCCTCCTGCGCGAGCCGGGCCCGCGCCCCCTCCGGCGTCAGGCCGAGGTCCCGCCGCATCGCGTCGAGCATCCCGCGGTTCGTGGGCTGCGGGCTCGGGTCGGGGGACGGTGCGGCGTGCGCCGTGGCGAGCGGGGCGACGGCGGCCAGGACGACGGCGGCGGCCGCACCCCGGACGGCGGCCGTGCGGTGGCGACGGTGCATGGAGCTCTCCTCGCGGGTCGGATACGTCGGCCCGTCGAGCCTCCTCGACCCCGCCACCGTCGGCGCGGGCAAGATCGCCGCGGCATGATGGCCCGATGACGTCCGACACGCGGCACACCGGCCCCGGGCCGTGCGGCCCCGACCCGTTCGGCAGGCTGCCCCGGGCCCTGCGCGACATCGCCTACTCGGCGGCCCGCCATCCGGGAGCGGGGTCACCTGATGGCTCGTCACCGGGCGGGGACGGCTGCCCCGATCTGTCGGCGGGCGCCAACTGCCAGCTCTACGCATACGCGGTGCTGCGCCATCACGGGCTGGGGGTGCCGCCGCTGCGGTCGTCGGAGCTGTGGGCGGACACGGTCGCCACCCGCCGCGTCGCGGTCGCCCGCCCGCTGGACCTGGTGCTCTTCGACGGCGGTCCGGTGGCCGGACGCCCGGAGGGATACGGCGCGCACATCGGGGTGCACCTGGGCCCGGACCGGGTGCTGCACCTGTGCAAGGAGGTCGGCCACCCGGCGGTGTGGGGCTACGCGGACTTCGCGGCGCGGGCGCGGTATGCGCGGGTTTTGGGGGTGAAGCGGGTGGTACGGGGGACGGACCCGGAGGC
>NZ_VKJP01000258.1 GCF_007280575.1 Streptomyces benahoarensis
CCGCTGACCCGCTCAGCCGGGCCCACGCCCCTCCTCTGCCGCCCCACCTCCCTGCACAGAGAGCCCTGATGTCGCGGATCGTTTTCCACCGCCCCGCCCGGGTCGCCCCACCCCAACTCCCGACCGACCCGGTGGTGGTGGCCGCGCCACCACAGCCGATCGCCAAGGACTCCGGCGCCAACTGGCTGATGCTGCTGATGCCGCTGCTGTCCAGCATCAGCATGGCCGCCTACATGATCGTCGCGGGCAAGAAGATGCTGATCCTCCTCGGCATCTCCTTCGTTCTCCTCTCCATCGGCCTCACCTTCGGTGTCCGTATGCAGATGCGCGGCACCCAGCGCAAGCAGCGGCTGGGCGCCCGCGACCGCTATCTGGAACACCTCGTCGAGATCCGGAAGACGGCCCGTCAGGTCGCCTCCGACCAGCGCACCGTCGCCGCCTGGCAGCACCCCTCGCCGCACCGCCTGTGGGCCATCGCCCGGCGGCGGCGCCGCGTGTGGGAGCGCCGCCCCAGCGACCCGGACTTCCTCCAGATCCGGATCGGCACCGGCCGCGCGCCGCTGTCCACGCCGGTGCGGCTGGCGACGCGTAACGACCCCACGGTCGAGTACGACACCCGTGCCAAGGCCGCCGCGGACCGGCTCATCGAGAACACCTCAAGCGTCGGCCACCAGCCGGCGACCGTGGACCTCGACCAGTCCGGCGTGATCAGCGTGGTGGGACCGGCCGGGCGCGCCCGTGGCGTGGCCCGGGCGCTGCTGAGCCAGGTCGCGGTGCTCCACGCGCCCGACGACGTCTGCCTGACCGTCGTCACCGGCGGCTCCGAGGACGCGCAGTGGGAATGGGCGAAGTGGCTGCCGCACACCCATGAGGAGGACGCGACGGGTGAGGCGGGCGTGGTCCCGCTGGTCGCGGAGGACTTCGACGGTGTCGCCGACCATCTCGCCGCCTGGCTGACCGCCGCGCACGAGCAGGCCGCCGCCGCCCGCCGCACCTTCACCTCCGGCCGCGAGGCCGCCGCCAACCGCCGCCGTCTCGTCGTCCTCCTCGACGGCTACGACCCGCGCAGCGCCTGGGCCCGCTCCGCCGTCGCCACGCAGCTGCTGGCGGACGCGGGTCCCGGTACCGGCGTCACCGTCGTGTGTGTGGTGAGCCGCGAGGCCGACGAGCCGACCCGGGCCGATGTGCGGGTGCACGTCGACGACGAGGGGCGGCTGCGCATCGAGAACCGCCGCAACGACAACCGGGGCTCCGCGTATGTCGACGGGGCCGTCGCCGACGAGCCGAGCCCGGTGCTGTGCGCGGCGACCGCCCGTGCGCTGGCGCCGCTGCGGCTGTCCGCGGAGGGTGAGGAGATCCTCGCCCAGACCATGTCGCTGCCGAATCTGCTGGGCGTCCCGGACCTCGACTCGTTCGACCCGGAGGACCTGTGGATCGAGCCGGACTCCGAGGACGTGCTGCGCTTCCCGGTCGGCTTCGACGCCGAGGGCAAGCCCCTCGCCCTGGACCTGAAGGAAGCCGCTCAGAGCGGTATGGGCCCGCACGGTCTGGTCGTCGGTGCCACCGGCTCCGGCAAGAGTGAGCTGCTGCGGACCCTGGTCGGCGGTCTGACCGCGATCCACTCGCCGGACATCCTCAGCTTCGTCCTCGTCGACTTCAAGGGCGGTGCGACGTTCGCGGGCGTCACCGAACTCCCGCACGTCGCCGGTCTGATCACCAACCTGGTGGACGACCTGGCCCTCGTCGACCGGGTCCGCGACGCCCTCCAGGGTGAGCAGCAGCGGCGTCAGAAGCTGCTGCGGGACGCCGGGAACCTCGACAACGTCCGCGAGTACCAGTTGCGCCGGGCCGCCGGGCAGACCGGGCCCGACGGGAAGCCGCTGGAGCCGCTGCCGTATCTCCTCGTCATCGTCGACGAGTTCGGTGAGCTGCTGTCCAGCCGTCCCGACTTCATCGACCTGTTCGTGCAGATCGGCCGCGTCGGCCGAAGCCTCGGCATCCACCTCCTGCTCGCCACCCAGCGGCTGGAGGAGGGCAAGCTCCGCGGTCTGGAGTCGAACCTCTCGTACCGGATCTGCCTGCGGACGTTCTCCGCCGCCGAGTCCCGCGCCGTCATCGGCACCCCGGACGCCTACCAGCTGCCGCCCATCCCCGGCTCCGCGTACCTCAAGGTCGCCGACTCGGTGTACGAGCGGTTCCGCGTGGCCCATGTCTCCGGGCCGCACGAGAGCGCCGAGGACCGGGACGCCGTCGAGGGCCCGGTGTCCGCGGCTCCCGTCCCGTTCGGGCTGCGGCACGCGCCCGACCCGGACGCGGAACCGGTGCCCGAGCCCGAGCGGCGTTCCCGGCCGCTGCTCACCGGTCCCACCGAGATGCAGGTGCTGGTCGAGCGGCTGCTGCGCTCCGGGCAGGCCGTCCACCAGGTGTGGCTGCCGCCGCTGCCGCGGGCCCTGCCGCTGGACGCGCTCACCGGCCCGCTCGCCACGACGCCGGACCTCCCGGGGCTGCGCGCCCAGTGGTGGCCGGAGCACGGTTCGCTGAAGCTGCCGGTCGGCGTCGCGGACATCCCCGTGATGCAGCAGCAGCACCCCGTCGTCCCGGACTTCGCGCACGAGTACGGGCATCTCGCCCTCATCGGCGCGCCCCAGTCCGGCAAGAGCATGTTCCTGCGCACCCTCATGCTCTCCGCGATGGCGACCCACTCCCCCGACGAGATCCAGTTCCTCTGCGTCGACTTCGGCGGCGGCGCGCTGGCGCCGTTCGACCGGGCGCCGCACGTCAGCGGCGTGGTCGGACGGCACGACGTGGAGCGGGTGCAGCGCGCGCTGGCCGAGGTCAGCCAGCTGCTCACCGAGCGGGAGCAGCTCTTCCGGGAGCTGGGCATCGACTCCGCCGAGGAGTTCCGGCGCCGCCGCGCGGCCGGGGAGCTGCCCGACGGCGTCCGCAGCGCGGATATCTTCCTGCTCCTCGACAACTGGGCCGGGGTCCGCGGCGAGATGCTGGACCGGATGGACATCGACGCGACCGTGCTGGACATCGCGGCGCGCGGTCTGGGCGTCGGCATCCACATGGTGGTGACCGCCAACCGCTGGGCGGATCTGCGGATGGCGCTGCGCGACAGCATCGCCGCGCGGCTGGAGCTGCGGCTCAACGACCCCGCCGAGTCGGAGATCGACCGCCGTGCGGCGCGCCGCTTCGCGTCCGCGACCGCCCCGGGCCGTGGTCTGGCGCCGGGCGGTGTGCAGTTCCAGGTGGCGCTGCCGCGTCTGGACGGCATGGACACCCTCGACGGACTGGCCGACGCCCAGCAGGACGCCCTCACCAAGATCGCCGACTCCTGGCCGACGGCCGCGGCACCGCCCATCCGGATGCTGCCGGAGCGGATCACCCTCACCGAACTGGCGGAGCTGCCCGCCGCATCCGACCGTCCGGCGGCGGGCGTGGCGATCGGCGTGGCCGAGCAGGACCTGCTGCCGGTCCACCTCGAACTGACCGACGCGGACCCGCACTTCCTGGTGTTCGGCGACTCCGGCTCGGGCAAGTCCGCGTTCCTGCGCAGCTGGCTGACGGGGATGACCGAGCGGCACTCGGCGTGGGAGGCCCGCTTCATCGTCATCGACTACCGGCGTTCGCTGCTCGGCATCGTCCCCGACGAACACCTCGGCGCGTACGCGGGCGACGCCACCGCCGCCGCCTTCTACGCCGAGCAGGTCGCCGAGAAGCTGGCCGAGCGGCTGCCGCCGGCCGATGTCACGCACCAGCAGCTGCGCGACCGCGACTGGTGGGAGGGGCCCGAGCTGTATGTCGTCGTCGACGACTACGACCTCGTCGCCCACGGGCGGCAGTCGCCGCTGGCGCCGCTCGTGGACTATCTTCCGCAAGCCCGTGAGCTGGGCTTCCATCTGGTGGTGGCGCGCCGGGTGTCGGGTTTCGCGCGGACCGCGATGACGGACCCGATGCTGACCCGGGCGCGGGAGCTGGGCGCCTCCGGGCTGGTGCTGTCCGGCGATACGAAGGAGGGCGCGGTGCTGGGCAGCGAGCGTGCCGAGCCGCGGGTGCCGGGCCGTGGTGTGCTGGTGCAGCGCCGCGCCCCGCGGACGGTGGTGCAGCTCGCGCTCACCGAGGCGGACGCCGCCGAGCCGGGCGGCGGCTACTGACCGCCGCACCGCGCTGAAGCCCGTACGTCGTGGGGCCCGGTCCGTCCGGGCCCCACACGCATGTGCGGGGCCGGGTCATTCCTCCTCGTCGTCCCACTGGTCGAGCAGGTCCTCGTCGCTCATCACCTCGGTCGGCATCGGGGCGGGCTCCAGGGACTGTTCCGTCCACACCACCTTGCCGCGGTCGGGGTAGCGGGTCCCCCAGCGTTCGGCGAACTGCGACACCAGATACAGCCCGCGGCCGCCCTCGTCGGTCATCGCGGCGCGCCGCAGATGCGGTGCGGTGGGGCTGCCGTCGGACACCTCGCAGATCAGGCTGCGGGCCCGCAGCAGCCGTACGCGGACCGGGCCGGTGGCGTAGCGGATGGCGTTGGTGACGAGTTCGCTGAGGATGAGTTCGGTGGCGAACCCCAGGTCGGCCAGGCCCCAGGAGCCGAGCCGCCCGACGACCTCCGCGCGGACCGGTGCGACGGCTGACGGGTCGCTGGGCACCGCCCATTCGGCGACATGGTCGGCGTCCATGCGGCGGGTGGCGGCGACGAGCAGGGCGATGTCGTCGCCGGGCCGCGGTCCCACCATGGCGTCGAGGATCGCCTGGCAGGTCTCCTCCGGTCCGGCGTCGGGCAGCCCCGCGAGGACGTCGCGGAGGGTGGCCAGACCGGTGTCGAGGTCGCGGTGGCGGTCGCTGACCAGCCCATTGGTGAAGAGCACCAGCCGACTGCCTTCGGGCAGCTCCAGCGTCGCCGTCTCGAACGGTTCGCCGCCGAGACCGAGCGGCGGTGAGACGGGGATGTCGGGGAAGCTGACCGTGCCGTCGGGCAGCACGAGCGCCGGGCCGGGGTGCCCGTTGGTCGCCATGGTGCAGCGGCCGGAGGCCGGGTCGTAGACCGCGTACAGGCAGGTCGCGCCGGAGACCTGGGCGGTGTCGGCGGTGCCGCTGTCGTCGATCCGGCTGACCAGTTCGTCGAGGTAGCCGAGGAGTTCCTCGGGCGGCAGGTCCAGCGTGGAGAAGTTGTGCACGGCGGTACGCAATCGGCCCATGGTCGCGGCGGCGTGCAGACCCTGGCCGACGACGTCCCCGACGACCAGCGCGACGCGGGCCCCGGGCAGCGGGATGACGTCGAACCAGTCGCCGCCCACCCCCGCCTGCGCCGGGAGGTAGCGGTAGGCGGCGTCCACGGCGTCCTGGTCGGGGAGTTCGCCGGGGAGCAGGCTGCGCTGGAGGGCGACGGCGGTGGTGTGTTCGCGGGTGTAGCGGCGGGCGTTGTCGATGCAGACCGCGGTCCGCCCCACCAGCTCCTCGGCGAGGGCCAGATCGTCCTCGTTGAAGGGGTCGGACGCCGCGGTGCGCCAGAACTCGGCCAGGCCCAGCACCCGGCCGCGGGCCCGGACCGGCACGCTGATCAGCGAGACGAGGCCGAGGGCGTGGATCCGCTCGGCCCGCCCGGCGTCCGCCGGCCGGGTGTCCCCCTCCGCGGACGCCCCGGTCCGCCCGGGCGCCGTCGGCCCGCCGGCCAGCTCCGGCACCTCGGACAGGTCGGAGACGAGGATGGGCTCCCCCTCGGCGAGCGCCTGGGCGTGCGCGGCGGGCCGCACCACGGTGACCGGCTCGCCGACGGCGAACGTCGCGCTGCCGTCGTCCGGTCCGGTCCCCGTCGGCACCTCGGTGACGGCCGTCCGGCGCAGCGGCTGCCCGGCGATGTCCGGTTCGTTGCCGCCCAGCACCGGGTCGGCGAGGTCGATGGTGGCGATGTCGGCGAAGCGCGGGACGGCGACATCGGTCATCTCGCGGGCGGTGCGCCGCACGTCCAGGGTGGTGCCGACCCGGGCCCCGACGTCGTGCAGCAGCCGCAGCCGCTCCCGGGCGGCCTCGGCGCGGCCGGTGACCGCCTGCAGTTCGGTGGTGTCGCGGAGCGTCGCGACGCTGCTCGCCGCGGAGCCCGGGCCGTCGGTGAGGCGGACGTTGATGACCAGCAGCCGGTCGCCCGCCGGGCGGACGGCGTCCGACACGGCGCACCGGTCGGTGAGCAGCGCGGCGACGGACGGCTCCAGGCCCAGTTCGGTCACCGGCCGTCCCTCGGCGTCCGGCCCCAGGCCGAGCAGGCGCCGCGCCTCGTCGTTGGTGAGCAGCAGCCGCCCGTCGGCGTCCACGATCAGCACCCCCTCACGGACGGCGTGCAGCACCGCGTCGTGGTGCTCGTACATCCGCGTCATCTCGGCGGGCCCCAGCCCGTGGGTCTGGCGGCGCAGGCGGCGGCCGACGAGGACGGTCCCGGCGGCGGACAGCGCCAGGACGCCCGCGGCGCTCCCGAGCAGGGCGGGCAGTTCCGCGGTGGTGTTGCTCTGCACCCGTTTGACGGTGACGCCGACCGAGACCAGTCCGGCGATCGAGCCGTTGGCGCGGGCGACCGGGACGACGGAGGTGACGGTGATGCCGTGGATACCGGGGATGGTGCGGGTGAAGGCGCCCTCGGTGAGGGCGTCCTGGTACATGCGGTTGGCGTGTCGGCCGATGAGCGACGGGACGGGGTCGGTGTAGCGGACGCCCTGGGGGCTGAGGAGGACGACGAAGTCGACGCCGGCGGACTTGCGGATCACCTCGGCGCGCGGCTGCAGCTCCGCGGTGGGGTCCCGGCCGTCCAGGGCCTGTGCAGTGCCGGGTGCCAGGGCGAACGCCTCGGCGAGGGCCCGGGTGCGGTGCTGTGCGTCGCGGGTGCTGGCGTTGCGCGACTGGAGGACCAGCGCCAGCGCGGCGACGGCCACGAGGACCACCACCAGCACCAGTTGCATCAGCATCAGCTGTCCCGCGAGACTCCGCGCGTTCCAAGGGAAGCGCAGGGCCCGCGGTGGTGCGGTGCCCGGTGCCCGGTGCCCGTTCTTGCGCATGCGCTATCCGTCACCTGCCGGATCGCCACACACGCCCCGGTCGGAGACCGGCCCGGCCATGTGGCTGAGGAACTGGAAGTATATCGATGCGAATATACCAATTTATCACCACGTTCGTGCGGAGCTCGCGACCTCCACCACCCATTCCGCCGCACCCCAATCACCCGCCCCACCGCAGCCGTTACCTCACTTTTTCGGCCATTCGGGAGGTTTACGGAGAAGTGAGGAGGGAGCGCCGTACGGGCCGAGGAATGCACGGCGCGAGCGGACGAAGATCCACAATGCGGCAGCGCCCGTGCGCCGCGTCCTTGCGATTCCCCGCTCGGACGCCGCGCACGGGCGCTGCCACGGACTGGTTCGGACGATCCCCCGCGTCGTCCGAACCAGCCCATGCGGCCGGATCTCATGCCTCAAAAGGCGGGCACCCGGCTTGCCCTGAGTATACTGGCTGCCAGCCAGCCAACGCAGGAGTTAACAGGATGTCCCCTCGCAGCGCATCGGTCAACGAAGAACTGCGGCGACGTTCCCGCGAGCGGCTGCTCCAGGCGACGGTCGACCTCGTGGGCGAGCACGGCTACGACGCCACCACCCTCGGCGACATCGCCCGCCAGGCAGGCACCGCACGCGGTCTGGTCTCGTATTACTTCCCCGGCAAGCGACAGCTCCTGCAGTCGGCCGTGCACCGCCTGATGCACCTCACCCTCCAGGAGGCCCTGGAGCGCGCACCGCGCCCGGAGGGCCCCGACGCGGGCCGCGAGCTGATGGCCCGCGCCATCGACGCGATCCTGGGCCTCACCCGCGACCACCCGCTGCTGATGCGCACCCACATGGCGGGCATCCTCACCGCCGACGGCTTCATCCAGTGCCCCGAGCAGCAGCGCCTCGCCCATCTCCTGCGCGAAACCGTCATCGCCTACGGCTCCACCGACCCGGACGCCGACTACCCCCTGCTTCGCGCCCTGCTGATGGGCACGGTCGTCCCGCTGCTCCTGCCCGGCGCCCCCACACCCCTCCCC
>NZ_VKJP01000259.1 GCF_007280575.1 Streptomyces benahoarensis
TTTCATGAGCGTCTCGTGGGCTCGGAGAGGTGTATAAGAGACAGGGGTGCTTTCGCGGGGGCGGGGGCGGTCCCGTTTCTGATCTCGCTCATGGTCTCGGTCACCACGTCTCTCCCTGCTTGCGGAGCGCGCGGCGGTGGAGGACGGCGGCGGCGCTGAGGAGCAGGAGGATCAGGACGCCCCAGGCGGCGGAGCCGGAGAAGTCGCGGGGGCTGTCGACGAAGGAGAGGCGGTAGGCGTAGGTCACCAGGATCTCCGTGGCGTCGCCGGGGCCGCCCCGGGTGAGCAGGAAGATCACCGGGAACATGTTGAACGTCCAGATGGTGGAGAGCAGGATCACCGTGGAGCTGACGGTGCGCAGGCCCGGCAGGGTGATGTACCGGAAGCGCTGCCAGGGCCCGGCGCCGTCCATCTCGGCCGCCTCGTACAGCTCGCCCGGGAGGGACTGGAGCCCGCCGAGGAGGGCGACGAGCATGAAGGGGACGCCGAGCCAGACGTTGACGGCGATGACCGCGAGCTTCGCCCACGTCGGGTCGTTGAGCCAGGGGATCGCGCCGATGCCGCCGCCGGTCAGGACGGAGTTGAGCAGGCCGTTGCGGTCGTTGAAGAGCATCCGCCAGGTGAAGACGGAGACGAAGGCGGGCAGCGCCCACGGCAGGATCAGCGCGAGGCGGTAGCCGGTGCGGCCGCGCAGCGGGCGGTTGAGGAGTGTGGCCAGGCCCAGCCCGATGAGGTACGTCAGGCCGACGCAGGCGACCGTCCACACGACGGTCCAGCCCAGGCGGCCCCAGAACACGGAGTCGGTAAGGATCGCGCGGTAGGTGTCGAGGCCGGTGAAGTGGTACGTCGCGGGCAGGTGGTTCATGCCGATGTCGCGGGCGACGTTGGCCTCGTCGGCGTCGGTGAGGGAGAGGTGGACGCCGCGCACCAGCGGGAACCCGATGATCACGCCCAGGACGACGGTGACGGGCGCCACCATCGTCCAGGCGTACCAGTGGGGGGCCAGCGCGCGGCGGACGCGGGCGGCGAGGGTCACTTGTAGTCCTTGAGCAGCTTCCGGTAGGCGTCGCCGGTGGCCTTGGCCGCCTGCCCGGGGGTGGCGGCGCCGGTGAGGACCTTGTTCATCTGGACCTTGACCGGCTCGAAGAGGGAGTTGCCCTCGGCGATCCACGGGCGCTGGACGGCGCCGTCGACGGCGGGCTTGAAGAACTTCACCATCTCGTTCTTCTTGACCGACGGGAGCTGGTAGACGGACTTGCGGGTCGGCAGCAGGCTGAGCTGTTCGGTGGTCTTCCGCTGGACGTCGGCGCCGCTCATGTACGTGACGAAGGCGTAGGCGGCGTTGAGGTTGCCGGACCCGGCGTAGACGGAGAGGTTCCAGCCGCCCTGCGGGGAGCCCTGGGCGACGCTGCCGCCGGGGACGGGCGCGACGCCGAGGTTGTCCTTGTCGGCGAACGCCTTTCCGGCGCGGGCGCCCTCGATGTCCCAGGGGCCGTCGATCGCCATCGCGACGTCGCCGTCCTTGAGGGCCTTGAGCTGGTTCTCCTGGCCGTCGGTGGCGTCGGTGACGGCGGCCTTGGAGTCGACGAGGCGCTTGAGGGTGGCGAAGGCGCGGGTCCCGGCGTCGTCGTCGATCGTGATGTTCTTGTCGCGGGCGTCGACCATGTCGCCGCCCTCGCCGTAGAGGTAGGGCAGGAACCAGTACGGGTCGTCGCCGCGCAGGTAGAGGGCGGTGGCGCCGGTCTTCGCCTTGATCTTCTCGGCGGCGGACTCCAGCTCGGCGAAGGTCTTGGGGACGGAGACCCCGGCCTTCTTGAGCAGCTGCTTGTTGTAGAAGAGGCCGAGGGTGTCGATGACCTGCGGCGCGGAGTAGGTCTTGCCGTCGTACTCGGTGGAGCCGAGGGCCTGCGGGAGGTAGTCGGCGGTGTGGTCGAGGGCGGGGGTGCCGTCGAGGGGGGCGAGGTAGCCGAGGTGGGCGAAGTCGGCGGTCCAGGCGACCTCGGTGCGCATCACGTCGGGGGCGCCGGCGTTGCCGCCCGCCGCGTTCTTGAACTTGGCGTTGGCGTCGCCGAAGGGCACGTTGACGTACGTGACGTCGACGCCGGGGTGCTCCTTCTCGAAGCCTTCCGCAAGCTTGCGGTAGGTCGCCTTCTCGGCGTCGTTGGAGGTGTCCCAGAAGGTGACGGTGCCGGAAAGTTTTCCGTCGCCGCCGCCCTTGCCGTCGCCGCCACCACCGCAGGCCGTCGCCGCCAGGGCCAGGCCCGCCGCCAGTGCGGTGGCGGTGACGCCACGTATGCCACGCCGCATGTGAACTCCTTTGGGAATCGCCTGAGATGGCGGTGGGGAACGTAACAGCGCCGCAAGAAAACCGAAAGACCTTGCGGGATATTTCTGCAAGGTTGCTGGAAAGGTCTGCGGCGGGAAGGCGTACGGGCCGTCACCCGACGCCCGTCCGCGCGTTGATTCCGGTGCCAGGCGCACCGCTCCTGGCGGCGCACGGCCCCTCCCGGTGGCATCCGGCCCGCGCCGGGCCGCACCGGCGGCACGCCGTCCGCCCTCCCCGCACGAAGGGACGGCAGATGACCCAGCAGCTCACCTCTCCCAGCCCCGCCCGCCAAGCCGCCGAACCGGCCCCCGGGCCCGGCTGGTGGCGCGACGCCGTCATCTACCAGGTCTACGTACGGTCGTTCGCGGACAGCGACGGCGACGGCGTCGGCGATCTGCGGGGGGTGCGCGAGCGGCTGCCGTACCTCAAGGACCTGGGCGTGGACGCCGTATGGCTCACGCCGTTCTACGCGTCACCGCAGGCCGACGGTGGGTACGACGTCGCCGACTACCGCACCGTCGACCCGCTCTTCGGCAGCCTGGAGGACGCCGACGCGCTGATCCGCGCGGCCCATGCCGGCGGGCTGCGGGTGATCGTCGACATCGTGCCGAACCACACCTCCGACCGGCACCCGTGGTTCCGCGACCCGGAGCTGGCCCGGGAGCGCTACCTCTTCCGGCCCGGCCGCGGCACCGACGGCGAACTGCCGCCCAACGACTGGGAGTCGGTCTTCGGCGGCCCCGCCTGGACGCGCACCGACCGCGGCGACTGGTACCTCCACCTCTTCGCGCCCGAGCAGCCCGATCTGAACTGGGACAACCCCGACGTGCACGCGGAGTTCGCGGCGATCCTGCGGTTCTGGCTCGACCTCGGCGTCGACGGTTTCCGGATCGATGTCGCGCACGGCATGGTCAAGGCGCCGGGTCTGCCGGACATCGGGCGCGGCAGCCAGGCCACCCTGATCGGCAACCAGTCGCTGCCCTTCTTCGACCAGGACGGCGTCCACGCCATCCACCGTTCCTGGCGCACCCTGCTGGAGAGCTACGGCGGCGCCCGCATCGGCGTCGCGGAGGCATGGGCGCCCACCCCGGAACGGCTGGCGCTCTACGTCCGACCGGACGAGCTGCATCAGGCGTTCAACTTCCAGTTCCTGACCGCGAGTTGGGGGGAGGCGGCGCTGCGCGAGGTCATCGACGCGTCGCTGGCCGCCACCGCCTCCGTCGGCGCCCCCACCACCTGGGTCCTCTCCAACCACGACGTGGTCCGGCACGCCACCCGCCTCGGCTCGCTGGCCCGCGCCCGCGCGGCGACGCTGCTGATGCTGGCGCTGCCCGGCTCCGTCTACCTCTACCAGGGCGAGGAGTTGGGCCTCCCGGAGGTCACCGACCTGCCCGACGAGGCCCGTCAGGACCCGGCGTTCCTGCGCCGCCGGAGCGCCGCCGACGCCGCCTCCGGCTCCTCCGGGCAGGACGGGCTGCGCGACGGGTGCCGGGTGCCGCTGCCGTGGACCCCGGACGGAGCCTCGTACGGCTTCGGCGACGGCGGGAGCTGGCTGCCGCAACCGGCCGTGTGGGGCGGGCTGTCGGTCGCGGCGCAGACCGGTGACGTGGACTCCACGCTGGAGCTGTACCGGGCGGCGCTCGCGCTGCGGCGAATGCTGCCGGGCCTGGGCGACGGCGGGATGACCTGGCGCGAGGCGCCCGAAGGGGTGCTGGCGTTCGCCCGGCCCGGGGTGGTGTGCACCGTCAACACCACCGGCGGCGATGTCGCGTTCGAGGCGCCCGGACGGCTGCTGCTGGCCAGTGCGCCGCTACCCGTCCGGGGGGCGTCGGCGGTGCTCCCCGGGGACAGCTGCGCCTGGTGGGCAATCTGAGGGGCGAAAGGTAAAGTCCCTGGCATGACCGCCCGGCTTGCCGATATCGCAGCGCAGGCGGGTGTCAGCGAGGCCACCGTCAGCCGGGTGCTCAACGGTAAACCGGGCGTCTCCGCGGCCACCCGCCAGTCGGTGCTGGCCGCCCTCGACGTCCTCGGCTACGAACGCCCCGTACGGCTGCGGCAGCGCAGCGCGGGCCTGGTCGGGCTGATCACCCCGGAGCTGGAGAACCCGATCTTCCCGGCGTTCGCCCAGGTGATCGGCCAGGCCCTGACACGTCAGGGCTACACGCCGGTGCTCGCCACGCAGACGCCGGGCGGCTCCACCGAGGACGAGCTGACGGAGATGCTGGTCGACCGCGGGGTGGCCGGGATCATCTTCGTCTCCGGGCTGCACGCCGACACCTCCGCCGATATGCAGCGCTACGCCCGGCTGCGCGGCCAGGGCGTCCCGTTCGTCCTCATCAACGGCTTCTCCCCGCAGGTGCAGGCGCCGTTCGTCTCCCCCGACGACCGGGCGGCGGTGCACCTGGCGGTCACCCACCTCGTGGCGCTGGGCCACCGCCGGATCGGGCTGGCGCTGGGGCCGCGGCGGTTCGTGCCGGTGCAGCGGAAGATCGAGGGGTTCGTCCGGGCGGTCCGCGAGCAGCTGGGGCTGGGCGCCGCGGCGGCCGAGCGGTGCATCGAGCACTCGCTGTACTCCCTGGAGGGCGGGCAGGCGGCGGCCGGTGCACTGCTGGACCGCGGGGCGACGGCGGTGGTGTGCGCCAGCGACATGATGGCGCTCGGCGCGATCCGCGCGGCCCGGCAGCGGGGCCTCGACGTGCCGCACGAGGTCTCCGTCGTCGGGTTCGACGACTCCCCGCTGATCGCCTTCACCGACCCGCCGCTGACCACCATCCGGCAGCCGGTCCCGGCGATGGGCCAGGCCGCGGTGCGGGCGCTGCTGGAGGAGATCGGCGGGACGCCCGCGCCGCACAGCGAGTTCGTCTTCCACCCGGAACTGGTGGTGCGGGGCTCGACCGCGTCGGCGCCCCGGGCGGCGGCGGGTGCGGATACGGGGGCGTGGCCCGAGGGCGACCCGGACGCCGGGGACGCCGCCGCCACGGAGCACGCTTCCCCCTCGAAGCGGACAAAGATCCCGGAACCGTCCACTCCGCCTCTGACGGGCGAGGCCCGGACATCCACCCCGAGAAGTACACAGGTCGTCGTCAACCCCACCAGAGAATGACAGACGGGTAACCCCTTTCTGGCAAACTGTCTGCCCATGGGTGAAGCGCATGTGAGGACCGTCGACGACCCGCCGGCCAGCCCGCCGCCTCATGGCGCGACCGCGGAACGCCCTCCCCCTCCGGGCCGGATGACCCGGCTGCGGGCCCCGCGCGCCCCCCGGCTGTGGTTCGAGATCCTGCTCATCGCCCTCAGCTACTGGACGTACTCCGTCATCCGCAACGCGGTGCCCGAGCGGGAGGCGCAGGCGCTGCGGAACGCCGACTGGATCTGGCGGGCGGAACACGCCCTCGGCATCGCCGTCGAGCACACCGTCAACCACGCGGTGAACGCCGTGACCTGGCTGATCGTGCCGATGAACTACTACTACGCCACACTGCACTTCGTGGTGACGATCGGCGTGCTGGTCTGGCTCTACCGCTGGCACCCCGGCCGGTACGCCGCCGCCCGCCTCGCGCTCTTCGCGACCACCGGCGTCGCGCTCGTCGGCTACTACTTCTATCCGCTGGCGCCGCCGCGGCTGATGGCCGACGGCGGGTTCGTCGACACCCTCGTCCGGCACAACACCTGGGGCTCGATGGCGTCCGGGAACCTCGCGTCGATGTCGAACCAGTACGCCGCGATGCCGTCGATGCACATCGGCTGGTCGCTGTGGTGCGGCCTGACGGTGGCGCTGCTCGCCCGCCCGCTGTGGGTGAAAACGGTGGCGCTGCTCTATCCCTTCTTCACCCTGCTGGTGATCATCTCCACCGCCAACCACTTCTGGCTGGACGCCTGCGGCGGCGCCCTGTGCCTGCTGTTCGGCTTCGCGGTGGCCTGCCTGTGGTACGGGACGCTGCCGCACCATCTGGCGCGGGATGCGGCGGGGCACAAGCGGGAGTTGGTGCGGGTCTGACCGGGAGCCGGGGCGCATGCCCCGGCCCCCCTTCGTTCAGCCCCGGTGGGTGACGTGGCCGCCGGACATCGTCAGGCGGACCGGTGCGGCGGCGACATCGTCGGCCGGGGCGGTGACCGGGTCGACGGTGAGGGCGGTGAGGTCGGCGCGGTAGCCGGGGGCGATGCGGCCCGCCTCGTGTTCCTCGCCGACGGCGAGGGCGGCGTGGATGGTGCAGCCCTCCAGGGCCATCAGGCCGGTCAGGGCCTGTTCAGGGGTGATGGGGGCGGTGTCGGGGGCGCCCGCGGGGCGGCGCAGCCGGGCGGTGGCGAGGGTGGCGCGCGGGTCGTGGTGGGCGATCGGCCAGTCGGAGCCGAGGACCAGGACGGCACCGGCGTCCCGCAGGTCGCGGCAGCGCCAGGCGCGTCCGGCGCGCTCCTCGCCGACCCGGCGGGACCAGGCGTCGGTGTGGTCGGCGCAGGTGTAGGCGGTGTGCAGCGGCTGCATGGAAGCGGCTACGCCGAGCGCGGCGAAGCGGGGCAGCTGGTCGCCGGGGACGGTCTCGATGTGCTCGATGCGGTGGCGGAAGCGGCCCGTGTCGCCGAGGAGTTCGACGGTGTCGAGGGCGTGGCGTACGGCGGCGTCACCGATGGCGTGGGTGGCGGTGCGGACCCCGGCGCGGGCGAGGTGGTGGACGGCGTGGGTGTACGCGGCCGGGTCCGGCCAGAACGCGTCGGTGCCCTCGCCGTGGCAGTCCGGGTGCTCCAGCCAGGCGGTGCCGCCCTCGACGGTGCCGTCCATGAAGAACTTCACGCCGCCGACCCGCCACTGGCGGCCGTGCAGCTGCTGGAGGGCAACGAGGTGGTCGAGGCCGTCGGTGTCGATGCCGGGCATGCACCAGGGGGCGAGGCGGAGACGTACGGGGAGGTGACCGTCGGCCTCGATGGCGTCGAGGAGTTCGGGGACACCGGGGCCCTGCATGTCCATCACGTGAGCGCCGGTCAGTCCGGCGGCGGCCATCTCGTGCAGGGAGGCGAGCAGCCGGGCGCGGCGCTGCGCGGGGTCGGGCAGCGGGACGACGTCCGCCAGCAGGTCCATCGCGGCGGGCTCGACGAGGTGCCCGGTGGGGCCGTCCGGATCGCAGACGACGCTGGCGCGCTGGGCGAAGGTGCGCGGCCCGGTCACCCCGGCGGCGGCCAGTGCCGCGCCGCTGGCCAGCGCGGAGTGGCCGTCGTAGAGCCGCAGGAAGGCGGGGGCGCCGCCGAGGGCGTCCTCGATGAGGGCGCGGTGGACGGGGTGGTCGCCGAAGACGTTGTGGTCGAGGCCCCAGCCGGTGACCCAGCCGCCGGGCGGCAGGTCGCGGGCGGCCGTGGCGAGGGCGGCGCGGAGTCCGTCGAGGTCGCGGACGGCGGAGAGGCCGACGCCGTCGGACATGTCGACGCCCCAGACGGGGTGGCTGTGGCCGTCGACGAAGCCCGGGGTGAGGGTGGCGCCGCCCAGGTCGACGACCTCGGTGGCCGCGCCGCGCCAGTCCCGTACGTCGGCCTCCTCGCCGACCGCCGCGATCCGGCCGTCCTTGACGGCGACGGCGCTCGCCCAGGGACGCCGCGGGTCGAGGGTGCGCACCCGGGCGCCGGTCAGCACGGTGTCGGCGACGGTCAGCGGGGCGGGGGAAGCGGTGGGCACGGGGGCTCCTCGGT
>NZ_VKJP01000025.1 GCF_007280575.1 Streptomyces benahoarensis
GGCGGCGTCAGATGTGGATAAGAGAGGGGGTGAGGGCGCCGCCCCGGGGCGGGCGCGAGGCCACCCCGCATGGGGCGGCGGCACGGGGAGAGGCAAGCCGGACATGGGGCAGGCGCGAGGCCACCGCATGGGACGGGCACCGCATGGGGCGGACACTGCACGGGGCGGGCACGACCAACCCCGCATGGGGCGGGCGCGAGCCCCCCGCACAGGGCGGGGCACCGCACCGCCTCACCGAACGGCTGCCCCCTCACGCTCCCTCATGCCACCGCCACCCATGATCCACCGGCCCGATCCCGCTCCCCAGCCGGAAGCCCGCCGCGAGTGCGCCCGTGACGTACTCCTTCGCGGCGGTGACGGCCTGCGGGACGGTGTCACCGTGGGCGAGCCGGGCGGCGACGGCGGAGGCGAGGGTGCAACCGGTGCCGTGGGTGTGGCGGTTGTCGTGGCGCGGGGCGCGCAGCCAGTGCTCCTCGGTGCCGTCGGTGAGCAGGTCGACGGCGTCGGCGGCGCCGGGCAGATGGCCGCCCTTGATGAGCGCCCAGCGCGGCCCGAAGGCGAGGACCGCGTCGGCGGCGCGGCGCATCCCGGTCTCGTCCGTGGTGCGCACGCCGGTCAGCTGCGCCACCTCGTCGAGGTTGGGCGTGGCGACGGTGGCGGTCGGCAGGAGCTTGGTGCGGACCGCGTCGAGGGCGGTCGTGGCAAGCAGCGCATCGCCGTGCTTGGAGACGCCGACGGGGTCGACGACGACGGGCACGGCCAGCTCCGCGAGGAGCGCGGCGACGGTCTCCACCAGCTCCGGCGAGGCGAGCATCCCGGTCTTCACCGCCTGAACGCCGATGTCGTCGACGACGCTGCGGAACTGCGCCCGCACCGCCTCGGCGGGCAGCTCCCAGGCGCCCTGGACGCCCCGGGAGTTCTGCGCGGTGACGGCGGTGACCACGCTCATGCCGTGGGTGCCCAGCGCCAGCATCGTCTTGAGGTCGGCCTGGAGGCCCGCGCCGCCGCCGGAGTCGGAGCCGGCGACGGTCAGTACGCGTGGTGGGGTCTGCACGGCGCCGAATCTACCGGCCGCCGCCGGGCGCCACGGAGCCGCCCCGGGGCGGGGATTCGGCGTCGCCGTTGTCCCCGAAGTGGTCCCAGCCGGCCCGGGCCCAGGGCGCCCCGTCCACCGTCACCTGCGGCAGCGCGGAGGGGTGCAGAACCTCGCCGATGACCTTCCAGCGGGCGGGCAGCTTCACATCGGGCGGGAACGTCGCGACGATCGCGTGGTCCTCGCCGCCGTTGAGCACCCACTGCATGGGGTCGACGCCGACGGCGGTGCCGATGTCGGACATCTGCGTGGGGATGTCGATCTTGGTGGAGGCGAGGTCGATGCGGACCTTGCTGGCCTCCGCGATGTGCCCGAGGTCGGCGACGAGGCCGTCGCTGACGTCCGTCATGGCGGTGGCGCCCAGTCCGGCCGCCGCCGGGCCCGCGTGGTACGGCGGTTCGGGCCGCCGGTGCGCCTCGACGAAGGCGCGCGGCGAGCGGAACCCGCGGGTCAGCACGGCGTACCCGGCGGCCGACCAGCCCAGCCAGCCGGTCACCGCGACGACATCGCCGGGCTGCGCGCCGCCGCGGGTCACCGGCTCGGCGTTGCGCAGATCGCCGAGGGCGGTGATGGCGACGGTGATGGTGTCGCCGCGTACGACGTCGCCGCCGACCACCGCGGCACCGGCGACCTGGCATTCGTCGCGCAGCCCGTCCATCAGCTCGGTCGGCCAGGTGGCGGGGAGTTCCGCGGGCACGACGAGGCCGAGGAGGATGGCGGTGGGCACGGCGCCCATGGCGGCGATGTCCGCGAGGTTCTGGGCCGCGGCCTTCCGGCCGACGTCGTACGCGGTGGACCAGTCGCGGCGGAAGTGCCGGCCCTCCAGGAGGATGTCGGTGCTGGCGACGACCCTCCGGTCGGGCGCGGTGACCACCGCGGCGTCGTCGCCCGGACCGATGCGTACCGCCGGGGTGGGGGTGATGCGGGAGGTCAACTCCCGGATCAGCCCGAATTCCCCCAGCTCGCCCACGGTGCCCTTCATGCTGTCGCCCTTCTCCTGCGTACGGCCCGTCCGTACTTCGCTGGTCTGGGCGCCGCACCGGCCGCCGTCACCGCGCGGATCTCCCCGCTCCGCTCGGTGACGCGGTACCGTGGCGTCCCTTCTTCCCCCATGATCCTCGAAGCCGCCCTGGAGGTCCCGTGGTACAGGCGTACATCCTGATCCAGACCGAGGTCGGCCGGGCCTCGGCGGTGGCGGAGGTGATCGCACAGATCCCCGGTGTGCTGACGGCCGAGGATGTGACCGGTCCCTACGACGTCGTGGTGCGCGCGCAGGCGGAGACCGTCGACGAGCTGGGCCGGCTGGTCGTCGCCAACGTGCAGCGGGTGGAGGGGATCACCCGCACCCTGACCTGTCCGGTCGTCCATATCTAGCTCCCCGTATGCTCGGCCGGGTGATCTCGTCTCGTCGCTGGTTGCCGGTCCTGCCGTCGCTCGCCGTGCTGTGCTGCACGGCGGGCTGTTCCTCCGCGGACGAGGTCACGCCGCCCGCGCCCGAGGGCGCGTCGGCCCAGCACTGCCGGGCCCTCCACAAGGAGTTGCCGGACACCGTCGACGGGCTGGCGCGCAGGAGCACCGAGCCCGCGTCGGATTTCACGGCCGCCTGGGGCGACCCCGCCGTACAGGTGCGCTGCGGGGTGCCGAAGCCGGGCGCGTTGACGTCCGGGGGTGAACATTACAACCCCGGCGCCGACGCGGCGGACGTCAACGGCGTCTCATGGTTCCTGGAGAAGCGCGACGACGGCTACCGCTTCACAACGGTACTGCGCAGGACCTACGTCGAGGTGACGGTGCCGGGGAAGTACGCCCCCGAGGTCAACGCGCTCACCGATCTCGCCACCGCGGTGAAGAAGACCGTGCCCGAGGGCGTCTGAGCCGGACCCGCGGCGGGCGGGCCCGGCACCGGACGGGTCAGCGCAGGCCGGTGGAGCGGTTCAGCGCCGCCTGCAGGAGCCGGTCGATCAGCTCCGGGTAGCTCACACCGCTCTCCTGCCACATCCGCGGGTACATCGAGATGGGCGTGAAGCCGGGGAGCGTGTTGATCTCGTTGATCACGAACTCGCCGTTCTCCTGGAGGAAGAAGTCCGCACGGACCAGGCCCTCGCAGGACGCCGCCTCGAACGCCGCGACGGCCAGTTCCTGGACGCGGACGGTCTCCTCGGCGGTGAGCGGCGCGGGCACCAGGCCCGCCGCCGAGTCGATGTACTTCGCCTCGAAGTCGTAGAAGTCGTGGGCGGTGACCGGCGGGATCTCCGCCGGGACGCTGGCGCGCGGGCCGTCCTCGAACTCCAGGACCCCGCACTCGATCTCGCGGCCGCGCAGCAGCGACTCGACGACGACCTTCGGGTCGTGGCGCCGCGCCTCCTCGATCGCGTCGTTGAGCCCGTCGACGTCGTCGACCTTGGTGATGCCCATGGACGAACCGGCGCGGGCGGGCTTCACGAAGAGCGGCCAGCCGTGGTCGGCGGCGAAGTCCACGATCTTCTTGCGGGCGGCCTCGGGGCTGCGCTCCCACTCCCGGGGCCGGATGACCTCGTACGGGCCGACCGGCAGCCCGAAGGAGGTGAACACCCGCTTCATGTAGTCCTTGTCCTGGCCGACGGCGGAGGCGAGGACGCCGCAGCCGACGTAGGGGACGCCGGAGAGTTCCAGCAGGCCCTGGAGGGTGCCGTCCTCGCCGTAGGGGCCGTGCAGCACGGGGAAGACGACGTCGACCTCGCCCAGCGCCTTGGGGACGGAGCCTGGTTCGCTGTAGACCAGCTCACGGTTGGTCGGGTCGACCGGCAGGACGACGCCGCCCTCGCCGGATTCGGCGAGCTCGGCGACGCTCGGCAGGCGGCGGTCCGCGATGGCCATCCGCTCCGGGTCGTCGGCGGTCAGGGCCCAGCGTCCGTCGGTGGTGATCCCGATCGGCAGCACGTCGTACTTCTCGCGGTCGATGGCACGCAGGACGGCTCCCGCGGTGACCACGGAGATGGCGTGTTCGGAGCTGCGGCCACCGAACACGACGGCGACACGGGGCTTGTGGGGAGGGGTCTGGCTGCTCATATCGGCTTGAGGGTACCTGCTGGTGGATACGGAGTCGGCGCGGCGGCGGCCGTGCGCGGCGCCGTGTCCGCGCGCCGCACGGGACGGGCCGGGCGCCGCACGGGGCGGGCCGGGCGCCGCGCGCGGGCGGTCAGTGGCGTTCGGACTTGGCGCTGCGCGACATCAGCTCCTTGAGAGCGACCATCGGCGGCTTGCCCTCGTGGACGATGTCGAAGACCGTCTCGGTGATCGGCATGTCGACGCCGTGGCGGCGGGCCAGATCCCGTACGGATTCGCAGGACTTGACGCCCTCGGCGGTCTGCTTGGTCACCGCGATGGTCTCGGCGAGGCTCATACCGCGGCCGAGGTTGGTGCCGAAGGTGTTGTTGCGCGAGAGCGGCGAGGAGCAGGTGGCGACGAGGTCGCCCATGCCCGCCAGGCCCGCGAAGGTGTGCGCGTCGGCGCCCATGGCGAGGCCCAGGCGGGTGGTCTCGGCGAGACCGCGGGTGATCAGCGACGCCTTGGCGTTGTCGCCCAGGCCCATGCCGCCCGCGATGCCGACGGCGAGCGCGATGACGTTCTTGACGGCGCCGCCCAGCTCGCAGCCGACGACGTCGGTGTGGGTGTACGGGCGGAAGTACGGGGTGTGGCAGGCGGTCTGCAGCCGCCGGGCGACGGACTCGTCGGTGCAGGCGACGACCGCGGCGGCGGGCTGCCGGGCGGCGATCTCCTTGGCGAGGTTGGGGCCGGTGAGGACCGCGACGCGCTCGGCGGGGACCTTCGCGACCTCCTCGATGACCTCGCTCATCCGCTTGGCGGTGCCCAGTTCGACGCCCTTCATCAGGGAGACCAGGACGGTGTCGGCGGGCAGCAGCGGCGCCCAGGCGGCGAGGTTGTCGCGCAACGTCTGCGAGGGGACGGCGAGGACGGTGAAGTCGGCCCCCGCGGCTGCCTCTGCGGGGTCGGTGGTGGCCCGCACGGACGCGGGCAGCTCCACCCCCGGCAGGTAGTCGGGGTTGGTCCGGTCCTTGTTGATCGCGTCGGCGACGGCGGCGCGGCGGCCCCAAAGGGTCACCTCGCAGCCCGCGTCGCCGAGGATCATCGCGAATGCGGTGCCCCAGGACCCCGTGCCGTAGACGGCGCAGCGCGTCACTTGCCTTCATCCTCCTGTGCCTGCTGGGTGCTTCGGACCGGCTCGGCGGCGGCCGCCGCCCGGGCCGCCTCGCGGGCCGCGCGCCGCTCGTGGGCGAGCGCCCGGCGCGGGTCGAACGGTACGGCGGGCGGGTTCTCGCCCCGAACGTCCGCCAGCTGCGCGGTGATCGCCGCCATGATCGTCTCGGTGACCTCGCGCAACACCTCGGCGGTGGGCTCCTTGCCGTGGTACGCGCTGAGGTCGACCGGCGGCCCGGCCTGCACCCGCAGCGTCTTGCGCGGCAGCAGA
The DNA here is from genome assembly GCF_007280575.1 of Streptomyces benahoarensis. GTDB lineage: Bacteria > Actinomycetota > Actinomycetes > Streptomycetales > Streptomycetaceae > Streptomyces > Streptomyces benahoarensis. Next base: position 5,562 of record NZ_VKJP01000025.1, read on the forward strand.
CGGAGCTTCTTCTCCTTGGCGTACGGCGGCATCGCCTCGTTGGCGCCCCACTGCGCGACGGGGATGACCGGCGCCTTGGTGAGCAGGGCCACGCGCGCGGCGCCGGTCTTGCCCTGCATCGGCCAGAGCGCCGGATCACGGGTGAGCGTCGCCTCGGGATAGAAGGCGACGCATTCGCCCTTCTCGATGGCGGTGACGGCGGCACGGAACGCGTTGGCGGCGTCGGTGGTTTCCCGGTAGACGGGGATCTGTCCCGTGCCGCGCATCATCAGGCCGACAAAGCCGCTGCGAAAGAGCCCGGACTTGGCGAGGAATCGGGGAACCCGCCCGGTGTTGTACTGATAGTGCGCGTACGACAGCGGATCGAGATACGAGTTGTGGTTGACGGCGGTGATAAATCCGCCGTCGGCCGGAATGTTCTCCATTCCGCGCCAGTCCCGCTTGAACAGAACCAGGAGCGGCGGTTTGCAGATGACCGCGGCCAAGCGGTACCAGAAGCCGATTCTGCGGCGGGACACGTGGACACCCTCCTTGTGGGACCTGCTGAGCTGCTGCGAGCCGGCAGCCGCACAAGTGTCGCCCCAGGTACCCGCTATGTCGAGAACACCGTAACCCCGCGGTCCCCGACGGGCTGCGGCAGCAGGGAAAATCGAATCCTATGCGAGGAGACGGAGTGGATGTGGGCTGGAGCCTGGTCGTGCCGTTGAAGCCGCTGGTGCGGGCCAAGAGCAGGCTTTCCCCGGCGGTCGGTGAGGAGTTCCGCCCGCGACTGGCGCTCGCATTCGCCCTGGACACCGTCGGCGCGGCACTGGCCTGCGGCGACGTCGCGGATGTGGCGGTTGTCACGGACGATCCGGCGGCCGCCGGGCCCCTTTCGGCGCTCGGCGCGCGGATCGTGCCCGACACCCCGGCACACGGCCTCAATGCGGCGCTGGCCCACGGAGCGGCCGCGGTCCGGGCGCGCCGCCCGGGCGCGGCGGTCGCGGCCCTCAACGCCGATCTGCCCGCACTGCGCACCGCCGAACTGGAATCCGTCCTGCAAAGGGCCGCGCTATTTCCGCGGGCTTTTCTCGCCGATGCGGCAGATATCGGAACAACGCTTCTCACCGCACGTTCCGGTACGGAATTGGCACCGGCATTCGGCGGCCGTTCGCGGGAGCGGCACCGAGCGTCGGGCGCACGGGAGATTTCCGGGCGGGCGGCGGCTTCGGTGCGCCGGGACGTGGACACCGGCGAGGACCTGCACGAGGCGCTGGCGCTCGGAGTGGGAGCGCACACGGCGCGGGTGGCCGCGGCGCTGGCCCGGACGGCGGGCGCCGCGGGGCTCTCAGAGGGTCTGAAGCGTGAGGAGCGTGATCCGGAGGGCGTCGCCCTCGCCGGTGGTCTCGATCCGTACCCGCTGGCCGGGACGCAGCAGACGCAGACCCCCCGCGTCGAAGGCGGCGGCGTCGAAGGGCACGGGGGTGCCGTCGTCCAGCAGCACGCTGCCGGAACGGGAGTCCGAGTCGTAGGTGTACGCGGTGGCCTGCATGGTGCAGAGCCTAAAGGAGCCGGCCGCCCCCGGTGAACGCGCGGTCGCCACGCACCGCGGGCCGGGCTCCCCGGAGGGAGACCGGCCCGGCGCGAGGCGTCACCGCTGCGGGAATTACCGCTTGCGGGCGGTGGTCTTCTTCGCGGCGGTCTTGCGTGTCGTGGTCTTCTTCGCGGGAGCCTTCTTCGCGGTGGTCTTCTTCGCGGGCGCCGTCTTCGCCGTGGTCTTCTTGGCGGCGGGGGCGGTCTTCTTCGCCGGGGCGGCCTTCTTCGCAGTGGTCGTCTTCGCCGCCGTGGTCTTCTTCGCGGCGGCCGTGGTCTTCTTCGCCGGCGTCGCCTTCTTGGCGGTGGTCTTTGCGGCCGTGGCCTTCTTCGCCGCGGCGGTCGTCTTCTTCGCCGTGACCTTCTTGGCGGTGGTGGCCTTCTTGGCGGCCGCCTTCTTCACGGTCGTACGCGTGGAAGCGCCGCCCGAGAGGCTGCCCTTGGGCGCCTTCTTGACGGCCACGTCGTGCTTGGGGAGCTTCTTGGAACCGCTCACCAGGTCCTTGAATCCCTGACCCGCGCGGAATCGCGGCACCGAGGTCTTCTTGACCCGCACGCGCTCTCCGGTCTGCGGGTTCCGGGCGTAGCGGGCCGGGCGGTCGACCTTCTCGAACGACCCGAATCCGGTGACCGAAACGCGGTCGCCGGCGACAACTGCACGGACGATTGCGTCCAGTACGGCGTCCACCGCGTCCGCGGCGTTCTGACGGCCACCGAGCTTGTCGGCAATGGCTTCTACGAGCTGCGCCTTGTTCACGTCTTCCCCTTCGGAGACATTGCTGGAACGATAGATTCCAAGCTTTTTCGCACGTTAGGCAGATATATACCGCAAATCAAACACGAAACGGGCTAATCACCCTTGTGCCGCAACGCACTCGACCTCACGCACTTCCGTCGGTGTGCACGTCTTCGGGATAACGACCTTCGTCGAGGTCGGCCATGAACCACTCCAGACGCCTTGCCGCGTTCGCAAGATCGTGTTGTGCCGCGGCCGTGATGACGAGCAGCTTCCGGGTCAGCGCCATCCGTACGCCCTCCGGGACTTGCAGTGTCCGCACCCTTGCGTGTGCGTCCTTGAGTTGGTCGGCGACGTAACCGTAGAGCTGGAGTTGGCCGTCGCGTTCCATGCGCTAATTGTGCCATCTGCGGCGAGTTGTCGCTTCACGGGGCCTCAACAGGCGTCCGAACACGCCGATGCGCCCCCTGCCAACTGCACAGGGGGCGCATCGTACGCAATATGTCTTTGAGCCAAAAGTCCGAGGTCAGGCCACCACGGTCCGCGGCTTGAACGCGGGCCTTTTTGCCTCGTACGCGGTGATGGCCGACTCCTCCCGGAGGGTGAGGCTGATGTCGTCCAGCCCCTCCAGCAGTCGCCACCGCGCATTCTCGTCCAGCTCGAAGTCGGCCTCCACACCTGGGGCGAGCACCTTGCGCGCGACCAGGTCGACGGTGACCTCGGCTGCCGGGTCCTCCTCGGCCAGCTGCTGCAGCCGCTCGACGGTCTCCTGCGGCAGGACCACCGTCAGCAGGCCGTTCTTGAGGGAGTTGCCGCGGAAGATGTCCGCGAACCGCGAGGAGATCACGGCCTTGAAGCCGTAGTTCTGCAGCGCCCAGACGGCGTGCTCACGGGAGGAGCCGGTGCCGAAGTCGGGGCCCGCGACGAGCACCGTGGCGCCCCGGTGCGCCTCCTGGTTGAGGACGAACTGCGGGTCCTTGCGCCACGCCTCGAAGAGCCCGTCCTCGAAGCCGTCGCGGGTGACCTTCTTCAGCCAGTGGGCCGGGATGATCTGGTCGGTGTCGACGTTGCTGCGGCGCAGCGGCACGGCCCGGCCGGTGTGGGTGGTGAAAGCTTCCATGGTTCCTCAGACTCCCGCGGGCGTACGAACGTCGGCGTCGGACAGGTCGGCGGGCGAGGCCAGATGCCCGAGCACCGCGGTGGCGGCGGCGACCTGCGGCGAGACCAGGTGGGTGCGGCCGCCCTTGCCCTGCCGCCCCTCGAAGTTGCGGTTGGAGGTGGAGGCGGAGCGCTCGCCCGGCGCCAGCTGGTCGGGGTTCATTCCCAGGCACATCGAGCAACCGGCGTGCCGCCATTCGGCCCCCGCCGCGGTGAAGACCTTGTCCAGCCCCTCCTCGACCGCCTGGAGGGCGACCCGCACCGAGCCCGGCACGACGAGCATCCGCACGCCGTCGGCGACCGAACGCCCCTCCAGAACGGAGGCGGCGGCGCGCAGGTCCTCGATGCGGCCGTTGGTGCAGGAACCTACGAAGACGGTGTCCACACCGATCTCACGCAGCGGCTGACCCGCCGTCAACCCCATGTATTCCAGGGCCTTTTCGGCGGCCTGCCGCTCCGAGGCGTCCTCGTACGAAGCGGGGTCGGGGACGCGGGCGGAGAGCGGCGCGCCCTGACCCGGGTTGGTGCCCCAGGTGACGAACGGGGCCAGCTCGGCGGCGTCGATGACGACCTCCGCGTCAAAGGCCGCGTCGTCGTCGGTGCGCAGCGTGCGCCAGTAGGCGACGGCGTCGTCCCAGTCGGTGCCCTCGGGGGCGTGGGCCCGCCCGCGCAGATAGGCGAAGGTGGTGTCGTCCGGGGCGATCATCCCGGCCCGGGCGCCCGCCTCGATCGACATGTTGCAGACGGTCATCCGGGCTTCCATCGACAGCTTCTCGATGGCGGGGCCGCGGTACTCCAGGACGTAGCCCTGGCCGCCGCCGGTGCCGATCTTGGCGATGATCGCCAGGATCAGATCCTTGGCGGTGACGCCGTCGGGCAGCTCGCCCTCGACGGTGATCGCCATGGTCTTGAAGGGGGCCAGCGGCAGCGTCTGGGTGGCGAGGACGTGCTCGACCTGGCTGGTGCCGATGCCGAACGCCAGGGCGCCGAACGCACCGTGCGTGGAGGTGTGACTGTCACCGCAGACCACGGTGGTGCCCGGCTGGGTCAGTCCCAACTGCGGTCCCACCACGTGAACAACGCCCTGTTCGACATCGCCCAGCGGGTGCAGCCGCACGCCGAACTCCGCGCAGTTCTTGCGCAGCGTCTCCAGCTGGGTGCGCGAGACCGGGTCGGCGATCGGCTTGTCGATGTCGAGGGTCGGGGTGTTGTGGTCCTCGGTGGCGATGGTCAGGTCCGTACGGCGCACCTGCCGTCCGGCCTTGCGGAGGCCGTCGAACGCCTGCGGGCTGGTGACCTCGTGCAGCAGGTGGAGATCGATGAAGAGGAGGTCGGGCTCGCCTTCCGCGCGCCGGACGACGTGGTCGTCCCAGACCTTCTCCGCGAGTGTCCGTCCCATCGCTTTCCCTCCGGCCGGCCGCATCGCCGGCCCAACTCGTACTGTGCGCACGGTCCCCGCACCCCCGTGCCGGGCCCCGCACCGGGCCCTGGTCGAGGGCCATGGCTACAGAGTGACGACTTCCACGGAAAATTGAACTTGCGTTTCACACTGTGAGACGCAAGTATCGTTGCATGGACAACTCTAGCGGCGTCGGCGTTCTCGACAAGGCGGCTCTCGTATTGAGCGCTCTGGAGTCCGGTCCGGCCACCCTCGCCGGGCTGGTCGCGGTGACCGGGCTCGCACGACCCACGGCCCATCGGCTGGCCGTGGCCCTGGAACACCACCGGATGGTGGCGAGGGACATGCAGGGCCGGTTCATCCTCGGCCCCCGGCTGTCCGAACTGGCCGCCGCGGCCGGTGAGGACCGCCTGCTGGCGACGGCCGGGCCGGTGCTCACACATCTGCGCGATGTGACGGGCGAGAGCGCCCAGCTCTACCGTCGCCAGGGCGACATGCGGATCTGTGTGGCGGCGGCGGAACGGCTGTCCGGACTGCGGGACACCGTCCCGGTCGGCTCCACGCTCCCGATGAAGGCCGGTTCCGCGGCGCAGATCCTCATGGCCTGGGAGGAGCCCGAGCGGCTCCACCGTGGACTCCAGGGCGCCCGCTTCACCGCCACCGCGCTCTCCGGCGTACGCCGCCGCGGCTGGGCCCAGTCGATCGGCGAGCGGGAGCCGGGCGTGGCCTCCGTCTCGGCGCCGGTCCGCGGCCCCTCGAACCGCGTGGTGGCCGCCGTCTCCGTCTCCGGCCCGATCGAGCGGCTGACCCGCCACCCGGGCCGGATGCACGCCCAGGCCGTCATCGACGCCGCCGCCCGCCTCTCCGAGGGCCTGCGCCGCACCGGCTGAGAGGCCCCCCACTCCCCTACGGGCCGTGGCCCGGGGTACCGTCCTTCATGGGGGCTCCCCGGGCCACGGCCCGCCTGCTGCACGCGACGGGGCGGTCAGACGCCCAGCCGCTCCGGGGCCTGCACCCTGTCGCGCAGCGACCGCACCCCGTACGCCGCACCGAGGCCGCGCGCCGGCATGTCCCCGTAGATCGTCTCGTAGCTCCCCGCCGGGACCACATACGTCTCATGCCAGATGCCGACATGCCCCGCACCCTGGCGCGCACGGCGGTTGAACGTGGCCCACGCCGGGCGGTGCTCCCGGTCCGGCGCCACCGCGTACGCCAGCAGCTTCTCCTTGGACTCCCAGTACTGCACGACCTCGAACGTGCGGGGCGGCCCGCCCACCAGCCGGTGGTGGAGCAGTCCGGCCGTACGGTCGCGGCCCAGCTCCTTCAGCATCCTCGGCATCGCGAGGAACACCGGCAGCCAGCGGTGGACCGCCCAGAGGTGGTGAATCCGCATGCCGATGAGAAAGATCACGACATCCCCGTCGGCATCCGCCGTGACCCGGCCGGGATGCATGTCACCGCTCACGTCGCCCCCTCGTTGGATAGCACCACTGCCCAATGATTGGATAGTGGCGCTACCCAAGAAGGAGCACAAGGGATGCGTCTCTCCGAACTGAGCGAGCACAGCGGGGTTTCCACCGCCACGATCAAGTACTACCTGCGCGAACAGCTCCTGTCGCAGGGCCGGCGGATCACCGCGACGCGCTCCGAGTACGACGCGTCCCATCTGCGGCGCCTGCGCCTGATCCGCGCGCTGATCCAGGTGGGCAAGGTGCCGGTGGCAACGGTCCGCGAGGTACTGGCGGCGGTCGACGACGAGAGCCTGGGCCGCACCACCCGGCTCGGCGCCGCCCTGTGGGCGCTACCCCGCGCCGAGGAGGCCGATCCGCAGGCCCCGGCGACGCGCGAGGCCCAGGCGCTGGTGGAGGACCTGCTGACGGAGCTGGGCTGGGACTTCGCCCGCGCCAACGGCGCCCTCTCCCCCGCCTACCGCTCCCTGGTGACTCCTCTGACCCGTCTGCTGGAGCTGGGCCACCCCGTGACCGTGACCGAACTCACGCCGTACGCACGGCAGATGGCGTCCGTGGCCGGTCATGACTTCGACGTCCTGGAGACACTGCCGGACGACGCGGAGCGGGCGGAGACCGCCGTGGCCGCCGCGATCCTCCGGGAGCCGGTGCTGCTCGCTCTGCGCCGGGTGGCCCAGGAGGAGGAGTCGGCCCGGCGCTACGGGCCGTGAGACGGGAGGCCGTGCGCGAAGGCCGCACGGATTCCGTCCCGAATTCCGCATACGACAAAGGCCCCTGCCGAAGCAGGGACCTTTTTCTCTTCGCGTACCCCCGACCGGATTCGAACCGGCGCTACCGCCTTGAGAGGGCGGCGTGCTAGGCCGCTACACAACGGGGGCCTGCTTTTTTGCAGTTGAGTTCGCATGACGCGAATTCTCTGCGCTGGGCTACCAGGACTCGAACCTAGACTAAATGAACCAGAATCACTCGTGCTGCCAATTACACCATAGCCCATGGTGGTTTAGACCAGTACCCCCGACCGGATTCGAACCGGCGCTACCGCCTTGAGAGGGCGGCGTGCTAGGCCGCTACACAACGGGGGCCCTAGCGATCCTCACATCGACACATCCGGGAGCGACCCGAAGATGACGGAAAGAAAGGATCTGTACCCCCGACCGGATTCGAACCGGCGCTACCGCCTTGAGAGGGCGGCGTGCTAGGCCGCTACACAACGGGGGCCTGATACTGCACTCAAGAGACCATGGCTTTCTCGAAGAGAAAGATCTCTTGCTGGGCTACCAGGACTCGAACCTAGACTAACGGAACCAGAAACCGTCGTGCTGCCAATTACACCATAGCCCACCAAAACGCAACCCCCAGTGGGGATTTTGTTCGGCTTGCGCTTTCCGGCCGGACCTCTCGGCCCTCCCGGGCGGCGCAGAAAGAACATTACCCGAAGGTGCACGGGGCTCCAAAACCGATAGGGCGCGGAGCAGGGCGGGAACGCCGTAAGGCCCGGTGAGGCGGAGGACGACGGACGGTCCGGAACGGCGGCACCGGGCCGGGGCGCCGCTCCGGCAGCGCTGATCGGCTCCCCGGCGTACGCGGGCGCCCCTGCGGCCATGAGGGCGGCGGCGGGGCCACCTCCCTGCCCCTGTCAAGGTTCCCGGCGGGGCGAGCGACGGATCCGGCCGTACGCGGCCCTCGCGGCGCCTCTGGGCGCGCTCCTGGGCCCTCACGCCGTCGCCCGCCCCGCATACGCCAAGGGCCCGGAAGCCATCTCGACTTCCGGGCCCCCAGGGCTCGTACGAGGTCAGGCTGCGAGCTTGGCCAGGGCCGCGTCGATGCGGGACAGGGTCCGCTCCTTGCCCAGGATTTCCAGGGACTCGAAGAGGGGCAGGCCGACGGTGCGGCCGGTGACCGCGACGCGGACGGGGGCCTGGGCCTTGCCGAGCTTGAGGCCGTGCTCCTCACCAGCGGCGAGGACAGCGTTCTTCAGCGACTCGGGGCTGCTCCAGTCGGCGTCCAGCAGCTTGGCGCGGGCGGTGGTGAGCAGCGCCACCGGCTCGCCCTTCATCGCCTTCGTCCAGGACACCTCGTCCTCGACCGGCTCCTTGCGGAACAGGAAGTCGACGTTGGCGGTGATGTCCGAGAGGACCGTCAGCCGGGTCTGGGCGTGCGGGGCGATGGCCTCCCACGCCGCTTGGTCGAAGTCCTCGGGCCCCCAGTTGGCGTGCGGGGCCGTCAGCCAGGGCTCACAGGCGGCGATGAAGGACGGGAGGTCCAGCTGCCGGATGTGGTCGGCGTTGATCGCCTCGGCCTTCTTGAGGTCGAAGCGGGCCGGGTTGGCGTTGACGTCCGCGATGTCGAACTTCTCGACCAGTTCGGCGACGGAGAAGAGGTCACGGTCGGCGGAGAACGACCAGCCGAGCAGCGCGAGGTAGTTGAGCAGGCCCTCGGGGAGGAAGCCGCGCTCGCGGTAGAGGTTGAGGGACGCCTGCGGGTCGCGCTTGGAGAGCTTCTTGTTGCCCTCGCCCATGACGTACGGCAGGTGGCCGAAGGCCGGGATCCCCTTGGCGTAGCCCAGCTCGATGAGCGCCTTGTAGAGGGCGACCTGGCGGGGGGTGGAGGAGAGCAGGTCCTCGCCGCGCAGGACGTGGGTGATGTCCATCAGCGCGTCGTCGACGGGGTTGACGAGCGTGTAGAGGGGCGCGCCGTTGGCCCGGACGATGCCGTAGTCCGGAACGTTGTCCGGAGTGAAGGTCAGCTCGCCGCGGACCAGGTCGGTGAAGGTGATCGGCTCGTCGGGCATCCGGAAGCGGATGATCGAGGAGCGGCCCTCGGCCTCGTAGGCGGCTTTCTGCTCGTCGCTCAGGGAGCGGCAGGTGCCGTCGTAGCCGGAGGGCTTGCCGGCCTTGCGGGCGGCCTCGCGGCGGGCGTCCAGCTCCTCGGTGGTGCAGTAGCAGGGGTAGGCGTAGCCGCCGGCGAGCAGCTTGTCGGCGACCTCCTTGTAGAGGTCCATGCGCTGCGACTGGCGGTAGGGCGCGTGCGGGCCGCCGACCTCGGGGCCTTCGTCCCAGTCGAAGCCCAGCCACCGCATGGAGTCCAGCAGCTGGTTGTAGGACTCCTCGGAGTCGCGGGCCGCGTCGGTGTCCTCGATGCGGAAGACCAGGGTGCCCTGGTGGTGGCGCGCGAACGCCCAGTTGAACAGGGCGGTGCGGACCAGTCCCACATGGGGGTTGCCGGTCGGTGAGGGACAGAAACGGACGCGGACGGGGGTCGCGTTAGCCACGCTTGATCACCTTGTTGGTGAGAGTGCCGATGCCTTCGATGGTGACGGCGACCTCGTCGCCGACGGTGAGCGGGCCGACCCCGGCCGGGGTGCCCGTGAGGACGACGTCGCCGGGGAGCAACGTCATCGCCTCGGTGATGTGGACGATCAGGTCCTCGACGGAGCGGACCATCTCGCTCGTCCGGCCCAGCTGACGCTGTTCGCCGTTGACGGTGCACTGGATGGTCAGATCGGAGGGGTCCAGCTCGGTCTCGACCCAGGGGCCGAGCGGGCAGGAGGTGTCGAAGCCCTTGGCGCGCGCCCACTGCTTCTCACGGCGCTGGACGTCACGCGCGGTGACGTCGTTGGCGCAGGTGTAGCCGAGGATGACGTCCTTGACGCGCTCGCGGGGCACCTCGCGGCACATCCGGCCGATGACGACGGCCAGCTCCGCTTCGTGGTGCACCTCCTCGGAGAAGGAGGGGTACGCGATGGGGTCACCGGGGCCGACCACGGAGGTGGAGGGCTTGAAGAAGGTGAACGGGGCGTCGGAGACGTCGTGGCCCAGCTCGGCGGCGTGGGCGGCGTAGTTGCGGCCGACCGCGACCACCTTGTTGGGCAGCACCGGCGGCAGCAGGCGGACCTTGTCGAGGGGGACCTTCTGGCCGGAGCGCTCGAACTCCGCGAAGGGGTGTCCCTTGATGACGTCGATCTCGTCGCCCTCTAGGACGCCGAAGCCGACGTTGCCGTCGATGGAGAATCTGGCGATGCGCACGGGTGCCGCTGCCCCTCATTGATCACTGGCCGGAGTGGACACTCCAGGCTAACGCGGGGGCGCGGCTCGCCCGCTGCGGAATTACACCGCGGTGTCCTGGCCGGGGGCGTCCATCAGGACGGTACGGCGCGGGTTGGCGGTCTGCGTGGGCAGCTCGGCGACGTGCTCCGGGGCCGGGGTGGCGGCGGTCAGCTCGTCGGCGTCCTTGAGGTGCGCCAGCGTGGTGCGCCGCGGGTTGGCTATGTTGCGGAACATCATCGTGGTCTTCACTGCTTCACGCCTCGCGTAGATCGGGATGCATCGGAAGGGACGGCCGGCCCGGTGGGGCGGTGCGGACCGGGCCCGCCGCATCCGTGGCGCCGCGGGAGCGCGGAATCACGACAACGGGCGAGGTCGCGCGGGGTGTCCTTGTCGCGCCGGCTGCCTTTGTAAAGCATCAGACTAAGCGGGCCATTCCCTGCGATGCGGGGGGAAAGTCACCGACCCCCCTGTGAGTTTCCTCACTGAGTACGTGACAAATGCCGCAATTCCCACGATCAGCATCAAGGGATGAACAGGACATCGATCACCAGAAGGCTCCATTTCGCCTCCGATCACCGCACCTGGGACAACAGAGCGACCGAAGCGGTTAGAGGTCAAAAGTCCGTTATCGACCATGGATCCCTCTACGTGTCGTGACACGATCCGCACCGTGTGTCACCCATGTCGCACCGCACGGTTCCGCTCTTGTTGGAGATCCGGCACTGTGCTGGAATTCCACGGACCGCCGCATGTATCAACCGGCGCGCAGGGCGCGATGTGGCGCAGCGCGGTGGAGTTGCTCTCTCGGCCAGAGGGGGAAGCCCGCCGGTCATTCACGGCCGCACGGGGGCTTGCGGTCCCCCACGACTCGACACCGTCCCGCCGCTCACGCGGGGGGACGCCTGGTCCAGAGGTTGCGACGCTAGTGCAGGGACGTTTCAAGAGGGATGGCACGGAGCCTTCCCAGGCCCGTAAGGGCCGGGAAGCTGCGGCGGAGCCGGAGCCGCGCGGCGGGACCGACCGCGCCTCCTCTCCCCAGCGTGCCCAGGGGGGCGGTCCGGCGAACGCCCCGGCGCCGTCCGACCGGAGCGACCGGAGCGGCGGCGACGCCGACCGGGGAACGGCCAAGGAGCAGTCGGGCCCGGGCGGTCCCGGCTCCCGGGTCGCGTTGCGCAACTGGCGCATCAGCACCCGTCTGATCTCCCTGCTCGCGCTGCCCGTGGTCGCCGCGACCTCGCTGGGCGCCATCCGTATCCAGGACTCGATGGAGAACATCGAGCAGCTGGACAAGATGAAGATGCTCACCGACATGACGCGGCAGGCCACCGAGCTGGCCGACGCGCTCCAGGTCGAGCGGGACAAGTCGGCGGGCCCGCTGGCGGGTTCGGGCAACGCCAAGGACGACGCCAACGTCGTCGCACCGCGGGAGGCCACCGACCGCGCCCGCATCGCGTTCAACCAGGGCACCGGCGACATCCAGGGCGTCGACGCCACGATGACCGGTGTGCGGGCGACCGTCCTGGAGATCGGCCGCCAGCTCAACACCCTCAACGAGATCCGCGGCAGCGCGTACAAGGACGACGGCAACGCCGCGCGCACCATCAGCAACTACAACCAGCTGATCGACTCGCTGCTCTCCCTCTCCCAGGACATGGCGCAGGCCACCAGCAATCCGGAGATGATCCGGTCCACCCGTGCACTGGCGGCGTTCTCCTCGGCCAAGGAGTACGCGTCGATGCAGCGCGCCCTGGTCAGCGCCGGTCTCGCCCACAAGGGCGGCCCCCAGCTCTCCGCCAACGACCGGTTGGCCGGACGTACCGCCGAGGACGACGAGAAGGCGGCCCGCGACCGCTTCTCGCAGATCTACGCGGGCAATGCCGGCTCCCTCACCCGCGGTCTGGACGGCAACAACGACGAGATCAAGGCGGCGGTCGCCTTCGCGCACCGCGCCTTCGCCAGCAACAGCGGCATCCGCAGCCAGGAGTACAAGTACCTGGACTGGTACGACTCCGACACCGTCAAGGTCGAAGAGATGTCTCGGATCGAGACCTCGCTGCTGACCGAGATGGAGCAGAAGTCCCGCGAGCTGCGCAACGCGGCGACGCAGGAAGCGATCATCAACGGTGCGCTGATCTTCCTCGTCCTCGGTGTCTCGCTGGTCGGCGCGTTCGTCGTGGCGCGGTCCATGGTCCGCTCGCTGCGCCGTCTCCAGGACACCGCCCAGAAGGTGGCCCAGGAGCGGCTGCCGGAGCTGGTCAAGCACCTGTCCGACACCGACCCGCAGGACATCGACACCTCCGTCGAGTCGGTCGGTGTGCACAGCCGGGACGAGATCGGCCGGGTGGCCGCGGCCTTCGACGACGTGCACCGCGAGGCGGTCCGGCTGGCGTCCGAGCAGGCGCTGCTGCGGGGCAACGTCAACGCGATGTTCACCAACCTCTCGCGCCGCTCCCAGGGCCTGATTCAGCGTCAGCTCTCGCTCATCTCCGAGCTGGAGTCCCGCGAGGCCGACCCGGACCAGCTGTCCTCCCTCTTCAAGCTCGACCACCTCGCGACGCGTATGCGCCGTAACGGTGAGAACCTCCTCGTTCTCGCGGGTGAGGAGCCCGGCCGTCGCTGGACGCGTCCGGTGCCGCTGGTCGACGTGCTCCGCGCCGCCGCCTCCGAGGTGGAGCAGTACGAGCGCATCGAGCTGACCGCCGTACCGCAGACCGAGGTCGCCGGGCGCGTCGTCAACGACCTCGTGCACCTGCTCGCGGAGCTGCTGGAGAACGCCACGTCGTTCTCCTCGCCGCAGACCAAGGTGAAGGTGACCGGTCACGCGCTGCCCGACGGGCGGGTGCTGGTCGAGATCCACGACACCGGTATCGGCCTCTCCCCCGAGGACCTGTCGTCCATCAACGAGCGGCTGGCCAGCCCGCCGACCGTGGACGTCTCGGTCTCCCGCAGGATGGGTCTGTTCGTGGTCGGCCGCCTGTCGCTGCGTCACGGCATCCGCATCCAGCTGCGGCCGTCCGACTCCGGTGGCACGACCGCGCTGGTCATGCTGCCCGTCGATGTGGCGCAGGGCGGCAAGAAGCCGGCGCCGTCCACCGCGAAGGGCCAGTCGCCCGAGGGCGGTACGGGTTCCGGCTCCGGCTCCGGCCCCGGTACGGGTTCCGGCTCCGGCGGGACGAGCCGTCTCGCGGGGCTGCAGCCGCGCGGCCAGGTCGGTTCGGGCCCCGGCGGCACCGGGCGGCCCGCGCTGCCGGGCCGTGGCGGTCCGGGTGGTCCCGGGCGTACGGCCTCCGGTGGTCTCGGCGGTCCGGGCGGCTTCGGCGGTCCGGTGCCCTCCGGCGGCCCCGTGCCGCAGGCGCCCGCGGCACCGGACGCGTCCGCGCGCCCGGCGAACGCCCCGGCCGACGGCGGCCGTCCCGCGCTCCCCACCCGTCACGTGCAGCGCGGCGAGGCGCCCGCCGAAACCTCCGGCGCGACGCCGACGGTGGCGCCGCCCACCGGTGCGCCGGGCCGTGACGAGCGGCCGCAACTGCCGCCCCGCGGCCCGGCCGCGGAGCTGACCGGCTCCCCCGCCGCGGAGGCCGCTCCGGCCGTCGACTCCCCGCAGCCGGGCACCAGTTGGGGCGTACGCCGCGACCGCGGCGCGACCGACGACTGGCCGCTGGCACCCCGCGAGCCCCAGGACACACCGCGCGGCCACGAGGAGCCGGAGACCACCGGCACCTTCGCGCGTCCGACGGCGCCGGAGACCACGGGCGCCTTCGCGCTCCCGACCCCGCCCGAGACGACCGGCACCTTCGCGCGCCCCACGCCGCCCGAGACGACCGGCACCTTCGAACGTCCGGCGCCGCCGGAGACCACGGGCACCTTCGCGCGCCCGGCGCCGCCCGAGGCGACCGGTGGCCCCGGTGACACCACGGCCTTCGCCCGGCCCGACTTCAACGGGCCGCCGCCCGGCGCTCCCCGGGGCGACGCGCAGGCGCCCGATGACACCGGCCGGTTCCCGCTGCCCGGCGGCCCCGCCCCCGCGGCTCCGGAGCACTTCGGGCAGACCGCGTCCGGTCTCCCGCTGCGGGACGCCGGGCGGCCCGACGCGTCGCGCCGGGCGGCGCAGGAGAGCGGCGACGCCCCGTCGGAGGCGGCCAGCCTCTTCGGCGTCGCCCCCGAGGCGCCGCACGCCACCGGCCAGGTCCCGGCGCAGCCGTCGCCGGACGTCGCGCCGGAGCCCGCCCCGTCGGCGGACTGGCTCGGCGACACGTCGGCCGGTGCCGGTGACGGGCGGACGCCGATCTTCGACACCATCGAGTCGAACTGGTTCCACACGCCGGAGGCGGCCGCCGCCGGTGTGGAGCCGCCGCCCTCCACCCACACCGAGGCGCCGCAGCCGCAGCAGGCTCCGCGGCCCGCGGACGGTCCGGACGACACGCCCGCCGGGGGCTTCGACACCACCGGCTGGCGCAGTTCACCGAACGACGAGACCTGGCGGCAGGCGGAACAGATCCGTCAGCCGGCCGCGGGCGGGGTGACCACGTCGGGACTGCCCCGCCGGGTGCCGCGCGCCAATCTCGTCGCCGGTACGGCACAGCAGCAGCCCACCCAGAGCGGTCCGCAGGTCTCGCGCGCGCCCAGCGACGTACGCGGCCGGCTGACCAGTCTTCGCCGGGGTATCCAGCAGGGCCGGCAGGCCGGTGGCGACACCGGGCAGCACGGCGTGGTGGACCCCACTCACCAGCAGGAGCGTTAGTTGAGTCCGATGAGCCAGGCGGCGCAGAACCTGAACTGGTTGATCACCAACTTCGTGGACAACACCCCCGGTGTCTCCCACACGGTCGTGGTCTCCGCGGACGGTCTCCTCCTCGCCATGTCCGAAGGCTTCCCACGGGACCGAGCCGACCAACTGGCAGCAGTGGCCTCCGGCCTCACCTCGCTGACCTCCGGCGCCTCCCGCATCTTCGAAGGCGGAAGCGTCAACCAAACCGTGGTGGAAATGGAACGCGGCTTCCTCTTCATCATGTCCGTCTCCGACGGATCCTCCCTGGCCGTCCTCGCACACCCCGAGTGCGACATCGGCCTCGTCGGCTACGAAATGGCCCTCCTGGTCGACCGCGCAGGCAACGTCCTCACCCCCGACCTACGCGCCGAACTCCAGGGCAGCCTGTTGCACTGAAGCGCCGCAGCACATGTCCCGTACACCGCCGAACAGCCACCGGCCCAACCCGACGGCAGTCCCGCACAAGACAGTTGTCACGCCCGGAGGATCCATGACCCCGCCACCCACGTCGGACCCCTACGATGCCTACAGTCAGGCGTCGTACGGCGGCGAAGGCGACCAGCCCCTGGTGCGTCCCTACGCCATGACGGGCGGCCGCACCCGGCCGCGCTACCAGCTCGCCATCGAGGCGCTGGTCAGCACCACGGCAGACCCGTCCCAGGTGCCCGGTCTGCTGCCGGAGCACCAGCGGATCTGCCACCTGTGCCGTGAGGTCAAGTCGGTCGCCGAGGTCTCCGCGCTGCTGCACATACCGCTGGGGGTGGCGCGCATTCTCGTCGCCGACCTGGCGGAGGCCGGGATGGTGGCGATCCATCAGCCGGGTGGCAGCGGTGAGGCCGGCGGTACGCCGGACGTGACGCTGCTGGAGAGGGTGCTCAGTGGACTTCGCAAGCTCTGACGCCGCGTTCGGGGACGGCGCCCCCGCCCGTTCGACCACCTCGGCGAAGATCGTGGTGGCCGGCGGTTTCGGTGTGGGCAAGACGACCTTCGTCGGCGCCGTCTCGGAGATCAACCCGCTGCGTACGGAGGCCGTGATGACCTCCGCGTCGGCGGGCATCGACGATCTCAGCCACGTCCGGGACAAGACGACGACGACCGTGGCGATGGACTTCGGCCGCATCACCCTGGACCAGGACCTGATCCTGTACCTCTTCGGTACACCCGGACAGGACCGCTTCTGGTTCATGTGGGACGACCTGGTGCGCGGTGCCATCGGCGCCGTCGTCCTCGTCGACACCCGCCGCCTCGCCGACTGCTTCCCCGCCGTCGACTACTTCGAGAACAGCGGCCTCCCCTTCGTCATCGCCCTCAACGGCTTCGAGGGGCATCAGCCGCACACGCCCGAAGAGGTGCGCGAGGCCCTGCAGATCGGGCCCGGTACGCCGATCATCACGACCGATGCCCGTCAGCGCGGTGAGGCGAAGAGCGCGCTGATCACGCTGGTCGAGCACGCGCTCATGGCCCGCCTGCGCTGATGGCGGGTCCGTCCGGAGCTGTTCCGGGCGGACCCGCCGTACGGCGCCGTCCCCAGGTGTGTCACCGGCTGTGTCACACGCTGTGTCGTTGGACACGCCGTCGATTGTGTTCATAACGTTTCGGCAGGCAATTGCCCCGCCACAGACACACCTTGCGCACATTTGGCTCCACTGTGCACACGCTTCCCCCGTATTTTGCCGCGGCTCGCCCTTAACGCCCCTTTTATATGAGGTCTCTCCTGCCTTCGCCAGGCTTTGCTCAGTGTTTGGAACGCGTGCGTCCGACGTGCTGAAATTCGCTGAACTCCGAAGGAGACGCCCAGAAGAAACGGCACAGCACGACGTGTCGCGCCGAGAGGTTGTTGGTCGAGTGAGGCGAAGCAAGGCGAGCCCCGAGCCGCGGGAGGCCCGGCGGGGCAACTTCACCCCGCCGTCGCGCAGTACCGGCCCGGCTCCCGGGACGCCCGAGCCCACGCCCGCCCCGCCCTTTTCCGGTGGGAAGCCGTACTCCCCCCGCAACTGGCGGGTGGCGACCCGTCTCAACGCCATCCTGCTGATCCCGGTCCTGCTCGCGCTGGTCTTCGGCGGGCTGCGGGTCAACTCCTCCCTCGACACCTGGCAGGACGCGCAGGACGCGGAGAGCACCGCGAAGCTCGTCCGCGCCGCCCTCACCTACGGCAACGCGCTCATCGACGAGCGGGACCGCACCGCCGACCCCCTGCTGAACGGCAAGAAGAACGACCCGGCCGTCGGGGACGCGCGCGCCGCCACCGACCGGGCCGCCGCCGACTTCCGCACGGCCGCGGAGTCGATGCCGGACAAGCCGGGCCTCAAGCGCCGTCTCGCCTCGTTCACCACCGCCGAGAACGGCCTCGGCGCGCTGCGCGACTCCGCGTACACCTCGGCGCTGCCCGGCGTGCGCACCGAAGAGGGTTACGTCGCCATCCAGCACCCGCTGATGGAGTTCGCCAACGAACTCGGCCTGGGGACCGGCAACATCACCTCCTACGGCCGCACCGTCTACGCCCTTTCGCTCGCCAAGGCCGCCGCCTCGCTGGAGCGCTCGATCGGCGTCCACCTCCTCGTCGACCCGGCCACCGGCACCACATACAAACGCCAGTTGACCGCCTTCGCGTCGTACCGCTATCTGGAGAACATCGCCATCGGCGAGTACACCTCCGGCGGCACCCCCGAGGACGTCGAGCGGCTGAAGAAGGACACCGCCGCGCTCAAGGCGACCGCAAAGACGAAGAACGCGCAGGCCCGGCGGCAGGCCGAGACGGCCGGGCGGCCGTTCCGTGCTCCCCCCTCCATCGACGCCATGGCCACCGCGATCGGTTCCGGCGCATCGCCGCAGGATCTGGCGGACCGGGGCATCACGCCCGAGGTCTGGTTCACGGCGGCGACCGGCAGCTTCGACATGTACCGGTCCATCGAGAAGGACCTCGCGGACAAGGCCGTCGCCGAGGCCGCGCAGATCTCGGCGGACGCCGAGCGGACCACCTTCACGGACACGGCCATCGTGCTCGCCGCCCTGATCGCCGCCTTCCTGGTGGCCGGTCTGATGGCGCGGCGGATGAGCCGCAACATGCGGACGCTGCGGACCGCGGCGTTCGGCATCGCCGAGCAGAAGCTGCCGATGCTCGTCGACCAGCTCTCGCGGGCCGAGCCGGGCCGGGTCGACACCCGGGTGCGGCCGATCCCGATCGGGACGACGGACGAGATCGGCGAGGTCGCCCGCGCCTTCGACCAGGTGCACCGCGAGGCGGTGCGGCTGGCGTCCGAGCAGGCGATGCTGCGCGGCAACGTCAACGCGATCTTCACCAACCTCTCGCGCCGCAACCAGGGCCTCATCGAGCGGCAGTTGACGCTCATCACCGACCTGGAGAACAACGAGGCGGACCCGGACCAGCTGGAGAACCTCTTCCGGATGGACCACCTCGCCACGCGCATGCGGCGCAACGGCGAGAACCTCCTCATCCTCGCGGGCGAGGAGCCGGGCCGCCGCTGGGACCAGCCGGTCCCCCTCGTCGACGTCCTGCGGGCCGCCACCTCCGAGGTCGAGTCGTACGAGCGCATCGAGCTGGCCGGGGTCACGGAGAGCGAGATCCACGGTCAGGCCGTCACCGACCTGGTGCATCTGCTGTCGGAGCTGCTGGAGAACGCGACGACGTTCTCCTCTCCGCAGACCAAGGTGCGGGTCGCCGCGACCCGGATGTCCGACGGCCGCATCATGGTCGAGATCCACGACAAGGGCATCGGGCTGGCCGCCGAGGACTTCGCGGACATCAACCACAAGCTGGCGAACCCGCCGAGCGTGGACGTCGCGGTCTCCCAGCGCATGGGCCTGTTCGTGGTCGGCCGCCTCGCCGACCGGCACGGCATCCGCGTCCAGCTGCGCCCCTCGGGCGAGCAGGCGGGCACCACCTCGCTGGTGATGCTGCCCGACGCGATCACCCACGGCGGTGGCGGCAACGTCCGGTTCGAGGAGGACTTCACCGTCCCCCGGACCGCGCCCGACCAGCCCCGCCCACCGCGTCCGGACGCACCGGCCACCGCGCCCGGAGCGGCCCCCGGCCACCCCGGGTTCGCCGCCGACGCGGCCGGGGCCGGTCACGACGGCATGAGCCGGTCACTGCTGCGCGAGGAGCGCCGCGCGGCCCTGGAGGAGACGCAGGGCGCCCAACAGGCCGACGGGGGACCGCTGTTGGGCGGTGTGGCGCCGGACCTTGCCGGGTACGGTGCGCAGTCCGGGCCGCAGGCATATGCGGAAGCCGATCAACCGCGGTATGGCGACGGCACGTTCGGCACCGAAGGTTTCCGGCCTGCGGCCGATCCGCACGCCACGGACCAGCATCCGTACGCCGCGCCCGAAGCACCCGCCACCGGCGGCGGCTTCGAACCCGCCGCGTACGATGGGCACTTCGGAGCCGAAGCGGAATCTGACCGGAATACACCCGCCGCTCACGTTGACGCGTCCGAGCGCGTACCATTCGACCGTCCGGGCTCGTCCCCGAGCGACTCCCACTCGCTGACCGATGCCGGCCTTCCGCGCCGCGGAGGCCACACGGAGCAGGCGCAGCCTGCTGCGCAGGAGTGGGCGCAGCCCGGGGAAGCGGCGGTGCCCCCACAGCGGTGGGAGGCGTCGGATCAGGTCCTGGACGGCTCCGAATGGCGCAGCTCCAACGACGAACGGTGGGAGCGGGCGGAGCGGCTGCGTGAGCCGAAGGCTGGCGGGGTCACCCCGTCCGGTCTGCCGCGACGGGTGCCCAAGGCCAATTTGGTCGAGGGTTCGGCGGAGCAGAGCCCGCAGGGTGGCCCCCAGGTCTCCCGTGCCCCGGAGGACATCCGCGGCAGGCTGAGCAATTTGCGTCGCGGCGTCCAGCAGGGCCGCAGCGCGGGGGTGGACCGCTCGGAGTTCCCCCACAATGACCAACAGGGCTTCGGCCCCGGCAGCACCTACGATCAGGAGCGTTAGTGTGAGCCCGATGAGCCAGGCGGCGCAGAACCTGAACTGGTTGATCACCAACTTCGTGGACAACACCCCCGGTGTCTCCCACACGGTCGTGGTCTCCGCGGACGGTCTCCTCCTCGCCATGTCCGAAGGCTTCCCACGGGACCGAGCCGACCAACTGGCAGCAGTGGCCTCCGGCCTCACCTCGCTGACCTCCGGCGCCTCCCGCATCTTCGAAGGCGGAAGCGTCAACCAAACCGTGGTGGAAATGGAACGCGGCTTCCTCTTCATCATGTCCGTCTCCGACGGATCCTCCCTGGCCGTCCTCGCACACCCCGAGTGCGACATCGGCCTCGTCGGCTACGAAATGGCCCTCCTGGTCGACCGCGCAGGCAACGTCCTCACCCCCGACCTACGCGCCGAACTCCAGGGCAGCCTCCTGAACTAGCAGACAAGCAGTGCGTTTCCCGCCATCGGCCCATTAGGGTTCGAGGGCGCGACCGGCATCAGACAGGCAAGTTGGAGGAGGAGACGTGGCAACGCCCCCTGGCGGATACCCGTACGGCCCCGGACAGCAGTCCGGGTCCCAGGGCGAGACCTCTCACAACCGCTTCAACTTCCCGTCCTCGCCGAGCCGCCGGCCGCAGCGGTCCCAGCCGCCGCGGCAGCAGCAGCAGCCCCAGCAGACCCCGCCCGGCCCGTACGACTCCCAGCCGTACGAGCCGTCGGCGTACGAACCGCCTCGGACGCCCGGCATCCGCCCGGCGCCCCAGGCGCCCACGGGCGGCGCGCACAATCCGTTGGTGCGCCCGTACGCCATGACCGGGGGCCGGACGCGGCCGCGCTACCAGCTCGCCATCGAGGCACTGGTCAGCACCACGGCCGATCCCTCCCAGCTACAGGGCCAGCTGCCGGAGCACCAACGCATCTGCCACCTCTGCCGCGAGATCAAATCAGTTGCCGAGATCTCCGCACTTCTCTCCATCCCCCTCGGCGTCGCCCGGATCCTCGTCGCCGACCTGGCGGAGGCCGGACTCGTCGCCATCCATCAGCCCGGCGGGGACGAGACCGCCGGCGGACAGCCAGATGTGACACTGCTCGAAAGGGTGCTCAGTGGACTTCGCAAGCTCTAGCGGTGCAGCCCGCTCCACCACCTCCGCGAAAATCGTGGTGGCGGGCGGCTTCGGCGTGGGTAAGACCACGTTCGTCGGGGCCGTCTCAGAGATCAACCCGCTGCGCACCGAAGCCGTCATGACCTCAGCGTCTGCGGGGATCGACGATCTCACGCACGCGCCGGACAAGACGACGACGACCGTGGCGATGGACTTCGGCCGCATCACCCTGGACCAGGACCTGATCCTGTACCTCTTCGGTACACCCGGACAGGACCGCTTCTGGTTCATGTGGGACGACCTGGTGCGCGGTGCGATCGGCGCCGTCGTCCTCGTCGACACCCGCCGCCTCGCCGACTGCTTCCCCGCCGTCGACTACTTCGAGAACAGCGGCCTCCCCTTCGTCATCGCCCTCAACGGCTTCGACGGCCACCAGCCGTACACGCCGGACGAGGTCCGCGAGGCGTTGCAGATCGGACCGGACGCCCCGATCATCATCACCGACGCCCGCCACCGCAGCGAGGCGAAGAGCGCGCTCATCACGCTCGTGGAGCACGCGCTCATGGCGCGCCTGCGGTAGCCGCCTGACGGCGCGGTTTTCCGACGTACGGCGAAGGCCCCCGCTCACCTGACTGTCAGGTGAGCGGGGGCCTTCGCCGTGTCGGCCGGCCGCGTCAGCCGTCGACGAAGTGGTCGAACTCCCCGGCCTTGACGCCGAGGATGAACGCCTTGAGGTTGGCGCGGGACGTGGTGAGGATGACGTCCGGGGCGTCGCTCTCGCACACCTTGATGGTGTCGCTGTCGGGAGCCGCGACGTGAAGACACTGGGCGCCCTCGCCACTGAACGAAGACTTCTGCCACTCATGCGGGGGCATGGCGTTCCTCTCAGACGTTCTTTGCCATCCGGTGGATCAGATCGCGGGACTTCGCCGGTGCCAGGGCTCGGGATTCCAAGCAGTCCAGCACAACCCGGGACTTCTCCAACTGAGCCTCGGCGTGCATGAAATCACATCCGTACTCGGTGTCGACTTCGACAGTGTCCAGTGCGGGAACTGGGCCGGAGGCATAGACGTACGGCTGACCGGCAGGTGTTCGCGGTACTCCTCCCACCAGCCGCGCGCCCGCCCTCCCGTCATCCCGGCGAGCGCCTCGACGTAGTCCGGGTCGGCGCAGCCATAGGCCGCGGCGAACGCCCGTACCCGATCGGCACTCACTGCGTGACGGGCCGCTTCGATGGTGCTGATCTGCGCCTGTCGGATGCCAAGGCGGTTGGCTGCCTCACCCGACGAGAGCCCTGCCCGTTCCCGTGGCTTCCGCAGCTCAAGGGCAAGTCGCTGCTGCCGCAGGGTGACCTTTCGACGGGCACATCGCCGCCTGGGGACTGGCGTACGAGGACGGGGAGGCGGACGTGGTCAGCCCCGGCGGGCGGACGTATCTCAGTCTGCGTTCGCCGGAGAGTGCGCTGCGGTGGTTCGGGCGGCCGACGGATACGCAGGCGTGGCTCATCCGGCCGGGGGCGGGGCAGTTCCCGGAGAAGCGGCCCGTCTGACGGTGGCGGACAGACCCGGTAGGCACGAAGGGCCTGTGGAGGAGAGGCGGCGCTCTCCTCCACAGGCCCTCAGCGGTCATGGGGCGGCGATCAGTCGTGCAGCGTCTCCCCGACGGCGGTGAGCAGGAGCGCGAGGGAGGTGGCCCCGGCGTCGGGGTGGCCGAGGCCGAGGTCGCCCATGCGGGCGGCGCGGCCGCGGGCCGGGACGAGGTCGGCGGTCGCGGCGGCGGCGCGGGTCGCGGCCCCGGCGGCGGCGCGCCACGCCGTGGCGGGGCCGTTGGCGGTGCGGGCGCGCAGTGCGTGGCGGAACGGTTCGAGGGCGTCGAGCAGGGTCTTCTCGCCGACGCGGGCACCGCCGAGTTCGGCGACGGCGCGGTGGGCGGCGTCGGCGGCGTCGGCGAGGAGCGCGGTGGTGCAGGCGTCGTCGGGGGCCTTGGCGAGGACGGCGCCGGTCTCGGCGAGGAGGGCGCCGTAGAGCGCGCCGGACGCGCCGCCCGAGGCGTCGGCGAGGGCGAGTCCGGCGCCGAGCAGGGCGGCTCCGGCGGAGCGGGGCCCGGCGGGGCCGGTCTCGGTGGCGCGGGCGGCGGCGACGGCGGCGCGCAGTCCGCGGACGATGCCGATGCCGTGGTCGCCGTCCCCGGCGACGGCGTCGAGGCGGCCGAGTTCGTCCTCGTGGGCGGCGACGGCGTCGAGGGCGGCCTGGAGGGCAGCGGTGGCGGGAAGGTCGGCGGCGCCGGGCGCGGTGCGGGCGGCCGGGACCTGCGCGGTGTCCGTGGCGTCGCCGTCCTCCGTGCGGTCGTCGGCGGCGGGGGTGTGGCCGCCGGGCAGGCTGCGGAAGGCGGGGGTGTCGCAGGGGGCGTCGTAGAGGGCGGTGAGTTCGTCGTCGAGGACCATCAGGGAGAGCGAGACGCCGGCCATGTCGAAGGAGGTGACGAACTCCCCCACCTCGGGCCGGTACGGCTGGAGTCCGGCGGCCCGCAGGCGGCGGTTGACCTGGCGGTAGACGACGAACATCTCCTCGTACTTGGTGCGGCCGAGGCCGTTGAGGAGGACGGCGACGCGGCCGGTGGCGGTGGCGGGCCGGGGCAGTTCGGCGAGGAGGTTGTCGACGAGCGCGTCGGCGAGTCCGGCGGCGGTCAGGCCGTGGGCGGTGCGCAGTCCGGGCTCGCCGTGGATGCCCATGCCGAGCTCGGTGGTGCCGGGCTCGACGGTGAACAGCGGTGCGGCGGCGCCGGGCAGGGTGCACCCGGCGAAGGCGGCGCCGAAGGTGCGGGTCATGGCGTTGGCGTGGGCGGCGAGGCGGGCGACGGTGCCGAGGTCGTCGCCGCGGTCGGCCGAGGCACCGGCGATCTTGAAGACGAAGAAGTCGCCGGCGACGCCGCGGCGGTCGCGGGACGGGTCGATCTCCTGGCCGTCGACGGGCGGCGGGCCGCTGGCGACATCGTCGGTGACGAGGACGGTGCGGACGTCGGTGCCCTCGGCGGCGAGGCGGCGGGCGGCGAGGCCGAAGTGCATGACGTCGCCCGCGTAGTTGCCGTAGGTCATGAGGACTCCGGCGCCGCCGTCGGCGGCGCGTGCGGTGCGGTAGACCTGCTCGGCGCTGGGGCTGGCGAAGACGTCGCCGATGGCGGCGGCGTCGGCGAGACCGGGGCCGACGAGTCCGGCGAAGGCGGGGTAGTGGCCGGAGCCGCCTCCGATCACGACGGCCACCTTGCCGGGGCGGGGCACGTGCCGCCCGACGACGCCGAAGGCACCCGGGACCCGGCGGACGGTGCGTGCGTAGGCGTCGGCCAATCCTTCCAGCCAGTCCTCACGGAAGGTCTCGGCGTGGTGTACCGATCCGGCGGGGGTGGTGGTCATCAGGGGCACACTCCTTTGTTTCGTCCCTGTTTGATTTAACACCTACATCACAGACTCGTCACCCCTCACCCCAGAAATCACCTGGCCACCTGGGAGAACGGCTGCCCAAAATCCCCCGCATCACATCTTGCGTGTGAAGATCTCAGGATTCATGATGCTCGCATCGTGCGCGCCGCCCGGCGGCGCCCGAGCCGGACGACCCGGCTCCCCTGCCCCGACCCGCCGTCCGCCGTCCCGCGGCGGCACCCGCCCCACGGAGGCGTGACATGGCACCACCCACCCTGTTCGACCGGATCGGCATCCCGAGGCCGCTGGTCTTCGGCTACCTCGGCGTCCTGCTGTTCATGGTGGGCGACGGCGTCGAATCCGGTTTCATCGCGCCGTTCATGGCGGACCACGGCGCCGGGACCGAGGTGCACGCCTCGTATGTGATCACGGCGTACGGCGTGACCGTCATGCTCGCCTCCTGGCTCTCCGGGGCGCTGTCGGATCTGTGGGGACCGCGCCGGGTGATGCAGCTGGGGCTCGTGGTGTGGATCGTCTTCGACCTCCTCTTCCTCACCCTCGCCATCGGCCCGCAGAACTACCCGCTGATGCTGGTCTTCTACGGTCTGCGCGGCTTCGGCTACCCGCTCTTCGCCTTCGGATTCCTCGTCTGGATCACCGCGACCGCCCCGAAGGCGCGGATGGGCACCGCCGTCGGCTGGTTCTACGTCGCCTTCACCGGCGGTCTGCCGACGCTCGGTTCACTCGTCGCGGGCGTGACCAACCCGCTCTTCGGTCACCTGGGCACGCTGTGGGTGGCGCTGGCGATCATCACGGTCGGCGGGGCGTTCTGCCTGCTCGGGGTCCGCGAGCGCACCGGATTCGCGCGGCTGGCGCCGCCGGAGGTGCGTCCGGTGCAGTCGCTGCTCTCCAGCCTCTCCATCGCCTGGACGCATCCGAAGGTCGCCGTGGGCTGTGTGGTGCGCGTCATCAACACCGCGCCGGAGTTCGGCTTCCTGGTGTTCCTGCCGACGTTCTTCGCCAAGGAACTGCACTTCGGCGAGGGCCGCTGGCTGACACTGCTCGCCGTCATCTACGGCACCAACGTCTTCTGCAACCTGCTGTTCGGTGTGATCGGCGACCGGATCGGGTGGCGGAAGACCATCGCGTCGTTCGGCGGCCTCGGCTGCGCCATCACCACGCTCGCGCTGTACTTCGTCCCCAAGGCGGTCGGCAGCCACTACTGGGTCGCGATCGTCGTCGGCATGCTCTACGGCGTGACGCTCGCCGGATTCGTCTCCATCTCGGCGCTGATCCCGGCGCTCGCCCCCGACAACAAGGGCGGCGCGATGGCGCTGCTCAACCTCGGTGCGGGCGGCGCCGCGTTCGTCGGCCCGGCGATCGTCAGCATCTTCCTGGAGCCGCTGGGCCCGTCCGGCATCGTCATCATCTTCGCCGCGCTGTACGTCGTCTCGGCGCTGCTGACGCTCTATCTCAAGACGCCGGAGGAGGAACGGGGCGCGGCGGAGCCGGTGCCCGGTGGGCCGGACGCCACCCCGGAGCCGGTCCGCGCCTGATCCCGGATACGCCTCGGGCCCCGCACCATGCACAGGTGCGGGGCCCGAGGCGTATCCGGCGGTGGGTCAGCGCTGCCAGCTGGTCGCGCCGTGGAAGCCGTACTGGCGCTCCAGGCGGCGCCAGCGCGCGGCGGTGGCGCGGGGGCGGGCCGGTGCGGCGGGCCGGTGCGCGGCGCGGGCCAGGAGCACGGCCGTCAGGGCCGCCAGCTCCTCCTCGCTGGCCTCGCCCTTCTCCACACGGATGGGGGTGGCGGGGGCTGCGGAATTCATGCGGGTCTCCGTCGTCTTCATCGTCTTCGTCTCCGCGGTCGCCTGCGTCGCCGGTCGGCCCGGCGCGGGGGCTACTGCGGCGGGTTGCCGTGCTTGCGGGCGGGCAGGTCCGCGTGCTTGGTGCGGAGCATCTCCAGCGAGCGGATGAGGGTGTGGCGGGTCTCGGCCGGGTCGATGACGTCGTCCACCAGACCGCGCTCGGCGGCGTAGTAGGGGTGCATCAGCTCGGACTTGTACTCCTTGACCATGCGCCCGCGCATCGCTTCGGGGTCCTCGGCGTCGGCGATCTGACGGCGGAAGATGACGCCGGCGGCGCCTTCCGCGCCCATGACGGCGATCTCGTTCGTGGGCCAGGCGTAGGTGAGGTCCGCGCCGATGGACTGCGAGTCCATGACGATGTACGCGCCGCCGTACGCCTTGCGCAGCACGATCGAGATGCGCGGGACCGTGGCGTTGCAGTACGCGTACAGCAGCTTGGCGCCGTGGCGGATGATGCCGCCGTGCTCCTGGTCGACGCCGGGCAGGAAGCCGGGAACGTCCAGCAGCGTGACGATCGGGATGTTGAAGGCGTCACACATCTGCACGAAGCGGGCGGCCTTCTCGGACGCCTCGATGTCGAGCACACCGGCGAGCGACTGCGGCTGGTTGGCGATGAGGCCGACGACCCGGCCGTCGAACCGCGCCAGCGCGCAGATGATGTTGGTCGCCCAGCGCTCGTGGACCTCCAGGTACTCGCCGTCGTCGACGATCTCCTCGATGACCTTGCGCATGTCGTACGGGCGGTTGCCGTCCGCGGGGACCAGGTCGAGCAGGGCGTCGCCGCTGCGGTCCGCGGGGTCCTCGCACTCGACGGCCGGCGGGTTCTCGCGGTTGTTGGCCGGGAGCAGCGAGAGCAGGTAGCGGACCTCTTCGAGACAGGTGGTCTCGTCGTCGTAGGCGAAGTGCGCCACACCGGAGGTCTCGGCGTGGACATCGGCGCCGCCCAGGCCGTTCTGGGTGATCTCCTCGCCGGTCACCGCGCGGACGACGTCCGGGCCGGTGATGAACATCTGCGAGGTGTCGCGGACCATGAAGACGAAGTCGGTGAGCGCCGGACTGTAGGCGGCGCCGCCCGCGCAGGGGCCGAGCATCACGGAGATCTGCGGGATGACGCCGGACGCCTTGGTGTTGCGCTGGAAGATGCCGCCGTATCCCGCGAGCGCGGAGACGCCCTCCTGGATACGGGCGCCCGCGCCGTCGTTCAGCGAGACCAGCGGCGCACCCGCCTGGATGGCCATGTCCATGATCTTGTGGATCTTGGTGGCGTGCGCCTCACCGAGGGCGCCGCCGAAGATCCGGAAGTCGTGCGCGTAGACGAAGACCGTCCGGCCGTGGACCGTGCCCCAGCCCGTGATCACACCATCGGTGTAAGGCTTCTTCGCCTCCAGGCCGAACCCGGTCGCCCGGTGCCGGCGCAGCGGCTCCACCTCGTTGAACGAACCCTCGTCGAGCAGCAGCTCGATCCGCTCTCGGGCGGTCAGCTTGCCCTTCGCACGCTGGGCTTCGGTCGCCCGCTCGCTGGGGCCTCGGTACGCCTGCTCGCGGATCGCGTGCAACTCGGCGACGCGCCCACGGGCGTCGGTCGCGCCCGCGGGCACCTCTTCGACAGTGGTCATGCACCGACGGTACGTGGGCGAGGGCCCGGGCGCCGATGTCAGTTTCGTACAACGTCGGATGCGATTTGGTGGGCAAGCAGTACAGAAGCCTCCTGTACGTGAGGTCGGCGCGCTGCTCCGATCGAGTGAGGTGTGGGCCATGTGCTGTATGGGGCCGACAAAACCGGGGCGGGCGCGAGGTACCCCGTCAGACGGCGTCCGGGCCGGTCAGCGCAGTGTGAGGGTGGCGGTGTGGGTGGCGCAGACGGTGCCGGGGGTGAGCCTCAGGCGCAAGGTGCGGCCGGTGGCGAGGACCACGATGCCGGGGTCGTGGCGCGGGACCGCGGCGACCGGCCGGTCCCAGACGATCTCCAGCGGATCACCGGTCCGCTCGGGCGCGGCGGCGTGCAGGGTGGCGGTGCGCGGCCCGGTGCGCCGGACGAGGAGGCTGACCGGGCCGTCGGCGGTGAGCGGTCCGGCGGTGCCGGGGCGGAAGAAGTGGGCGGCGGTCAGGCCGAGCGCGTCGACGGCGACGGCCTGCTGACCGGCGGTGTGCGCGAGGACGGTGAGCCAACGGGGGTCGGCGGCACGGGCGGCGACCGCGTGGACCGTGGCGCCGGGCATCAGGAGGTAGAGGTAACGGGCGTCGTCCGGGTCGGTGCCGTGGTCGTGCCAGAGGGTGAGGTAGCGGCGGGTGAGCTCGGTGGCATCGGAGCCGGTGTTGATGTCGCGCCAGGAGCCGGTGCGGTCCTCGCGGAGGGTGTGCAGCGCGGCGCCGCCAGGAAAACCGCCGGGAAAAACATAGCCGCCGTGTCCGGCGAGGTGGGCCCAGCGCGCGGCGGGGAAGGTGCGGACGGCGCCGGGGGCGGTGGGCTGCGGGCGGCCGTCGACGGTGAGGGCGGCGCGCCCGGCGGCGCCGAGGGCGCGGTTGTCGACGATCGTCTCGACGGGCACGCCGTCGTGGGCGGTGATCCCGGCGCCGAGGCAGACGACGGTGTCGTCGAGGAAGAACCACGACTTGTGGGCGGTGAGGGTGGAGCCGAGGCCGCGCAGATGCTGGCCGACGGCGGCGTAGGTGCCGTCGGTGGTGCCGCCGACCCCGCGGACGTCGGGGCGGGGCGCGCCGAAGGCGCCGCCCTCGTTGTCGGCGAGGCGCTTGGTGGAGACGGTGGTGCCGGGCAGCCGGTAGGGGTCGACGGTGGGCCAGTAGGCGTCGGTGTACTGCCCGCCGCCGGTCTCCCCCGCCCACCAGGAGAGCATGCCGGAGCCGGTGTGCCAGCCGTGCGGGTTCTCACCGTTGCCGTTCTCGTAGTGGGCGATGCGCGCGGAGGCCATGGCGAGCCCGGCGGTCCAGCCGGGGCGGCGGTGGACGGCGCGGTCCATGGCGGGGAAGAGGCGGTGGCCGTCCGGCTCCGGGGCGGGCGCGGCGGGGCCGTCGGCGACGGCGGCGAGTCGGGCGAGGTCGGCGACGGTGTACTGGCGGTCGGTACGGACCGGCAGCACCCGGTCCCGGGCGATATGGCCCTTGACCAGGGCGTGCCAGCGGGTGCGTGCGGTCGGGTCCGCGCTCTCGGCGAGCAGCGCGACGGCGGCGAGGAGGGCGTGCCCGTGGTAGTGGTCGCTGCGCGGGACGCGGCGGTCGTCGGTGAGCAGATCGCCGCGGCTGACGGCCCGTCCGCTGACCATGTCCATCATCAGGCCGTCGTGGAGCAGCGGCGCGTAGGCGTGGGTGACGCTGTCGAGGACGGTGCGGCGGACCGGGTCGGTGACGGCCCATTCGGTGCCGGTCAGGAGAGCGAGGAGTCTGCCGATGCCGTCGAGGAGGACGTAGCCGTAGGTGCCGGAGTAGGCGACGGCGGTGTGCTGGATGAAGGAGCCGTCGGCGTAGAGCCCGTCGCCGTGGGTGACGTAGGGAAAGACCGGGGAGAGGGCGTCGCGGGCGAGGGCGATCTTGGCCGGGGTACGGCCGAGGACGCCGCGGAGCACGACGACGCGGCACAGGTCGACGCGGTTGGCCCCGGTGCTGGTGCCGGTGTACGCGCCGAGGGCCGAGTCGGGGACGAAGTGGTCGACGGCGGCGAGATGGCGGGCGCGGTGGTCGTCGGGGAGCGGGCCGCCGGGCAGGTGGGTGTCGAGGACGGCGAGGGTGTCGAGGAGCTGCTGCGGGCTGCCGATCTGCCAGTCCCACCAGTTGCCGTAGCGGTCGGCCCCGGCGTGGTACACAGCGGCTTCGAGGTGGTCGAGGCCGGTCAGGACGGCGTCGGCGAGAGCGGCGTCACCGGTGAGTCCGGTGCCGGGCTGGGCGTACGCCTCGGCCATGGTGTGCAGCCGGGTGTAGCTGCGCGTGATCCCGGCCGACGGGTCGAAGGGCTGGTCGGGCCAGAGCGACGCGGCGGCGGGCCGCATGGCGGCGGCGAACCGTCCGGCCAGCTCCCCGGTCTCGCGCAGCGCGCGGGCGTACGGCTCGGCGGCCGGGTCGACGCCGGTGCCGAGGACGAGGTCCACCCAGCGGCGGCGCAGGGCGGCGAAGACGTCATCGGGGGCAGAGGGCCTTGGGGCGGACGCGGCGGGTGCGGCGGCGCCGAGGACGGCCGCGCCCCCGGCGGTGGCGGCGAGGAAGGCGCGGCGGGACCAGGCGGAGGGGTACGGCACGGTCGTTCCCTTCGGTGACGGCACGGCGGCCGACGGCGTCCGCCCGATGGCGGGCCCGACCGGCCAACCGGCCTGCGGGGCGGCGGACTTGGCGGGCGGAGCGCCGGTGTAGCACGGCTGTCTCTTATACACCTCTGACGCTGCCGTCGGCTTAAT
>NZ_VKJP01000260.1 GCF_007280575.1 Streptomyces benahoarensis
CCACCACCCCCGCCGGGGCCCGCCGCCCGTGCCGCTGCGGCACCCACCACACCCACGACGATCCGGCGCTGGGTACCCCACTCGACCCGCTGACCTACGACTACTGCGGCGCAGTGCTCTTCAACGCCCATGCCGGCGCTCTGTGGGCACGCTTCACCACCTACCTCCGCCGCGAGATCGCCGCCCGCGCCGGACTGCCTCAACGCTCCCTCGCCGACCACCTACGCCTGTCGTTCGCCAAGGTCGCCGAATACCAAAAACGCGGCATCGTCCACTTCCACGCGGTCATCCGCCTCGACGGCCCCGACGGCAACACCGAACGCCCGCCCTCCTGGGCAACCGCCACCCTCCTCGCCGAAGCGATCCCGGCCGCCGCCGCCCGCGTCCGCCTCACCGTCGTCTCCGACACCATCGGAGACCGCGAACTGACCTGGGGCGACCAGATCGACGTACGCGAGATAGCCCCCGCCACCACCGACGCACCCCTGACAGATCGGGGAGTCGCCGCCTACGTCGCCAAGTACGCCACCAAGGGCGCCGAAGCGACCGGCACCATCGACCGACCCCTGTACTGCGCCCCCTGCCAAGGACGCGGAGCCACCACCACACCCACCGGCCATCGGACCGAATGCCCCGACTGCACCGGAACCGGCCTCGCCGAACGCCCGCTTCCCTCCCCGTCACCCGGCACACCCGGCAACTGCTCCACACCTGCTGGAACCTCGGCCAACGCCCCGAGTTCGCCCACCTCAACCTCTGGAAGTGGGCCCACATGCTCGGCCACCGCGGCCACTTCTCCACCAAGTCCCGCCGCTACTCCACCACCCTCGGCACCCTTCGCACCGCCCGCCGCACCCACGCCACCGAACAAGCCCGCACCCGCAACGGCCACCCCACCTACGACCCCACCGAAACCCTCGTCCTCTCCGACTGGCGCTACCTCGCCACCGGCTACAGCCCCGGCGAAGAATTCCTCGCCGAAGCTGTCCGACGAGACCGTTCTGATGCCCTTCGTCTGAAGTGCGAGGGGGAGTCCAGCCAGTGGCCCTGACACTCGATCCCCTGCCCGCCGGTGAAATTCAAGG
Source organism: Streptomyces benahoarensis (assembly GCF_007280575.1). GTDB lineage: Bacteria > Actinomycetota > Actinomycetes > Streptomycetales > Streptomycetaceae > Streptomyces > Streptomyces benahoarensis. The sequence continues at coordinate 1,086 of NZ_VKJP01000260.1, forward strand.
TCGGACACAAACTCGGACCGTACGGAAGGTGGCAGGGAATTTCCAGTTCGGGCGCGTCATCGGAAATCGCCCTGTTGTCTCGCCTCGTTGGCGTGTGACCACCGGAGAACTGCATGTGGCTGAGAGAGTCGCAAGGGTCCTCGGTGGTGCTCCTGAGAAGTGTGGACATCAGGGCAGCGACAGCTTCGACCTGGAAACGGAGTCTCCGGCCGTTCTGGTTGCCATCGATGGCCCTGGTGGAATCTCCATGGACATGAGGCTGTGGGGGCCGCGTGGCCTTACCCATCACTGCGACGGGGTCGCCTACTTGTCTCCGGAAGCAGAGAAGGGAAGGCCCTGTGGATGCCCTTCATCCATGATCGAACGAAGGGGGAGCGCGAAGTCAGGGCAGGGCCCCCAGCCGAACACGACCATCACGTTCCGGCTGCCTGGAGTGGGCGACGTAGGCGATTTCCAGTTTCAATCGTCCTCGTGGAAGCTCGCCGAAACGGTGTGTGAACTGCAATGCGCGCTTGCTGCTGTAGATGCTCCAAGCCTCTGTGAATTGTCCCTGGAGAGGGTGGAGTTCAAGACGGTGACTGGTAGGTCGGTTTCTTACTTTAAGCCCGTCCTTGCGGTCGGAGTTTCTTCGGTCATGAGTGAAATCTAATAGCTGGAATGCGCGAGAACCCCCACCGTCATCAGTGATGGTGGGGGTTCTCGCTATGCAGTGCGGATTCGGTTCGTCAGCCAGCCTCTACCGATTTCCTACGTGGCCAGTTCGGCTGGCTCATCTTCTTCCGCTTTCGACGGCCGAACGAACTGGATGCGTGTGCGCGTCTCGACTGGGCTCGACTTTCCCGGTCCCGCTGACTTGGAGATCGTGATGCGCTCGATGAACAGCTTCACGAAAGCTCGCTTGTCCTCAATCGGCGCGGTATCCCACCAAGAGCCTGGCCCGATCGGGTCGACAGCCGGGGCCCCAGGTGCCAGCCAGAGATGGATCGGCAGGGCAGGCGTCGCGGCGCTCTCCAGTTCGGAGAGACGTGCCTCGGTGCGTTCCATGACGCCGAGGAGACGTGCCTTGCGCTCCCGGAACCTGCGGCGCCCGACGGGGTCGTCGTAGTCGCCTGCTTCTTCCCGGTCGTACAGCTCTTCGAGGGCTTGCCGGGCGTCGGCTCGCTCTGCCAGGAGGCTTCGGCGCTCGCCAGTCAACTCCGGGTCTTCTGTCTGGGCTGCGTATCGCCGGGTCGCCTCGGCCAGAATGTCGGCGGTCTCGGGGTCCTCCTCAGCGCTCTGGATGAGCGCGAAGATGCGCCGGGCCACGTACTGGTCAAGCGTCTTCTGGCTGATGGTGCAATCTCCCTCATGCTGACCGGGGAGCGCTCGTCGGCGTCGGCAGCGGTATGAGCCCTTGTTCGGGGTGGTGGCGCGGTGCGAGGTCATGAACGCATCGCACTCGCAGAACAGGGCCTCCATCGCGGAGAGCAGAGCATGTCCCCGCGACAGCCCTTTGCCTTGGCCGCGCCCGTCCAGCCACTCCTGGAGTTCGTGCCACTCGTCCGGCGGGATGATCGGCGGGTAGGTCACGATCGGCTTCATGGTCTCGGGGTCGCGCTCAATGCGGTATCCCTCGATGGCGCTGGTCAGCTTGCCGTCGTCCCTGCGCTTGTAGAGCGGCGTTGCGGCGTATCCGGCAACGCGTGGGTCGCGGAGAATACGCATGAGGGTCTTCGGGTCCCACACGCTGTCTTTGGTCTCCTTGCCGATGGTCTGTCCCCTGGTGGGAATCCCATCGGTCGTCATTTGCGAGCAGATCCCTGTGAGTGAGCCGGGGTGCCTGCGGCCTCCTCCCGGCTTGTAAGGCTCACCCTTGTGCTTCTTGATCGTTCTCCACACGTCTTGGACGACACGAACCTCGTCGGGCTCGTGCTCCAAAAGCTGGATGCCTACGGGCTTGCCCTCGGAGTTCATGCGCGTGACCGGGACCATGCGGAACCCGTAGGGCGGCTTACCGCCGAGGTACCCGCCCAGCTCAAGGGCCGTCCGCTTGGCGCCCTGCACGGCATCGCGCTTGTTCTTGCTCTCGTTGTGTGCGGCGTCCAGGCGCATGATCAAGTGGATGAGGTCCATAAGGTTTCCCCTACGGAACTCGCCCTCGGTGAGGCTGACGATCGTGACGCCGAGGTTCAGCAGCTCCGTCACGAGCGGGATGGACTCCAGCGGGTCCCGCCGCGTGAGGCGACTCACGTAGTAGACGACGATCAGGTTTATCCGCCCTGCAAGGCAGTCCTTGATCATCCGGTCGAAGTCCGGTCGCGCGTCGCCGGTGAACGCGGAGATGCCCAGGTCCTCGTAGGTGGTGATGCTGTCGGCACCGCGACGCGTCGCCTCGGCGACGCCAGCCGTTCGCTGGGTGGCCGTGCTGACCTCGGACTTGTTCGCCCGGCCTGCCGACTGACGCCCGTACACCGCTGCGTGAACCGCCATGCCGGCCACCGTCCCAGGTCTGTTCATGGGTAGAGACATTAACTCCCCTATCTGAGATAACCCAAGGGCACGCCCTGGCACCCGCACCGTGGCTTCGAGACCGTCACCTATCTGATCGACGGCACGTTCGTGCACCGCGACTCGCACGGCGGCGGCGGGGTCATCAACGGTGGCGACACCCAGTGGATGACCGCCGGGTCCGGGCTGCTGCACATCGAGGCGCCGCCGGAGTCGCTCGTCATGTCCGGCGGGCTCTTCCACGGCCTCCAGCTGTGGGTGAACCTCCCCAAGCGCGACAAGATGATGGCGCCGCGCTACCAGGACATCGACGGCGGCCAGGTCAAGCTGCTCACCTCCGCCGACGGCGGCGCGCTGCTGCGGCTGATCGCCGGTGACCTCGACGGCAACAAGGGCCCCGGCATCACGCACACGCCGATCACCATGCTCCACCTCTCGGTCAACCCGGGCGCGGAGGTGACCCTGCCGTGGCGGGCCGACTTCAACGCCCTCGCGTACGGGCTCGCCGGGCGCGGCACGGCGGGCGCGGAAGGCCGTCCGTTCCGGACCGGGCAGGCGGTGGTCTTCGGCTCCGGTGACTCGCTCACCATCCGGGCGGACGAGAGCCAGGAGTCCCGCAGCCCGAACTTCGAGGTCGTGCTGCTGGGCGGGGAGCCGATCCGGGAGCCGATGAGGCACTACGGCCCGTTCGTCATGAACACCCACGCCGAACTGGCCCAGGCCTTCGAGGACTTCCAGGCCGGGCGGCTCGGGACCGTTCCCGCCGAGGAGAGCTGAGCGCGGTCCCCGCGGGCGCGGACGTACCGTGTTTCACGTGAAACGGGAAGCGCGACGCGCCAGGTTTCACGTGAAACGGCTCGGCCCGTGTTTCACGTGAAACACGGGCCGAGCCCGGCGCCCCCGTACGGCCGTGCCGGGCCGGGGTGCCGGGCCCGCCGCCTCCGTGCCACGGCGGACGGTCGCCCGGTGCACATGGTGGACTGTTCGGGTGCAAAACGACCTGAAGAGAGACCGGCCCCGCGGCGAGGCGCCGCTGCTTCCGATCGCCGCCCGCCGGACCGCCGCCTGGTGCGCGGTGGCGCTGCTGGTGGCGGGCGTGATCGCGGTCGGCGTCTGGCTCTGTGTGGAGCTGAGCGCCGCCGTCACCCCCGTCCTGCTGGCCCTGCTGGGCAGCGCGCTGCTCGGGCCGGTGTACCGGCGGATGGTGGCGATGAAGCTCAACCGTTCGCTGGCCGCCGGGCTGACCTGCGCCGTCCTGGTGATCGTGGTCGGCGGCGCCGGTTATGTCGTGGTCAGCGCGCTGGTCGACACCGGTGACCAGATCATCGCCTCGCTCAAGGAGGCGGCCAAGCAGCTCTCCCGGCACTTCGGTGCCGCCGGTACCTCCCTCGACGACCTCGCCACCAACGCCAAATCGCTGATCGGCAAGTTCGGCACCACCGCCGCCACCGGGCTGCTGGCGGGCGTCAGCGTCGTCGGCCAGTTCGTCGCGGCGGCGGTCCTCGCGCTGCTGCTGACCTTCTTCTTCCTCCGCGACTCGGGCAAGGCGCTGGCCGCGCTGCGCGACTGGGCGCCCGGCGATTCCGCGCCGCAGTTGGAGGGGATGGCCCGCCGCGGCTTCCAGGCGGTCGAGGGCTTCATGCGCGGCACCACCCTCATCGCCCTGATCGACGCCACCTGCATCACCGTCGGACTGCTGGTCCTGGGCGTCCCCAACGCCTTCGGGCTGGGCGCGCTGGTCTTCGTCGGCGCCTACATCCCCTACCTCGGCGCCTTCATCTCGGGTGCTGTCGCGATCCTGGTGGCGCTCGCCGAGGGCGGCTTCGTCAAGGCGCTGTGGGCGCTCGGGCTGGTCCTCGCGGTGCAGGTGCTGGAGGGCCATGTCCTCCAGCCGATGGTCCAGAGCCGTACCGTCCAGATGCACCCGGCGGTCGTCATGCTGGCGATCACCGCGGGTGCCGGGGTCGCGGGGATCCTCGGCATGCTGCTGGCCGTGCCGCTGACCGCCGCCGCCTTCGGCGCGCTACACGAACTGCGCCGCCACTACGTCAGCTCGGCCACCGACTCCGGGCCGGACGCCACCGACTCCGGGCCGGACGCCACGGACCCGGAGGCGCCCGGCTCCGCGCCCGCGTAGCGCGCCTCACCGGCGGCCGGCTCCGCCGGACCGTCGCCGCCCGCGTCCTCATAGATCTCGAACCATGTCGACTTGCCGTCGCCGCGCGGTTCCACCCCCCACGCCCCGGCCAGCAGCTCCATCAACACCAGGCCGCGGCCCGAGGACGCCAGCTCGCCGGGGCTGCGGCGGTGCGGCAGCTCGTCGCTGGCGTCGGTCACATCGACCCGCATCCGGCGGTGGCCGGCCGGGCCCGACAATTCGACGACCAGCAGCGCGTCCCCGTCGGTGTGTGTCAGCGCATTGGTGACGACCTCGGAGACGAGCAGCACCGCGGCGTCCACCTGCTCCGGGTCGGCCCAGTCGTGCAGCACGTCGCGGATCTGCGCGCGGGCCGCGGCGATCCGTTCCGGCTCGGCCTGGGCGACGGTCAGCACCGTGCGCCGCACCCGCCGTACCGCCTCCGGGCCGCCCGCGCCCACCCGGCATGCGGCGGCGTCCCGGGAGAGCAGCAGCATCGCGATGTCGTCCTCCCGCCGGTCCACCAGCGGCCCGGTCATGTGGTGCGAGGGCGGGCCGTGGACGGCCTGGACCAGCGCGTCCGCCAGCCGTTCCAGGCCCCCGTCGGCCACCCCGCCCGGATGGGATGCGACGACGCCGCGCAGCCGGGCCCAGCCGGTCTCCAGGTCGTGTCCGCCGGTCTCGATGAGCCCGTCCGTGCAGACCAGCATCGTCTCGCCGGGCTCCAGGACCAGCCGGGTGATGGGGTAGTCGGTGTCCGGCGCGATGCCCAGCGGCAGCCCGCCCGCGGTGGCGCGGACCAGCATGGTGCCGTCGGCGGTGCGGATCGCCGGTTCGGGGTGCCCGGCCCGGGCGATGTCCAGCAGTCCGGTCGCCGGGTCGACCTCGATGTAGAGGCAGGTGGCGAACCGCGGATCGGTGCCCTCGGTGCCCTCGGTGTCGTTGATGCCGGACAGGAAACGGGAGGCGCGGGAGAGCACCCCGTCCGGGTGGTGGCCCTCCGCCGCGTAGGCGCGCAGCGCGATCCGCAGCTGTCCCATCAGCCCCGCGGCCCGTACGTCGTGGCCCTGGACGTCGCCGATGACCAGCGCGGTCCGGCCGGACGGCAGCGGGATCATGTCGTACCAGTCGCCGCCGACCTCCAGGCCGCCGCCGGTCGGCACGTACCGCGCGGCGACCGTCATCCCGGGGATGTCCGGCCGCACCGTCGGCATCATGCTGCGTTGGAGGCCGACGGCGAGTTCGTGCTGCGATTCCTGGGCCCCGGCGCGGGCCAGCGCCTGGGCGAGCATCCGCGCGACGGTGGTGAGCACCGCCCGCTCGTCGGGCGTGAAGGTCACCGGGTGGTTGAACCCGGCCATCCAGGCGCCGATCGTGCGTCCCGCGTTGACCAGCGGCAGGAATGCCCACGAGGTGCGCGCGAAGCGGGCGGCGAGCGGCCAGGCGGTGGGGTAGCGGGCGCGGTACGCCTCGGGTGTCGGCAGGTAGATGGCCCGCCCGGTCCGGACGACCTCGGCCGCCGGGTAGTCGGTGTCCGTCGTCATATCGGTGAACGGCCGCTCATCGCCGGTCGGCTGGCCGTGGTGGCCGATGACGGTGAGGCGCCCGCCGACGATGCCGAAGACGGCGAGGCCGTCGGGTATGAATCCCGGCATCGACAGCCCGGCCGCCACCCGCAGCACCTCCGCGGTGGACCGTGCCTCCGCCAGCGCCCGCCCGGCGTCCAGCAGGAACGCCTCGCGCGAGCGCCGCCAGTCGCCGGTGACGGGGGTGCGTACGGCGGTGGCGTCGGGTTGGGGGTCGGGCACCTCCTGGAGCGTGCCGAGCAGGGTGAAGGCGCCCTCGGGCCGCAGCGGGCGGAAGCGGGAGCGGACGGTGCGCAGCACCCGGCCGTCGGCGTCGACGATGCGCAGCCGGGACTCGGCGAGGCTCCGCTCGGCGACGGCGAGCTGCACCACGCCGTTGATCTCGGCGAAGTCGACCGGGTGGAAACGGGACCGCACGGTCGCCTCGGAGAGTTCCACGGTCCGCGCCGGGAGCCCGAGCAGCCGGGCGGCCTCGGCGTCGAGCCGGACCCGTCCCGAGGCGTCGTCCCAGCTCCACAGGCCGGTCGCGAGGGCGGCCAGGAGATCCTTCGTGCGCATTGCCTCACTTTAAGTTGATTCCTCCGGGCGCCACCAACGCGGTGGGCCGGTACGTGCGGGCCCGGCCGCGGCGGCACCGGGCCCGCCGGAAGCACCGAGCCCGCGCCCGGCCCCCGCCGCGGCCCGAGCCCGCACGCGGCCGCGCCCTGTCCCTTATACACATCTGACGCGGCCGACGAC
>NZ_VKJP01000261.1 GCF_007280575.1 Streptomyces benahoarensis
CGCGCCGGGGGCGGACGCGCTCCAGGGCGGGGCCTGAGCCGGGGCCTTCCGGCCCGCGGCCCGGGCGCGGTGGGGCCGCTCCCCCGGACCCGTCAGGCCCTCGGGTAGCGGGCCAGCCAGCCCGGGGCGGAGCCGGCGGGGCCGTGCAGGGCCGTGCCCTGGGTCATCTCCAGGGCGAAGTCGTCGGCGAGCTGGAGGATGGTGTCGCGTCCCTCCAGCTCGACCAGCCAGACCGGGGGCAGCGCCGTCTCGCCGTGCAGGGTACCGAGGAGGTTGCCGCAGATGGCGCCGGTGGAGTCGCTGTCGCCGCTGTGGTTGACGGCGAGCAGCAGGCCGTGCCGGACGTCCTCGGCGACGAGCGCGCAGTAGACGCCGATGGAGAGCGCCTCCTCGGCCGTCCAGCCCTCGCCGAGCGAGGCGACCCGGGCGGCCGTCGGCATGCCCTGCCGTACGGCGCCGAGCGCCCGCTTCAGGGCCTCGGTGGTTTCCTCGTGGTCGGGGCAGGTGGCGAGGTGGGCGAGGGCTTTCTGCACGGCGCTGTCGAGGTCGTCGCCGCGTGCCAGGGCGTGGCTGATGACGGCGAAGGCGCCGGCCGCGAGGTAGCCGGTGGGGTGGCCGTGGGTCTGGGCGGCGCATTCGACGGCGAGCTGGAAGACGAGCTGCGGTTCCCAGCCGACGAGCAGTCCGAACGGCGCGGAGCGCATCACGGCGCCGCACCCCTTGGAGTCGGGGTTCTTCGGCTTGTCCAGGGTGCCCATGGTGTCGTCGCCGAGGCCGGTGAGGCAGGCGCGGCCCGGTGCGCGGCGGGAGTACAGCCACTCCTCGCGGGCCAGCCAGCCGTCGTCCTCCTTGCGCTCGTCCGGGCCCCAGTCGCGCTGGGTGGCGGCCCAGCGGAGGTAGGCGCGGTGCACGTCGGTGGGCGGGTGCCAGGCGCCGGTGTCGCGGCGGACCTGGGCGCGGATCAGGCCGTCGACGGTGAACAGTGTCATCTGGGTGTCGTCGGTGACCGCCCCGCGCCGCCCGAAGGCGGGGACGAAGTCGGTGACGCCCTCCTGGCCGTGGGCCTCGCGGATGGCGTCCAGGGAGTCGAACTCGATGCCCGCGCCGAGCGCGTCGCCGATCGCTCCGCCGAGCAGGCAGCCGCGGACCCGGCTGCGGAAGTCCTGCTGTTCGGCGCGGCCCCAGATGGCGGTGGTGCCGGTGCCGCCTGCCGCTGCGTTCACTGTGCCCTCCCGAACCCCACAACGCCCGTCCGGCCCCGTACGGACCCTCTGGCGCAGCACTGTAATCGACCAGGATTGATCGGTTCAGGACAGGAACGGAATGCGACAAGACGTACATCAGGCGGCTTTTGATCGGTCCGCTCCCGATCGGTGCGCGTCCGCCCGAGACCTCCGCCCCGGGCGGGCACCCGGGGCGGACGGGCAGGTGGGGCGGGCGCCGGGCCCGGTGGTGGCGGTTCTCCGGGCGGCCGCCGGGCGACGGGCCGCTTTCAGGCGAGAGTTCGAAGATGGCGGCGGTCCGGGGTGGGCATGCTCCCCGCATGTCCGAGTACGAGTGGGACCGCACCACGATGGCCGTCGTCGCCACCGCGCTCTCCGGCGACAGCGATGGCGCGGTGGAACTTCTCCGGCCGCTCCCGCACCGCGATGTCTGCCATGTCGCGGTCCGGCTGGCGGCGATGGCGGCGGACGCGCTGATCACCGCCGCGCAGGACTCCGGCGGCGACCGCGCGGAGGCACTGTCGCAGTGGCAGCAGTGCATCCTCCAGCACGAGGCGGAGTACGACGGGGGTGCGCCGCCCTAGGTGCGCCGCCGGACCGGGGCGCCCGGGGATCCGCCGGGGCGGGCGACCGAGGGCCCGTCGCGGGGCGCCCGTATGCCGCCGGGCGCCCCGCGTACCGTCGTCCGTCTCAGTCGAGGACCGGCAGCAGCTCCGGCAGGTGGCCGTCCGAGGCGTGCGCGGCCCGCTGACGTTCCTCGGGCACCGGGCCGTACGTCGTGTTGCGGGCCCGGGCCGGGCGGCCCGCGGCGTCGGCGATGGCCAGCAGGTCCTGGATGGAGCGGTAGGAGCCGTAACTGGAGCCCGCCATCCGGGAGATGGTCTCCTCCATGAGGGTGCCGCCCAGGTCGTTGGCGCCGGAGCGGAGCATCTCGGCGGCGCCCTCCGTGCCGAGCTTGACCCAGCTGGTCTGGATGTTGGTGAGGTGCGGATGGAGCAGCAGCCGCGCCATGGCCGTCACCGCGCGGTTGTCGCGGGTGGTGGGGCCGGGGCGGGAGATGCCCGCGAGGTAGACCGGGGCATTGGTGTGGATGAACGGCAGGGTGACGAACTCCGTGAAGCCCTTGACGCCCTTGGCGAGAGCCGACTGCTGGATCTCGGCCAGCAGTCGCAGATGGCCCAGCCAGTGCCGCGGCTGGTCGACATGGCCGTACATCATCGTCGACGAGGAGCGGATGCCCAGCTCATGGGCGGTCTTGATGACCTCGACCCAGGTGGCGGTGGGCAGCTTGCCCTTGGTGAGGACCCAGCGGACCTCGTCGTCGAGGATCTCCGCGGCGGTGCCGGGGATGGTGTCGAGCCCGGCGGCCTTCGCCTCGGCCAGCCAGTCCCGGATGGACAGGCCCGTCCGCGTCGCGCCGTTGACGACCTCCATGGGGGAGAAGGCGTGGACGTGCATCCCCGGGACGCGTTCCTTGACGGCGCGCGCGATGTCGAAGTAGGCCGTGCCGGGCAGGTCGGGGTGGATGCCGCCCTGCATGCACACCTCCACCGCGCCGACGTCCCACGCCTGCTGGGCGCGGTCGGCGACCTGCTCCAGAGAGAGGGTGTAGGCGTCGGCGTCGGTGCGGCGCTGCGCGAAGGCGCAGAACCGGCAGCCGGTGTAGCAGACGTTGGTGAAGTTGATGTTCCTGGTGACGATGTACGTGACGTCGTCGCCGACGGTGTCGCGGCGCAGCTCGTCGGCGATCGTGCACAGGGCGTCGAGGGCCGGGCCGTCGGCGTGCAGCAGCGCCAGGGCCTGGGGGTCGGTGAGCTGCGTCGGGTCGTCGGCCGCCTGCGACAGGGCCTCGCGGACGTCGGCGTCGAGCCGGGAGGGTGCCATCCCGGGGGCGGCGGCCTCGCGCAGCGCCTCCCAGTCGCCGTAGACGTTGTCGAAGTCGTCGCGGCGGTCGCCGGTGCGGCCCTCGGTGTCGATGGTGCGGTGCAGGTCGGTGCGGCCGGAGGGGGCCAGCGAGAAGCCCTCGTCGGGCTCCTGCCAGGGGCGGCCCACGACGGGAGCGTCCTCGTCGGCGAGGCCCGTCTCCGGGTCGGCCAGGGCGCGGACGTGCGGCAGCAGCCGCGGGTCGAGCCAGGGCTCACCGCGCTGGAGGAACTCGGGGTAGATGGTGAGACGTTCGCGGAGCGTGAACCCGGCGCCGGAGGTCTTCTCGGCCAGCTCGTCGATGTGCGGCCAGGGGCGCTCGGGGTTGACGTGGTCCGGCGTCAGCGGGGAGACGCCGCCCCAGTCGTCGATGCCCGCGCCGATGAGCAGGGCGTACTCGGCGTCGACGAGGTTCGGCGGCGCCTGGATACGGGCCGAGGGGCCCAGCAGGAGGCGGCTGACGGCGATGGCGGCGGCCAGCTCCTCCAGCTCCGCGTCGGGCATGCCGCGCATCGCGGTGTCCGGCTTGGCGCGGAAGTTCTGCACGATGACTTCCTGGATGCCGTGATAGGCCCGGGCCGTCTTGCGCAGCTGGAAGATCGAGTCGGCGCGCTCCTCGTACGTCTCGCCGATGCCGATGAGGATGCCGGTGGTGAAGGGGACGTTGGACCGCCCGGCGTCCTCCAGGACGCGCAGCCGCACGGCGGGATCCTTGTCGGGCGAGCCGTAGTGGGGGCCGCCCGGCTCGCTCCACAGGCGCGTCGCCGTGGTCTCCAGCATCATGCCCATGGACGGCGCGACGGGCTTGAGGCGCGCGAGGTCCGTCCACGACAGCACGCCGGGGTTGAGGTGCGGCAGCAGCCCCGTCTCCTCCAGGACGCGGATCGCCATGGCCCGCACATAGGCGAGGGTGTCGTCGTAGCCGTGGGCGTCGAGCCATTCGCGGGCCTCGGGCCAGCGGTCCTCGGGGCGGTCGCCCAGCGTGAACAGCGCTTCCTTGCAGCCCATTTCGGCGCCGCGGCGCGCGATGTCCAGCACCTCGTCGGGCGAGAGGTACATGCCGTGGCCCTCGCGGCGCAGCTTGCCGGGAACGGTGACGAAGGTGCAGTAGTGGCACTTGTCGCGGCACAGGCGGGTGAGGGGGATGAACACCTTGCGGGAGTACGTGATGACACCGGGGCGTCCGGCGGCCTCCAGACCGGCGTCCCGCACCCGGGCGGCGCTCGCGCAGAGGTCCTTCAGATCGTCGCCGCGGAGCTGGAGGAGCACCGCCGCCTCGCCGGCGTCCAGCGCGACGCCGTCCCGGGCCCGGCGCAACGCGCGCCGCACGGCGTTCGCGGCGGGCGGCGCGGAAGGCTCTGTGCCACCGCCCGCCGACGGCACGTCCGCTCGGTGTGATCCCTGGTCAGGTACCTGCGCGCTGGAAGTCATCCTCCGAGCATACGAGCGCGCACCGACACCGGAACGCGCTCACTCACAAACCTGCGAGCAGAGCCTCCGAGTACTTACGCGTTATGAACTCCAGGGCGTGCCCGTCGGGGTCGTCGATGTACACGCCGCGGCCGCCGTCGTGGTGATTGATGCTCTGTGCGTTCTTATGACGGGGATCGGCCCAATAGGGAAGGTTCCTGTCCTTTATCCGGCTGAAGATCTCGTCGAACTCGTCCTCCGTCACCAGGAACGCGTAGTGCGTCGGTGCGAAGTCGCCGTCGGGTGCGACGTGTTCCGCGAAGTCGAGGACGACGCCGTTGTCGAGGCTGACGGCGGCGAACGGTCCGTAGGCGCGGGGCTCGGGGGCGCCGAGCATCTCCGCGAGGAAACGGGCGGAGGCGAAGCGGTCGGTGCTGTGGACGATCGTGTGGTCGAGCTGCGGCATGGTCATCTCCTAGGAGCCGCGGACTACCGGGCGGGGCCGCCTCCCGTACGGGACGGCCGTCGTGCCCGCCCCGTACGGAAGCACCCCGTGTCTTCGACGGTACGCCCGGCCGCGCGGCGGCGGATCGGCCCACGGTCGGGCCCCCGGGGCGGGCGGATCGGGCGGTGGTCCTAGGACGGGCGGCACCACGAGCGGGACGCGGGCCCGTCGCGGCAGGTCCGGGCGCCGGGCGGAGGTGGGGGCCGCGGCGCGTCCTCTGTGGCGCGCGCCCCGCGCCCCGAGGGCTCAGTGGTCGCGTACCGGCACCTCAGAGGTACTGCGCGTAGTCGTCGAGGGTCCGCAGCACCTCCGGCTCACCGGCGGGCGGCAGTTGCAGCACCACCTCGTCGATGCCGAGGTCCCGGTAGTGGGCCAGTTTGCCGGGTGCGGGGCGGACCGCGAACGGCACCACGGCGGGCTCACCGGTGCGCCCGGCGGCCGTCCACGCCGTACGCAGCGCGGGCAGTGCCACCCCGAGACCGTGACCGCCGATGGGCAGCCAGCCGTCGGCGTAGGCGGTGAGGTCCGAGAACAGCCGGGGCCCCGCGGCGCCGCCGAGCAGGACGCGGGGCGCGCCACCGGCCGGTTTGGGGTGGGCGTACGAGGCGCGCACGGAGCCGAACGGTCCCTCGTAAGCAGTGGGTTCGGGCGCCCACAGGGCCCGCATCAGCGCCATCCGGTCGCGCACCAGGTCCCGGCGGGTGGACCAGCGCACCCCGTGGTCGGCGGCCTCCTCGACGTTCCAGCCGAAGCCGACGCCGAGGGTGAACCGGCCGCCGGAGAGGAAGTCGAGGGTGGCGATCCGCTTCGCCAGGTCGATGGGGTCGTGCTGCGCGACGAGCGTGATGCCGGTGCCCAGCCGCAGCCCCTCGGTGACGGCGGCCGCCTGGCCGAGCGCGACGAACGGGTCGAGGCAGCGGCCGTACTCGTCGGGCAGCGGCTCCCCCATGGGCGCGGGGGTCTCCCGGCTCGCCGGGATGTGGGTGTGCTCGGGAAGGTAGAGGCCGTGGAAGCCGCGCTGCTCCAGCTCTCCGGCCAGGCGGTCGGGCCGGATCGTCTCGTCGGTAAGGAAGATCGTGGTCGCGATCCGCATCCGCGCGCACCTCCGTGTGAGCCGTGTCGGTCAGCGCATGTTGCCTCACCGTCCGCGGGTTATCCACAGCCCTTTCCTGCCGTGTCACCACCGCGTAGAACAGTTTTCACGCGGCGGCACACGACGTGGCGGCCCGCGCGGTCCACGGCCCGGCGACGGGCCCGCGCGGGCCGCCACGCACGGCCGTCGTGCACACGGCGGACACGGACATCAGGGGGCGGGAATGGAACGGCGTGACGTACTGACACTCTCCGCGGCCACGGGCGCGGCCGGGGCGCTGGCCCTCGGGCCCGTACGCTTCGCCGCCGCGGCACCGGCACCCGGCAACGGTGGCGGCGACGGGGCCACGCTGACCCGCACGGTCCGCGGCCACCTGCCGCCGGGCACCCCGGACCACGTCTACGTACCGGTCGAGGTCCCGCCCGGCGTACGGGAGATCGCCGTGGCCTACCGCTACGACCGGCCCGACGTCCCCGAGGGCACCGTCGGCAACGCCTGCGACATCGGCATCTTCGACGAGCGTGGCACCGCCCCCGGCGGCCGGGGCTTCCGCGGCTGGTCCGGCGGCGCCCGCAGCGCGTTCTTCGTCCGCGCCGACGACGCCACCCCCGGCTACCTCCCCGGCCCCGTACGCCCCGGCACCTGGCACCTCGCCCTCGGCCCGTACACCCTCGCGCCGCAGGGCCTGACCTACGAGATCACCGTGACGCTGCGCCTCGGCGCCCCCGGGCGCACCCCGCGGCCCGTGTACCCGCCCGAACGCGCCCGGGGCCGCGGCCGCGCCTGGTACCGCGGGGACGGCCACGTCCACTCCGTCCACTCCGACGGGCGGCGCACCCCCGCCGAGATCGCCGCGCTGGCCCGCGCCGCCCGCCTGGACTTCCTCAACACCTCCGAGCACAACACCACGTCCTCGCACCGCGCCTGGGACGGCCTGTGGGGCGATGACCTGCTGATCCTCACCGGCGAGGAGATCACCACCCGCAACGGCCACCTCGTGGCGCTCGGCACCGACCCCGGCACGTTCCTCGACTGGCGCCGCCGCGCCCGCGACACCTCCCCCGGCGCCTACGCGCGAGCCGTCCACCGCGCCGGAGGGCTGGCCATCCCCGCACACCCGCACGCCTCGTGCATCGGCTGCTCCTGGAAGTTCGACCTCGACGGCGCCGACGCGGTGGAGGTCTGGAACGGCCCGTACACCGCCGAGGACGAAACCGCCCTCGCGCAATGGGACAACGCCCTGGTGGCGCACGCCCGGGGCGACCGTCCCCGGTGGCTGCCCGCCGTCGGGCACAGCGACGCGCACCGCGACCCCGACGTCATCGGCCTGCCCCAGACCGTCGTCCTCGCCGACGACCTGTCCCGCCACGCCCTCCACGACGGCATACGGGCAGGCCGCGTATGGATCGCCGAATCCGCCGACCTCGACCTGTCCTTCGACGTCAGCGGCCCCCACGGCGAACACGCCGGAATCGGCGAACGGCTGACGGTGCCCGCCACCGCACCCGTCACCGTCCGCCTGACCGTGTCCGGTGCGCCCGGCTGCACCGCCTCCTTCCACACGGACCAGGGTCGGCTCCACAGCGCCGCGATACCGCCCGGCGGCACCACCGCCCTCACCTGGGTCACCAGCCCGGCCCGGGCCGCTTACGTACGCGCGGAGATACGGCACCCCGCCACGGACCCCGGCACGCCCGGCCGGATGGCGGCACTGACCAATCCGGTGTTTTTGGAGGCGGGGTGAGGGGCGGGGTGGGGTGACGGGTCCCGTGGCGTGACGGGTCCCGTGGCGTGACGGGTCCCGTGG
>NZ_VKJP01000262.1 GCF_007280575.1 Streptomyces benahoarensis
CGGCGGCCGGCGGGGCCGTGGCGTCCGGGGCGTCCGCCGGGCCGGGCGGCGGGGGCTCGCCGCCTCCGGCCTCGTCCTCCGTATGCCCGGTGGCCGCCGACCGGCCCCCGAGATGGTTGAAGGCCAAATTGAGCACGATGGCGATCAGGGCGCCGGTGCTGATGCCGGAGTCCAGGACGACCAGCAGGTCCTTGGGGAAGGCGTGGTAGAAGTCCGGCGCGGCGATGGGGATCAGGCCGATGCCGACGGCGGCGGCGACGATCAGCGCGTTCTCGCCCTTCTCCAGCGCCGCCGTCGCGAGCGTCTGGATGCCGCTGGCGGCGACCGAGCCGAACAGCACGATGCCCGCGCCGCCCAGCACCGGCAGCGGCACCAGCGAGATCACCGAGGCGGCCACCGGGCACAGCCCGAGGAGCAGCAGGATCGCACCGCTGGTCGCCACCACGAAGCGGCTGCGTACCTTCGTCATCGCCACCAGCCCGATGTTCTGGGCGAAGGCGCTGGTGGCGAAGGAGTTGAAGAGCGGGCTGAGGGCGGTGCCGAGGGTGTCGGCGCGCAGTCCGCCCTCGATGGTCCGCTCGTCGGCGGGGCGGCCGACGATCCGGCCGAGGGCGAGCATGTCGGCCGTCGACTCGGTCATGCAGACCAGCATCACGATGCACATCGAGACGAGGGCGGCGGCGTTGAACTGCGGTGCGCCGAAGTGGAACGGCGTCGGGAAGCCGAGCGGGGCGGCGTCGCCGAGCGCGGAGAAGTCGGTGAGGCCGACGGGGATCGCCAGCAGCGTCCCGGCGATCAGCCCGAGCAGGATGGAGATCTGCCGCAGGAAGCCGCGCAGCACCCGCCGCAGCACCAGCACGCTCACGAACGTCGCCGCCGCCATCGCGATTTGGGTGAGCGAACCGTGGTCGGGGGACGACGCCTCGCCGCCCTGCGACCAGTTGAAGGCGACCGGCAGCAGGGAGACGCCGATGAGGGTGATGACGGTGCCGGTGACCACCGGCGGGAAGAAGCGGACCAGCCTGGAGAAGTAGGGGGCGAGGAAGAAGCCCAGCACCCCGGCGACGATGATCGCGCCGAAGATGACCGGCAGCGCGTGCTCCGGCCCCTGGGCCTTGCCGATGGCGACCATCGGGGTGACCCCGGCGAACGACACCCCGTTGACGAAGGGCAGCCTGGCGCCGATCTTCCAGAAGCCGAGGGTCTGCAGGAGCGTGGCGAGGCCCGCGGTGAAGAGGCTGGCGCCCACCAGGAATGACGTCTCGGTGGGGCTCAGTCCGCAGGCCGGGCCCACGATCATCGGCGGGGCGACCACCCCCGCGTACATGGCGGCCACGTGTTGCAGACCGCTGGTGAACATCGTGAAGGGCGGGAGGAGTTCGTCGACCGGATGGGTGCTCCGGTCCGTCTCCGGCGTCCGCGTTGCGGCCACTGCGGGCCTCCTGTCGTTTTCCGCGCGGCTCCTTCGGGGAGCGGCGCTCTGCTGTCACGGAGGGAGTGGTGCGGGTGGTGCGCGCGCGTCGGGTGCGGGCGCGGTGGGGGTGCGGTGGGGGTGCGAACGACCGCGCGGGTGGGCGGTGCGACACGGAACGCCGGTGGGCGGAGTGCGGGATGCGGCGGTGCGGTGCTCGTGGCGGGCACGGCCGCGGTACGAGGTGGTCCGGCGGCCCGGCGGCCCGGCGGCCCGGCGGCCCGGCGGCCCGGGGACGCGGGGTGCGCCCCGCGTCCCCGGGGTCCGGCGCTCGCGGCGCCACGAGGGTTCCGCGAGCCCGGCCGGGAGCCGTCCCTCCCGGCCGGGTCGGTGGGCAGCGCCGCGGGTCGCCCGGCGGCGCTACGGTTCAGGCGTCGCGGGGTCAGCCCCCGGCGGCGATACGGGTAAGGCGCCGCGCCTCGTCACGGGCGGCGCGGGCGACGGCGTCCTCGTCGACGCGGGTGAGGTGACCGTCCTCGACGACCGGGCGGCCGCCCACGAGGGAGAGGGTCACCGGTGCCGCCGCGCCGAAGACCAGCGCGGTGACCGGGTCGGCGATGGAGGAGTGGGCGAGGCCGTCCAGCTTCCAGAGGACCAGGTCGGCGAGTTTGCCGGGCTCCAGCGAGCCGAGTTCGGCGGCGCGGCCCAGGACCCGGGCGCCGCCGCGGGTGCCCAGCCGCAGCGCCTTGCGGGCGGTGAGCGCGGCCTCCTTGTGGGCGCCGAGGCGGTTGATGAGCAGGGCGTTGCGCAGTTCGGTGTGGAGTTCGCCGGACTCGTTGGAGGCGGTGCCGTCCACGCCGAGGCCGACGGGCACCCCGGCGGCGAGCATGTCGGGGACGCGGGCGATCCCGGCGGCGAGGCGGGCGTTGGACGACGGGCAGTGGGCGACGCCGGTGCCGGTGCGGGCGAAGGCGTCGATGTCGGCGTCGTTCATATGGACGCAGTGGGCCATCCACACGTCGTCGCCGAGCCAGCCGGTGGTCTCGAAGTAGGCCGTCGGGCCCATGCCGAACAGCTCGTGGCAGAACGTCTCCTCCTCCACCGTCTCCGAGCCGTGGGTGTGCATCCGTACGCCCTTACGGCGCGCCAACTCGGCGCTCTGCCGCAGGAGTTCGGTGGAGACGGAGAAGGGGGAGCAGGGGGCGGCGGCGAGGTGGACCAGGGAGCCGAAGGAGGCGTCGTGGTGGGTGTCGATCGCCTCCTCGGTGGCGAGCAGGGCGCCTTCGGTGGTCTCGACGGCGAAGTCCGGGGGCAGCCCGCCGTCCTTCTCGCCGCGGTCCATCGAGCCGCGGGCGAGGGTGAGGCGGGCGCCGATCGCGGCGGCGGCCGCCAGCTCCGCGGCGACGAGGTCGCCGGCGCCGCGGGGGAAGACGTAGTGGTGGTCGCAGGCGGTGGTGACGCCGCCGCGGACCATCATGCCGAGGGAGCCCTGGGTGGCGGCGGCCAGCATCGGCGCGTCGATCCGGGCCCACGTCGGGTAGAGCGCGACCAGCCAGTCGAAGAGATTGTGGTCGGTGGCGAGGCCGCGGGTGATCCACTGGTAGAAGTGGTGGTGGGTGTTGACCAGCCCGGGGGTGACCAGGTGGCCGGTGCCGTCGATGCGGCGGGTGACGTGCGCGAGGTCCTCGGGGGCCGGGCCCGCGCCCACCGCCTCGATGGTGTCGCCGGCGATCACGAGGTGCCCGGTGGGGTGGACGGTGTCGTGGGAGTCGACGGTCGCGACGGCGCAGTTCTCGATGACGAACCGCTCGGTCGCGCTGTCAGGGGATGCCGGTGCTGCCATGGGGGCTCCTGCTTTCGGTACGGCGGTCGCGGGCACGGCAAGGCCCTACGAAAGGTGAGTGCCGGAGCCGGACGGGGCGGCTGACAGCACCGCCGTCCGTGGGGTGCTCCGGGTGCCGAGATGGTGGAAGAACAGGCCGAGCAGCAGGGCGACCTGTTTGCCGAAGCCCTTGGCGAAGCGCTGGATGAGCAGGATCACCAGGAGGGTGAAGGCGGCGAGGGCGAGGTTCTTCATGTCGCCGAACCCGGCGGCGTTCTGGTCGCCGCCCTGGTCCCAGCCGACCGGTACCGGCATGAGGATGACGCCGATGAGCGTGATGACGACGCCGGTGACCAGGGGCGGGAAGAAGCGGAGCAGTCTGCCGAAGAACGGTCCGACGGCGAGGCAGAAGACTCCGGCGACCATCACCGCCCCGTAGATGGCGGGGAGTTGGTGCCCTTTGGCGGTGGTTTCCGCGATGGCGAGCATCGGGGTGATCCCGGCGGAGCTGGCCGCGTTGACGAAGGGCAGGCGGTTGCCGACGGCCTTGCGGATGCCGAGGGTCTGCAGGAGCGTGGCGCATCCGGCGATCAGGAGACCGGCGGCGATGAGGCGGGTGCGGCCGGCGGCGTCCAGACCGACGGCCTGGCCGATGATGAGCGGCGGGGTGACGACGCCTGCGTACATGGCGGCGATGTGCTGGAGAGCGGCGGGAATCAGCCGCTTGGGCCCCGGCTTCTCGTCCACGGGGTGGACCGATGGGGCAGGTTGATGCCGGTCGTGCGGGAGCTGTGCCATGGGTGGGTCCCCTCAAGGATTCGCGGCCCCTCCCCCCTGGGCGCGGGGAGGGGATGCGAGGCACGGCGCTGCGTCCAAGCCGTCAGAGGTTGGTCAGATCCTGGGGGATCAGGGCTTCGACACCGTCGCGCAGAACAGTGGCTTCGATCAGGCCGTACGGGCGGTCCGCCGCGTGGTAGACGGCGCCGTCGGCGGCTTCGTTCTTGAGACCGAACGGCTCCAGGTCCACCTTGAAGTGGTGCTTGTTCGGGAGCGAGAAGCGGATCTCGTCGATCTCGGAACGGTTGTTGATGATGCGGGACCCCATTTGGTACAGGGTCTGCTGGAGCGAGAGGCTGTAGGTCTCCGCGAACGCCTCCAGCATGTGCTTCCTGACCTGGGCGTAGGAGCGTTCCCAGTGGGGCATCCGCTGGTCGTCGTCGGTCCAATTGAACCGCCAGCGGCTGGAGACCTCGGTGGCGAGGATGCGGTCGTAGTCCTCCTTGAGGGTCGTGTACTTGTCCTTGATGTAGCCCCGGAACTCCGAGTGGGTGGAGTTCATGACGACGAGGTCCTTCAGACCGGAGATGACCTGCCAGCGCTCGCCGTCGTAGGTGATCTCCGACAGCCGGGTCTCCTGGCCCTTGCGGACGAAGGAGTGCTTGACCTCGTCGGCGCCGATGAAGCGGGAGTTGCCGTCGGAGGTGGCGATCCGCTCCCAGGCGTACTCCTCGATGCGGATGCGGGCCCGCTTGATCGGTTCCTGGCTGGTGACGAAGTGGCGGGCGAGGTGGATGCCGAACTGCTCCGCCGACTCGATGCCGTGTTCCCTGGCGAAGGCGTACACCGTGTTCTTGGTGGTGTCGGTGGGGAGGCAGTGGGCGTTGGAGCCGGAGAGGTGGACCTCTTCGAGGTCGCCGGAGAGGGCGACGGAGACATTGAGGTCCTTGATGTGGTGGGTGTCGCCGTCCCGGACGATCTTGACGACGCGGTTCTCCGCTTTGCCGTACTGGTTCTGGCCGAGCATCACAGGGCGGGCAGGGCGGTTGGCGGTCATGTCGGTGCTAGCTCCCTCGGTATACGGAGTAGCCGAACGGGTTGAGCAGCAGCGGTACGTGGTAGTGCTCGCCCGGCTGGACGGCGAAGGTGATCGCCACTTCCGGGAAGAAGGCACCGCTGTCCCTTACGCGGGGGGCGTCCTGCTGTTCCTCGGCTTGCTGACGGGTGCGGGACTCGAAGTACTCCTCGACGGCGAAGTCGAGGCGTACATGGGTGGTGCCTTCCGGCAGGGCCGGAAGGTCCTTGCAGCGTCCGTCGGTGTCGGTCGCGGAGGCGCCGTGTGCGTGCCAGTCGCCGTCGCGTCCGGAGCGCACGGCGAGCGTGAGGGCGACGCCCTCCGCGGGGCGGCCCACGCTGGTGTCCAGGATGTGCGTGGACACCGACGTCGGTGCGGCCGTCTCGCTGCTCATGCGGGGTCTCCTTCGGCGGTCTGCGTCATACGGTGCAGACGGATGCGGTTGATCTTGCCCAGCTCCGCCCGGACGATCTCGCGTTCCCGCTCCGGCGCGTTGCCGATGCGGTCCCGGGCGGCGTCCCGCATCTGCTCCCCGGTGCGCCCGGAGGCGCAGATCAGGAAGGTGTGCCCGAACTTCTCCTGGTAGGCGAGGTTGAGTGCGAGCATCTCCTCCTTGAGCGCGGCGGAGGCCGAGGCCATGCCGCTCTGCTCGCGGGAGGAGGTGGGGTCGCCGGGCTTCGGCCGGCCGATGGGCGGGTGCCCCGCCATCGCCTCCGCCAGGTCGTCCGCGGTCAGCTCCGCCGTGGCGGCGTCGCCGGCTGCGTACAGGGCGTCGGTGGTGGCGTAGGGGCGACGGGCGGCGAGTGCGCTCCCCCATGCCCGGCTGGCGCAGACCTCGTGCAGTGCGGCGAGGGCCGTACCGTCGTCGGCCGCGTTGAACCGGGCGAGGCCCGGGGTCGTACTCGAAGACACGGGAAGCCTCCGTGGCCTGATGCTGATGACTCTGCTCGGCTGGGGAACAGCTAAGACCTCCGGCAACATCGCGTCAACACTTTGTTGAAAAGTCGGTAACGGAAAAGCCGCCGCCCGGGTGTTCCGGACGGCGGCTTGTGCCGATCGGCCGCCGTGATACGGCCGTTGGGGCTCAGTCCTCCCGCTTCGCGGCGTTCTCCCTGTTCAGGTAGTTGTAGACGGTGAAGCGGCTGACACCCAGCGCTCCGGCGACGGTCTCCACGCCGTGGCGGACGGAGAAGGCGCCGCGGGTCTCCAGGATGCGGACGACGGACTGCTTGGTCTTGCGGTCGAGTTCGGCCAGCGGCACACCGTGGCGGCGTTCCAACTCGGCCAGCAGGTGATCGAGGGATTCCGACAGGTGCGGCAGACGCACGGCGACCCGTTCCTCCCCCTCCCAGGTGAGCACGACGTCGTCGCCCTGGGCGAGACCGGGGGCGACCATCTGCCCGCCCATCGCGTCGACCAGCGGTTTGACCGCCCGGACGAACGGGTGGTCCGCGGGGTCCGTCACCTGACACCCTCCCCGGACCCGGCAGCGTCGACCACGTTGACCTGGAGGGAGACGCGGGTGGCGCCCGCCTCCAGGGTGTCGCGCAGCAGGACGACCACCGCGTCGAGGACCCGTCCGGCGTCGCCCTCGGCGGTGTTGCCGAACGGGCCCACGTCGACGGCGTCCAGCCCGGCGCCCGTGACGACCTCCCGCGCCACCACCGCATGGTCGGGCGCCTCGTCGAGATCGAACGGTTCGGTCGTGAACTCCAGCTTCAATCGCACTGCGCCCCCATGGCATCGCTCTGACCTGTATGCACTCTCAGCCCTCCACCCGAGAGGGCACATCCGGGGCACATTTCCTCGTCAGACGCCGAAGGCCCGGTCCACCGCCGCCCCGGTCCGCTCCTCCGACTCAGGGAAGAGGTGGCTGTAGACGTTCAAGGCCATCGCGGCATTTGGTGTGCCCCAGACGCTCCGGGACGACCTTAACGGACTCTCCTGCGGCGACCGCAGGGACGCAGAGGCATGCCGTGGAGCATGGGGCCCGGCGCCCTTGGGAATCTCGACCTCGGCGATGCCTGGGCGTCAGATCTGCTCACAGAAGGGGGACGAGTGGATCGGCTCACCCTTTTCGTTCCGAAACGGAATTCGTCCCCGTCGACGGCGGAAGTTATCGAGATGCCCCTTGAGTCATTCCACCGCGCTCCCGGGCAGCAGCATCAGCCCCGCCGCCCCGGTTCGGCCGCGTTGCTGCGGAGTTCTTCGTTGAGTCGCTGAGCCTCTTCGAGCTGGTCTTCGAGGATGACGATGCGGCAGGCCGCGTCGATCGGGGTGCCCTGGTCGACGAGTTCGCGGGCGCGGGCCGCGATGCGCAACTGGTAGCGGGAGTAGCGGCGGTGGCCGCCTGCCGAGCGCAGGGGGACGATGAGGCGGGCCTCGCCGACGGCCCGCAGAAAGGCCGGGGTGGAGCCGATCATCTCCGCCGCCCGGCCCATGGTGTAGGCGGGGTAGTCGTCGTCATCGAATTTGTCGGTGGCGCGCGGGGGGTTTTCTCGGGTCATCGAACCTCTTCAGGGGACGCGTTGAAGGACCCCGACGCCGTACCGCGCCAGGGCCCGAGGATTTCCACGCCATCTGCCGGGACGTGTCCGGCCTTCCGCCTCCGTGCACGGGCTTTCTCTTATACACATCTGACG
>NZ_VKJP01000263.1 GCF_007280575.1 Streptomyces benahoarensis
GGGCACGGCTCGGGGCCGCGCCCCACCCCCGGCGGCACTACTCCTCCAGCTCGCCGCTGCCGCTGGAGAACTGCGCCAGCCGGAAGATCACGAACTCGGCGGGCTTGACCGGCGCGATACCGATCTCGCAGATGACCCGGCCGAGGTCGACCGACTCCGGGGTGTTGGTCTCGGCGTCGCACTTCACGTAGAAGGCGTCCTCCGGGCGGGAGCCGAACAGGGCGCCGTTGCGCCATTCGTTGACGAGGAACGCGGACACGTTCCGCCGGATCCGGGCCCACAGCGCCTCGTCGTTGGGCTCGAACACCACCCACTGGGTGCCGATCAGGATCGACTCCTCCAGGTAGTTGAAGTACCGGCGGATGTTGATGTAGCGCCAGGCCGGGTCGGAGGAGAGGGTGCGGGCACCCCACACGCGGATACCGCGGCCGGGGAACGCCCGGATGCAGTTGACGCCGACCGGGTTGAGCAGGTCCTGCTCACCGCGGGTGATCTGGGTCTCCAGGTCGACGGCGCCGCGCACCACCTCGTTGGCCGGGGCCTTGTGCACACCCCGCTCGAAGTCGTTGCGCGCCCAGATACCGGAGACGTGACCGCTCGGCGGGATCATCTTCGTCTGGCCGGACGCCGGGTCGAAGACCTTGACCCACGGGTAGTACACCGCGGCGTACTTCGAGTCGTAGCCCGCCGTGTCCTGGCGCCACACCCGGATGTCCCGGGCGTTGAGGCCGGGCGGCGGGTCGATGACGGCGACGCGGTCACCCATCAGCTCGCAGTGGGCGATCAGACCGAGCTGGACGGCCTTGACCTCCTCCAGGCCGATGGCGCCCCGCTGGTAGGCGGCCATCAGGTCGGGGACGGCGACCATCGAGATCTCGTCGACCGCCTCCAGGCCACCGAAACCGGTGCGGTCGGCGGAGTCACCGAGGTACTCGGCGGGGCCGGGGTGGACGGCCGGGGCCGCACCCGGCACGGCGGGCGCCGGGGCCGCGGGCGTCCGGACGGGCCGGGCCAGCTCCACCGTCTGGTTGTCGGGGCGCGCCAACTGGGCCGCGGGCGCCGCCTCCAGGACGGTGATCAGCTTGGAGCGTTCCTTGACCTGCGTGACGACGTAGCTGCGGTTGCCCTTCTTGGCGCTGACGTCGAAGGTCTCGGCGACCTTGTCGCCATCCTTGACCAGCAGCCGGAACCGCTCGGCCGGGCCCTCGCCCTCCGGGTCGGCGACCTCGACGCTGAGCGCGCCGCCGCCGGTGCCGGACGTCAGAGCCCGGACCGCGAAGGTGCCCAGGGCGGCGGGCTCACCCGGCGTCAGCTCGGCGGGCGCGGCGGCGGCCGGGACCGCGGCCGGTGCCGCGTTCTCCTGCGCGGCGTCCGCGCCGGCGCCGCCGACCCGCACCACGTAGGCGGCCGAACCGCCGTTGTTGAAGAACCCGTAGACGGAGTGGGCGAGGTAGTAGCCGTCGGTGAACTCGCCGAAGGCGGCCACGTACTGGGACCAGTTGGTCACCAGTGTCGGCTGGTTCAGCGGCCCCGTGGGCGCCAGGCCCACGAAGGCCGCCACGGACGTGCCGACCCCCTCGATCGGGCGAGAGCCACTGGCGACCTCCTCGACGTAGACGCCGGGCGACAGATACGACGGCATGCGCTGGTTCTCCTCGGGGTACGACAACCGTATGACGGTGGAGTACGCCACTGTTGTCGCCGCCCCCTGGCGTCCGGAAGGTCCGTCGGGGCCGTAGCGGGGGCAGCGCCGATGCCCCAACGGGCAGCCGGGGCCCGGGCATCGGGTCGCCGGACGCCGCGTGAGGCCCCCGTTGACCTGCGGTGGGCCGGGTTCCGGAGTGCCCCGGGGGCCCGGGTGCAGCCCGTGCAGGCCCCGAGGGCAGCCGGTTGCGTCCCTAGGGGCAGTCGACCCTGCCCCCAGTCCTGCGACACGCCCCCCGGCCTCGCCATACGGTCGCCGTATGAGCTTGTGGACCTCTCTCGAACCCGCCTCGACCACTGTGGACCCGGGCGGCAGCACCACCGTGCGGCTACGGCTGCGCAACACCGGCGACGTCGTCGACGAATACCGCTGCGTCCCGGTGGGCGATCTGGCATCTTGGACGACCGTCGAGCCCGGGACCCTCCGGCTCTATCCGGGCACCACGGGCACGGTGGAGCTGACGTTCGCTCCGCCCCGCACCCCCGACGCCGCCGCGGGCCCCCACCCGTACGGTGTCCAGATCATCCCGACGGAGTTCCCCGAGGCCACCACCGTTCCCGAGGGCAACATCACCGTCACCCCGTTCAGCGAGGTCCGCGCCGAACTCGTCCCGACCAACGTCACCGGCCGGTTCCGCGGCCGCCCCCGGCTCGCCATCGACAACCTCGGCAACGTCAAGCTCACCGCGTCCGTCAGCGGCCACGACAACAGCGATCAGCTGTCGTACGACATCAACCCGGCGAATGTGCAGATCGAGCCGGGGCGGGCGGCGTTCTTGAAGACCACGCTCAAGCCGCGGCAGATCATCTGGGCGGGCGCCAAGCAGTCCCGGCCCTACACGCTGTCGGTGCAGCGCTCCGGTGCCGAACCGCTGCCGGTGCGCGGTACGTACGTCCAGCCGGGGCTGCTGCCGCGCTGGCTCGGGGTGCTGTTCAGCCTGCTGCTGGGGCTGGCCATCGCGTTCGTGATGATCTGGCTGACGTACAAGCCGGACGTCAGCACCAAGGCGACGGACAAGGCGCCCGGCCAGACGGCGCACACGATCCAGCCGTCGGCGCCCGCCCAGCAGCCGTCACCGCAGCAGACCACGCAGGGACCGAAGAACGACGGCGGCGGCGGGGGCGGCGGGAACAAGCCGAAGCCGGACCCGAACGCGCATCTCCACAACGTCCTGCTGCGCAACGGCACCACGCAGAAGTGCGTCGACCTGCCCGGCAGCGACCGGGGCAGCGCGGGCGGCCCGGTCTGGCAGTACGCCTGCAACGAGAATCCGTCCGAGGACAACCAGGTCTGGACCTTCGAGGTGCTGCAGCAGGGCAAGGGCGCGGGCCCCGGCGGGCGCGACCTGTTCCAGGTCAAGAACGTGCGGGACGGCTACTGCCTGGACCTGCCGAGCCGTGACCCGCAGGGGAAGGGCACGCACATCATCGAGTCCGGCTGCCGCGGCCAGCGGGACGGCAACCAGGGCTGGTGGGTGGAGAAGATCCCGGCCAGCGGCATGTACTGGATCCACAACTACAACAGCGCCGGCCTCTGCCTGGACGTCGAGGGCTACCACAGCCGCAACGAGGACATGGCCGACCGGCTGCCGCTCACCCTCTTCGACTGCACCACCGACGACGACCAGGGCTGGTCCATCGTCAAGCCGTGAGCGGGCACGCCCGATGCATGGGGGAAGGGTCCGCCGTCCCCTGGACGGCGGACCCTTCCACGTGGCCGGTGGCCGGCCACGTCACCAGCCGGTGTCGTCCAGCACCAGCCGTCCGCCCTTGCGGTACTCGCGGCGGGCGCCGGTGAGCAGATCCGCGTCGGTCACCGGCCCGCCGCGCCCGGCGGCAGCGTACGCGGCGGTGACCACCGCGCTGCGGATCGAACCGCCCGACAGCTCGAACTCCCGGGCGCACGGCCCCGGATCGATCCCCTCCGCGCACGGCACATGCGCCAGGCTGTGCCGCCACAGCGCCAGCCGCTGCCCGGCATCGGGGAACGGGAAGTCGACGACCAGGTCCAGCCGCCGGGTGAACGCGTCGTCGATGTTGGCCCGCAGATTGGTGGTCAGCACGGCGATGCCGTCGAACGCCTCCAGTCGCTGGAGCAGATAGGCGCTCTCCATGTTGGCGTACCGGTCGTGCGCGTCCTTCACCTCGGACCGCTTACCGAAGACGGCGTCGGCCTCGTCGAAGAGCAGCACCGCGTCCGTCCGGTCCGCCTCGGTGAAGATCCGCTCCAGATTCTTCTCGGTCTCGCCGACGAACTTGTCGACAACGGAGGAGAGTTGGACGACGTAGAGGTCGAGGCCGAGGTCGGCGGCGACCACCTCCGCCGACAGCGTCTTGCCGGTCCCGGAGTCCCCGGCGAACAGCGCCAGTACGCCCCGGCCCCGCCCGCCGCCGGCGCTGAGCCGCCAGTCGCCGAGGACCCGGTCGCGGTGGCGGGCGCGCAGCGCCAGCTCCCGCAGCTGTCCGAGCGGCCCGTCCGGCAGCACCAGATCGGCCCAGCCGACGTCCGGGCGGATCCGCCGGGCGTGCCGCTCCAGACCGGACGCCGACTGCTGCCGGGCGGCGTGCCGCAGATGCGCGGAGGTCAGCGCGGTGCCCTCCAGCGCCGCCAGGGCCCGCGCGGAGCGGGCGGCCCGCCGGATCCGTTCCCCGTCGAGACGGTACGGGGCGACCGCCGCCGCCAGGTCGAGGTCCGCCGCCGCGGCGTCCGCGCCGAGCGCCGCCTCCCAGGTGTCCACCGCGCCCGCCCGGGTCCGCGGCGCCTCCAGCACCAGCGGATCACGCGCACACCACAGCGGGTCGTACGGCCGCGTCCCGCACAGCAGTACCGGCACATCCGGCACCGCCAACTCCCGCATCAGCGCGCCCGGTTCGTCCGGCAGCGGGGCGACGACCACCGCGCAGTCGCGCAGCCGGGCCTCGCGCAGCAGGGCCGCCACCGGGCCCCGCTCGTCCGGCGCCGCCTCGGCCGTCCCGCCGTCGGGCCGCCGCGGCGCGGCCGGTGGCGTGAAGTGCAGCGCCGCACGGCCCGCGGCGCGCAGCGCGGCCGCGGCGCGGGCCAGCCCGTCGCCGTCGCGGTGCTCGCGCAGATAGACGATGGCCGGGCCCGCCGCGAGCAGCGCACCGAGCCGGTCGTCCGGTGCGGTCGGCTCGTCCGCCGGGTCGCCGGGCAGCTCCGTGACATACCCGGCGAGCGCGGCGTCGGGGGCGCCGTCGCCCAGGAGATGGGCGGCGACGCGGTCCGGGACGCGGAGCGACCGGCCGAGGAACGGGCGGTCGGTCTCCTCGACGGACAGCAGCCCGTACGCGGACAGCGGCGCCGACGGATGGAAACGGGCCCGCGCCGCGGCGCCCGCGCCGTCCGGGGCGAGCAGCCCGCACAGGTCGAGGGCGAGCCCCGTGGTGGCACGGCGTCGGCTGACGTCGTCGTTGAGATAGCCGTACAGCGGCTCGAAGCCCCGGTCGAGGTCGGGGGCGAGGGCGATGAGCAGGACGGTGGTGTCCAGCGGGGTCAGTCCCAGCCGCCGGGCGAGCAGGCCCAGCCGGTCGCCGGGCTCCGCGGCACCGTCCGGCGGCTCCGGCTCCGCCCACCCCTCGGGCGGCGGGCCCCCGGCCTCGGCCTCGCCGCGCAGCCGGTGGCGTACGGCGTCGCCGGAGAGGTACAGGCCGCGCAGCGGATCGCCGGCCGTCGGGTCGTCCGCGCCACGCCGGGCGACCAGCGCGGCGACCCGCTCCCGCAGCGCGGCCAGCCGGTCGGCCAGCGGCTGCGCCGGGTCGGTGGCGGGGCCGGGGGCGGGCGCCTCACCGCTCACCGGGCGCCTCCGCGGTGTCGGCGACGGAAGCGGGCCGTGCCACATCCTTGAGGTGCCGTTCCTGGTGCGCGCGGGGCGCGTCCGCGAGGGGGCCGTCCAGCTCCCGGGCGGAGACCACCGCGCCCTCGGTGACCGGCGGCCCCGCGTCGTACTCCGGGAAGCCCGGGAACGGCACGGTCAGCATCAGGTCGACGGAGGGCTTGAGTTCACCGCCGAGCGCGGAGAACAGTTCGGCGCGCGAGCGGGCGTCGCCCGGCGTCGCGCCGACGACGAGCGGCACGCTCAGCCCGAGCGCCCCCAGCGCCCCCGGCAGCTGCGCGGGTGCCAGCAGCTCGTGGGGGAGCAGTGAGGCGAGGGCCGCGGAGAGCAGCCGGTGTTCGTCCTGCGGCCGCTTCGTCCAGGCGGTGACCAGGTACGACAGCCGGAACCAGCGCGGCGGACGGCGCCGGCGCACCACGGCGCCCCGCTCGTCGCGCACCGGCACGGTGCCGCCCTCACGCCGTGCGGTGTCCTCGCGGATGTCGTACAGATAGGCGTTGAGGGTGGGGGAGTTGCGCCGGGACGCCCAGGTGCGGGTCGGCGCGTCGAAGGCGATCTCGATGCCGGTGCCGGCGAGCACCCCGCCGCTCAGCAGTCCCTCGATGACCTCGTCCACTTCGTGGATCATTCAGTGTCGCTCCAGTCGGCCGCGTACGGCCCTCACGAGATGTAGCCCTCGCGCAGCGCATAGGCCACGGCGTGCGCGCGGTTGCGCAGGCTCAGACGGGTCGTCAGCCCCTGCATGATGTTCTTGACGGTGCGTTCGGAGTACGCCAGCTTCCGGGCGATCTCATTGGTGTCCATGCCCTCCGCGACCAGCCGCAGCGCGTCGACCTCGCGCTGGGAGAGCCCCGAGGGGCGGACACCGGGGACACCGAGCGTGCCCGGGCGCAGCGAACCGACCTGGCTGAGCAGCCGTCCGAGCAGATCGGCGGGGAGGTCGCCGTCGCCCCGGGAGGCGGCGATGACCGCCTGGAGGAGGCGGTTGCCGGTGGCCTCGCGGCGCCAGACGATGGCGCCGACCCCGCATTCGATGATGTCCAGCAGCTCCGCCTCGCGGATCAGGCTCACGACGAGAACGGCGTGCATGCCGTCGCTGCGCACCAGCCGCCGCAGCCAGCCGAGCATGGTTTCGTCGAGGGACTCGGTGAGCAGCACCGCGACGCCGCCCGACTGCTGGGCGGTCGCCTCGTCGACGAGGTCGATCACGGCATGGCCACGCAGCTGACTGATGGTCCCTTCCCGGGAAATGGGATCCGGTGCGTGCACCACGACGGGAATGCGCTGTGCAGGTTCCTCCACGGCCGTCCTGAATGAGCCGCGCAATGGTGTCCTCCCGTGCCGATCGCCGCGCCGGCGCGGAGGTATTTCCGCATCGGGCGTCTCTTGATGTGGTCTCAGACGGACGGGAAGACGGGGATGGTTGCGTGCGCGATCCAGCTGTGACGCAATTGTCGATGAAGAGTGCGGAAAAGCAGTGAACCGATCGCGTTTCCGCAGGTGTTGGCGGTGCAAAAGGGGTGGCAGTGGCCGTGGCCTCATGGGTGAAAATCGGCCATCTGGCGAATTGTGGACGTGGCGCGAATGGGTTGCCCGGAGGTTGGCGGTGAGAGGTGTGGTAGTGGCTTCGCTCCTGGAGTGGAAAAGTAATTCCCGGGGAATGGCGACCATGATCCCGGAGATGTGTTCGACGTTACTCTTTGCCTGAACTTTACGAAGATTCGATGAACCGGCGGGGAATTGCGGCCTCGTCGCGTTCCGCGTCCCGGCGACGAGGTGACGGCGGACGGACGAGGCCACGGCGGACGGATACGTGGAGCGCTCGCGTCCGCGCGGCTGGGGGAGGAGCATCGGACGGGTGGTCGACCCGCGTCCGATCCTCTTCCTCGACGTCGACGGCCCGCTCAACCCATGGCGGGCCCCCGCCGGACGGGCCCCGGCCGGATACACCACCCTGCCGATGCGCCCCACGGGCTGGGAGGAGCCGCATCCGCCGCTGCCGGTACGCCTCGACCCCCGGCACGGCCCGCTGCTGCTGGCGCTCGGCTACCGCCTCGTGTGGGCCAGCACCTGGGGCCCCGAGGCCAACACCTGGATCGCCCCCGTCCTGGGCCTCCCCGCCCTCCCGTACGT
>NZ_VKJP01000264.1 GCF_007280575.1 Streptomyces benahoarensis
GCACAAGCCCACCCCGGGGGCCCGGGCCCCCGACCGTCAACGGCCCCGTTGCTCACCCAGCGTCAACGGTCCCCGCCGTCACCACCTTCAGTCCACGATCGGTGAACTCCCGGACCGCCTGCTCGGGCGCACCACCGTCCGTGATGAAGGTGTCGAACACCTCCGCGCCGCCGATCCGGGCGAAGCAGCGCGCGCCGATCTTCGACGAGTCGGCGACGACGACCGCTCGCCGTGCCCGCTCGGCCATCAAGTGGTTGATCCGGGCCTCGGCCTCGTCGTGAACCGTCGCTCCCATCACCGGGTCCATTCCGTTGGCGCCGATGAACGCGAGGTCCACCGAGATCTGCTGGAGCACCAACTCGCTGAACGGGCCCACCAGCTCGAAGGAGCGGGAGTGCGCCACGCCGCCGGTCAGCACGATCTTGATCTGGGGGCGTACCGCCAGCTCGTTGGCGATGTTGAGGGAGTTGGTGACGATCGTCAGATGGGGCTGCGGCCCGGCTTCGGCGAAGTCCGGACGGACGGCCAGTGCCCTGGCGATGGCCGTCGTGGTGGTGCCTCCGCTCAGGCCGACCACATCGCCGCGCTCGACCAACCGCGCCGCAGCCTGTGCCACTGCCTCCTTCTCCTCGGATCGATGCGCGTGCTTGTAGCGGATCGGCAGGTCGTACGCCACCGAGCTGAGCACCGCCCCGCCCCGGGTGCGGGTCAGCAGCTGCTGCTCGGCGAGTGCGTCCATGTCGCGCCGCATCGTGGCAGCGGAGACCTCCAGCGCGGTCGCCGCCTCCTCGACGTCCACCCGGCCCCGTTCGCCGAGCAGCTCAAGCAGTGCGTTCATCCGTTCATGGCGCTTCATGCGGCGAGCCTAGCCGCGCCATGGCAACGTTCCCGCCGCTCACCCCCGCGCCGCCGGCGCCTGCGCCGCGTACTGCCCGGGCAGGTCGGGCGCGGTGTTCACCACCCCCAGCAACCTGGCGGCTTCCCTGGCCACCTCCTCCCTTGCCGGTTTCAGGTACTTACGCGAGTCGATGAGCTCGGCGTCGGCTCCCAGCGTCTCCCGTATGGACCGGGTGAACACCGACACCAGATGCGTGGAGATGTTGATCTTCGTCATTCCGGCGGCGATGGCGCGTTGCAACTCGGCGTCCGGCACTCCGGACGACCCGTGCAGCACCAGCGGCACCGGGAGCGTTTCGCGCAGGCGGGAGATCAACTCCTTGTCCAGCACCGTCGTCCGTTCCCGCATCGCATGAGAGGAGCCGACGGCGACCGCCAGCGCGTCGACGCCCGTCGCGTCGACGAACGCCAGCGCCTCGTCCGGATCGGTCCGCGCGCCGGGCGCGTGCACACCGTCCTTTCCGCCGACTTCGCCGAGTTCCGCCTCGACGAAGGCGTCACGCTCATGGCACCAGGCGGTGAGGGAGGCGGTGGTGGCGACGTTCTGTTCGTAGGGGAGCGCCGAGGCGTCCACCATGAAGGAACGCACACCGACCGCCGCGCCCTGATGGACCAGCTCCGGATCGGTCAGGTGATCCAGATGTACGGCGATGGCGGCGGACGAATCCTCCGCGAGCGCGAGGGTGGCCAGTGTGATCGGGCGCAGACCGCCGTGATATCGAATGCAGTTCTCGCTGATCTGCAGGATGAGGGGCGCTTCGGCTCGCTCAGCGGCGGTGACCAGCGCCTCGGCGGTCTCCAAGTGGATGACGTTGAAGGCCGCGGCGCCGACGCCGTTCACCCGCGCGGCGTCGATGAGTGAGGAGGTGGAAACGAGAGGCATGGGGTGCTGACTCCCTTGTGTGCGGGTCGGGTCGCTGCCTACCGGGCCGCCGGAACGGTGAGCATCACGGACCGGGTCAGACTGCGCGGGCTGTCGGGGTCGAGGCCCCGGGCGCGGGCTCGTTCCAGGGCCACTCGCTGTACCAGCACCAGGTCCGCGAGCGGGTCGCGGTCGTGGCGGACGAAGTGAGCGCCGGTGCGGGCCACCTCTGCCTCCAGGCCCGCCGGGGCGGCACCGAAGAGCCAGGTCACCCGGTTCGGGGCGGCTATCGAGATCGGGCCGTGGCGGTACTCCATCGCCGGGTAGGACTCCGTCCAACTCTGGGACGCCTCCCGCATCTTGAGGGCCGCCTCGTTGGCCAGGCCGTAGGTCCATCCCGTGCCCAGGAAAGTGAACTGCTCGGCTTCCACCCACTCCTGCACGACCGGGGTGGTGAGCGCGCCCCGTGCGTCGTGGATCGTCTCGGTCAGGTCCTCGCCCAGGTGCGCGCGGAGCAGTGTCAGGGCGGTGGTGGCGAAGCGGGTCTGGACCACGGAGCGTTCGTCGGCGAAGGGCAGGATGACGGTCTTGTCCGAGAGTTCCGTCGCCGGGGTGTCGGGGTCGCCCAGGATCGTCACCGTCGGGATGCGGCCCCTGATGGCTTCCAGGACGCGCAGTACCTCAGTCGTGGTGCCGGAGCGGGTGATCGCCACCACCGCGTCGTAGCCGCGTGCGTCACCGAGGAAAGCCTCCGAGGCGGCGAAGGGGTCGGTCACCCCGGCTCCGGAGCTCTCGCGGAGCGCCGCGTACGACTGCGCCATGAACCAGGAAGTTCCGCAGCCGATGACGGCCACCCGCTGCCCCGGCTCCGGCAGCGGACCATCCGCGGCGCCGATCCCGGCGGCCTCGGCCCAGGTCTCCGGCTGACTGTGCAGCTCCTGCTCCATGTAGGACGTCTCGCTCATGGCACACCCTTCGTGAACGGTGGGTTGAACTGCTCGGCTTCTCATCTGCGCGATTGATGAGTGGAAGTGCGTTCTTTCTTACTGTTGTAATCAACTCTACGCATTGCGGGTCGGTCGGGCTATCCCTCGTGCGAGTGAAACGTTCGAGAGGTGGGGTGCGGGCCATCGCTCGACTGGCCCCTTTCAGGCGGTGGGTGTTCGGTGATCGGGGTTCACTGAATACTGTTGATAGTTGAGTGAAAAGAATGCAATAGTTGCATGATCAGTCATGAGTAGGTCGGCACGCTGCGCGAAGGACCCGCCATGTCCACTGCAACGCTCTCCGAGACGCCCCCGCCACCACCGTCCGGGAAGACCCGCCGTACGGGGCGGCTCTTCGCGCTGACCGGGGCCTTCGTCGGCGTCATCTATGGCTACGACTCCGGCAGCATCTCCGGCGCGCTGGTGTTCCTCAGCCGGGATTTCCACCTCACCGAGGCGGAAAAGGGCCTGGTCAACAGCATTCTCGTGGGCGGCTGCGTCGTTGGTGCGCTGCTCGGCGGCAAGCTGGCGGACGCCTTCGGCCGCAAGGCCGCGATGCTGATCGTCGCGGGTTCGTACGCCCTCTTCGTCGCGCTCTCCGCACTCGCGCCCAATGTCGTCGTCCTCGACGCGGTCCGCTTCCTGCTCGGGGTGGCGATCGGTATATCGATCGTCGCCGCCCCGCTGTACATAGCGGAATCGACACCCGCGCGTATCCGTGGCGCGTCCGTCGCCGCCTACCAGGTCGCGACTGTCACCGGCATCGTCATCACGTACTTCGTCAACTGGGGCCTGGCCGACGGTGGTCACTGGCGGTGGATGCTGGGGGCGTCGGCGATCCCCGCGGCGCTGGTCATGATCCCGCTGTTCCGGCTGCCGGACACGCCCCGGTGGTACGTCCTCAAAGGGCGGACCGAGCGCGCGGTCGAGGTCATGACGATGACGGATCCGGATGTCGACGCGCGCACCGAGGTGGCTGCGGTCGGCGCGGCGCTCACCGCGGAGAGCGGTGGCTCCGCCGGCTCCCTGCTGCACAAGCCCTACCTCCGCGCCACGGTCTTCGTCGTCGGCCTCGGCTTCTTCTGTCAGATCACCGGCATCAACGCCGTGACCTACTACAGCCCGCAGATCTTTGCGCAGATGGGATTCATCGGCGACGGGCTGAACTTCCTGCTGCCCTCGTTCGTGCAACTCGCCTCGCTGGCCGCCACCGTGCTGGCGATTCTCATCATCGATCGGCTGGGCCGCCGCGTGGTCCTGCTGACCGGCATCGGCACGATGGTCGTCATGCTCGCCGTGCTCACGGTCGTCTTCGGCGTGGGAGAGCTGCACGGCACCACGACCTGGGTCGGCTTCGGTGCGATTCTGCTGTTCACCGCGGCCTTCAACTTCGGCTTCGGCTCGTTGATATGGGTCTACGCGAGCGAGGCGTTCCCTGCGCAGCTCCGGTCGACGGGCGCATCGGTGATGCTCACCGCCGACCTCGTCGCCAACCTCCTCATCGCGCAGTTCTTCCCGTCCCTGATGGCCTGGATCGGGGCCTCCTGGACGTTCGCCGGGCTGAGCGTGCTGGCGCTGGGCGCGCTGGTCTTCGCCTCCTTCACGGCGCCCGAGACCAAGGGGCGTCACCTGGAGGAGATCCAGAGTTACTGGAGCAACGGAGGCCGCTGGCCCCCCCCTACGTCCGCCCCCGCTCCCGCCACGGAAGTGGTGCAGTGACCCGTGACCGCCGACCGGGCCCGCCGGCGGCCCGGTGGGCGGCGGGGTGTGGGTCCGCCCGTTCGATACCGTGGCGTCATCATGGACAACACCAGCCCCGTCTCCCTCGATGACGAACTGCGGAACTGGCCGGCCGACGAGGCCGAGGCGCGCGCGGTCCAGGACCGACTGCGGCGCCATGTGCGCCTCGACGAACCCGGCCCGCCGCCGGACTTCGAGGGCACCGTCGTCGGCGTCGACGTGGCGTACGACGACGGACGGGACGTCGTCGCGGCCGCGGCCGTGGCGCTGGACGCCCGCACCCTGGAGATCGTGGACGAGGCCACCGCGGTCGGCCGGATCTCCTTCCCGTACGTCCCGGGGCTACTGGCCTTCCGGGAGATCCCGACGGTCATCGACGCGCTGGCCGGTCTCGCGCGGACACCCGGCCTGGTGGTGTGCGATGGCTACGGGCGGGCGCACCCGCGACGCTTCGGGCTCGCCAGCCACCTCGGAGTCCTGACCGGTCTGCCCACGATCGGCGTCGCCAAGAACCCCTTCACCTTCCGCTACGACGCTCCCGGCGACGGACGCGGGGCGACCTCGCCGCTCCTGGACGACCTCGACGGCACCACGGAGGAGGTGGGCCGGGCGCTGCGCACCCAACAGGGCGTCAAGCCCGTTTTCGTCTCCGTGGGGCACCGCACCGGTCTCGACGGCGCCTGCGCCCACACCCTCCGACTGGCACCGCAATACCGGCTCCCCGAGACGACCCGCGCGGCCGACGCCCTCTGTCGTCGGGCACTGGCCGCCAGCTGAGCCACGGCCTCGGCCCGGCGCCTGGACCGTGCCTCGGCCCGGCGTCGGGGGGGACTCCGGCCCCCCCCCCGACGGATCACGACGCGGCGCTGCAAGACATCCGTGACGTAGGGAAAGCCCTCCCCGTCAAGGTCCGAGGCGATGACGGTCACCCCCGGATTCGCGGGCGCAGCCGTCACTCCCAGGTGGCCTCCCGAATCCCCGTACTCATGAAGTCCGGCCGCCGTTTCCCGTCCGTTGAGGAAGTACCCCCGGGGCCCGCGGTCTTGACACCCCGCCTGGCCTGGTCCACATTCACCGATGACATGGGACGTCCCATGTCCGGACGGCGGCACGGGCACGGGCCCCCACCGCCCTGTGTGCCCCCGCCGCGCACCCGCACCACCGGCCCCGTACGGCAGAAGGCTGGACCTGCATGCCCCTCCCCGCACCACTCACGGGCGTCGTGCCGCCCGTGTGCACGCCGCTCACCGCGTCCGGTCGCGTCGACGTCGACTCGCTCGCCTCCCTCACCGAGCACCTCATCGACGCCGGAGTGGACGCCCTGTTCGTGCTCGGCTCCACCGGGGAGGCCGCCTGCCTGTCGGACGGCAGACGCAGCACCGTCATCGAAACGGTCGTCGCGGCGGCCCGTGGACGACTTCCCGTGCTGGCCGGAGCCATCGACATGGCGACCACCCGCGTCCTCGACCACGCCCGTACCGCCCAGGCCCTGGGCGCCGACGGCATCGTGGCCACCGCACCCTTCTGCACCCGCACCCACCCGGCCGAGATCGCCGACCACTACCGCCGCATCCGCGCCGCCGTGGACCTGCCGCTCTTCGCCTGCAACGCCCCCGCGTCCGTCCCCACCGAACTGCCCGTGGATACGGTGCTCGAACTGGCGGCGGACGGCGTACTGGATGGAGTCGAGGACAGCAGCGGCAACACCGGTGCACTACGCCGCCTCCTGGTACGGCTGCCCACCCTGGACCGGCCGTTCTCGGTGCTCACCGGCTGCGAACTCTCCGTCGACGGCGCCCTGCTGGCCGGGGCGCACGGCATCGTCCCGGGCCTCGGCAACCTCGACCCCGCGGCCTACGTACGGCTCTACGAGCGCGCCCGCGCGGGGGACTGGCGCGCGGCCGCCAAGGAGCAGGACCGGCTCGCCGCGCTGTTCGCGCTCACCGACGTCGGCGACGAGAGGCTGATGGGCCGCGGATCGTCGGCCCTGGGAGCGCTCAAAGCGGCGCTGCATCTCCTGGGCGTCATCGGCTGCCCGGACACCGCGCCGCCGCAGATCCCGCTCGACGGTGCCGCACGCGACGCGGTGCGCCGTCTGCTGGAGGAGGCGGAACTGCTCTGAGGGCGCGCGGCCGTCACTCGGTCGAGTCCGCCTGCCGGCCCAGCTGCACTCCACGCACCCCGTCGAGCTCGGCGAGCGCCTCCACCAGGGCGTGCGCCGACGCGGTGCCTTCGAGGCGGAGCAGGACCTCCGCGGCGGCGCCCTCCGGAGGGCCGGTCTCCACCTGCACATCGGACACGAGGAAGCCGCTGCCGGTACACAGTTCCAGCATCCGCCCCAGCAGACCCCATTGGGAGCGGTACGTCAGTCGCAGCTCGAACCGCTCCGGTGACGGCGTGGCGCCGATCCGCTCCGACACCTTTGCGAAACCGCGCACGATCAGGAAATGCACCGCCGTCGCCCCGAGGGCCAACAGCGGCAGCCCGCCGCCGCACGCCATGCCGATGGCGCAGGTCAGCCAGATGGTGGCGGCGGTCGTCAGGCCCCGGACCGCGTCCTTCTTCACAAAGATCAGGCCGCCGCCGATGAAGCCGATACCGGACACGACCTGCGCGGCGACACGGGAGGGGTCCAGCGCCACGCCGTCCATTCCCAGCATCCCGCCGAAGCCGTGGATCGACACCTCCATGAAGAGCGCGCTGCCGACCCCGACGAGCGTATGGGTGCGCAGCCCGGCGCTCTTCTGCCGGGCCTCCCGTTCCAGCCCGATCAGCGACGACAGCAGCAGCGCGAGGGCCAACTCCGCGAACTGACGCGGACCCTGACCCGGATGGAGGGCGAACAACGGGGTGGCGAGGGGAAGGTGCGACATGCGCGCATTGTCCTCCCGAGGCGCCCGCGCAACGTCGCTTCGCGGGCCGTTGTCAGTGGTCGCCGTTAGCTTGGATGACGAGGTCGGACGAGGGCGTCGGCACGGTCCGGTGATGTGAGGGAAGCGGCCGGGAACGGCGCCGGAACGACCGGAACCTGACGACACCCGCGCGTCCGGCGGAGACGGAACGGAAGGGAGGGGGAGGGCGGCATGGCGAAGGTGTGCGGAGCGGCGAGGTGCGGGCAGGCCGTCGCGCCGGGGCTCGTGGGCGTGGCGGGGGAGTCCCGTCAGGCGGGGCGTGCCGCAGGGG
>NZ_VKJP01000265.1 GCF_007280575.1 Streptomyces benahoarensis
GATTCATGAGCGTCTCGTGGGCTCGGAGATGTGTATAAGAGCCAGGGCGTCGCCGTAGCCGTGGGCGGTGCCGACGGAGCGGAGGATGTCCTCCAAGATCCGCGCCGGGCCCCCTGAGCGCCCGTAAAGTGGCGGACATGCAGGTCATCCAGTCAACGAAGCTCGCCAACGTCTGCTACGAAATCCGCGGCCCGGTGCTGGAGGAGGCGATGCGGCTGGAAGCGGCAGGCCACCGCATCCTCAAGCTCAACACCGGTAACCCCGCGGCGTTCGGCTTCGAGTGCCCGCCGGAGATCTTGGAGGACATCCTCCGCTCCGTCGGCACCGCCCACGGCTACGGCGACGCCAAGGGCCTGCTCTCCGCCCGCCGCGCGGTCATGCAGCACTACCAGACCAAGGGCGTCGAGGTCTCCGTCGACGACATCTACCTCGGCAACGGCGTCTCCGAGCTGATCCAGATGTCCATGCAGGCGCTCCTCGACGACGGCGACGAGGCCCTCGTCCCCGCACCGGACTACCCGCTGTGGACGGCGTCCGTCTCCCTCTCCGGCGGCACCGCCGTCCACTACCGCTGCGACGAGCAGGCCGACTGGATGCCGGACCTCGCCGACATCGAATCCAAGATCACCGACCGCACCAAGGCGATCGTCGTGATCAACCCGAACAACCCCACCGGCGCGGTCTACGACGACGCGCTCCTCCACGGCATCGCCGAGATCGCCCGCCGCCACCACCTCATCGTCTGCGCCGACGAGATCTACGACAAGATCCTCTACGACGGCGTCACCCACACCCCGTTCGCCGCCCTCGCCCCCGACCTGCTGACGCTCACCTTCAACGGCCTGTCGAAGGCGTACCGCGTCGCCGGCTACCGCAGCGGCTGGCTCGCGGTCTGCGGCCCGAAGGCCCACGCCACGTCGTACATCGAGGGCCTGACGATCCTCGCCAACATGCGCCTGTGCGCCAACATGCCGGCCCAGCACGCCGTAGCCACCGCCCTCGGCGGCCGCCAGTCCATCAACGACCTGGTCCTCCCCGGCGGCCGCCTCCTGGAACAACGCGACACGGCCTACGACCTGCTGACCCAGATCCCCGGCGTCACCTGCGTCAAGCCGAAGGGCGCCCTCTACGCCTTCCCCCGCCTCGACCCCAAGATCTACAAGATCACCGACGACCGCGAACTCGTCCTCGACCTCCTCCGCGCGGAGAAGATCATGATCGTCCATGGGACGGGGTTCAATCACCCGACGCCGGATCATTTCCGGTTGGTGACGTTGCCTAATAAGGATGATTTGACGGAGGCGGTTACGCGGATCGGGGCGTTCCTGGAGGGGTACGGGAAGTAGGCGCCGCGGGGGCGGGGATCTTCCACCACCTGCATGGCCGGTGGTGGCCGAATCACCCGCTCCCCGCACCCGTCGTGTCCGGTATCGTCCGCAGGACCGTGCACGCCATCGGGATCTGGAGGCCGCCATGGCCCGCGCCTGGGAAGCCGACCCGTCAGCGTCATTCACCAAACGGCTGGGGAAGTCCGCGGCGGAACTCGGTAATTCCAAGGACGAAGAGGATTGCCCGGACATCTGGCAACTGAGCAATGGCGATGTTGCCGTCATAGGCCGCGATCTCAGCGACCAGTACGGCTCGCGCCTGCCGGAAGACGTACGCCTCGGCCCTGACGAGCGCTTGGTCGTCATCCCGGGAAACATGCTCAGCGCAGCGAAGGCGGATATCCCCGATGCTTGACCTCCGCACCCCCGTTCCACTGCTCCCCGACGCATCGGGTGTGCGGCTCACGCGGCCGGAATACCACCGTGAATTCCGGGAGCACCGGAAGGAAATCCGCGGCAGCGATTCCTGGAAACTCGAACGGCTGCAGCACTTCGAGGAGACGAACGACGAAAGCCGCGACGCCCTGCGCAACGGGGACTGGCCGGAAGTCCTGCGCCTGTTCGAAACCGAGCGTGACGACACACTTCAGGAGGCCCGGGAACAGGAATCGCGGGGCGCGCCCTTCCATCGCATCCGGGTCGTGGAGGAACCACTGACACCGTATGTGCAGTGGGAACTGCACTGGCTGCGCATGCGTGCGGAGTGCGGCCATCCCGTCCGCGTGCTGCCTGCCACCGCGGTCGCCTCGGTCGAGACCGAGGGTCTCCTGCCTGAGCTGACCCTCCTCGGCAACCGCGTACTTTTCCGAGTTATCTACACCGAAAGCGGGCGCCCCGACGGAGCGATCCGCTTCACCGACCCCCACCTCGTACAGGAATGGGCGGCGTATTTGGAGAAACTGTACGTGGCGGCCGAGAGCATGCAGACGTATTTCGACCGTGTGGTGGCCCCGCTGGCTCCGCCGGCGGCGGCATGACCGGATATCACGATTGCCGTGCCGGATATCGATATGCCGGATGACCACGGCAATGAACA
This sequence comes from Streptomyces benahoarensis, assembly GCF_007280575.1. Taxonomy (GTDB): domain Bacteria; phylum Actinomycetota; class Actinomycetes; order Streptomycetales; family Streptomycetaceae; genus Streptomyces; species Streptomyces benahoarensis. The sequence goes on from NZ_VKJP01000265.1 coordinate 2,425, forward strand.
CCGCGGGGACTCACGGAACGACGTCTCCGGGGCGACTCACGATGTCGTTCAGGCCGGGAGCATCGCCGGAGGTGTGCACTTCCACCAAGCGCCCCCGGTCACGTCACGCCGCCCCGGTCCTCGTCAACTACCGTCCGACATCCGCACCTTCGTGAACCGCACCGCGGAGCTGGGGCAGCTGAACGCCGTACTGGCAGGCCGGGACGGCGGCGACGTCGTCATCTCCGTGCAGGTCGTGGCCGGTACCGCGGGCGCGGGCAAGACCTCTCTGGTGCTGCGCTGGGCCCACCAGGTCAAGGACCGCTTCCCCGACGGCCAGCTCTTCGTCAACCTGCGTGGCTACGATCCCGGAGAGCCCGTCACAGCGGACCAGGCACTGCAACGGTTCCTGCGGGCCCTCGGCGTGGCGGCAGGCGATCTGCCGCAGGACACCGATGACGCGGCAGCCCTGTACCGCTCTCTGCTCTCCGACCGTCGAGTGCTGATCGTGCTGGACAACGCCGCAACGGTCAGTCAGGTACGGCCGCTCCTGCCCGGCAGCGGAAACAGCCTCGTCGTGGTCACCAGCCGCAACCGCCTGGCCGGACTGGCCGTACGCGACGGCGCCCACCGGATCACCCTCGGCACGCTCCCGGAACCGGAGGCCGTTGCCCTGCTGCACGCGGTCACGAAGGACTACCGGCCCGAGTACGACGAGGACAAGCTCGCAGAGCTGGCCCGCTACTGCGCCCGGCTGCCCCTGGCCCTGCGGATCGCCGCCGAACGGGCCGCCAGCCACCCGTATCTGCGGCTCGACGACCTCATCAGCGATCTACGGGACGAGTCCGCGCTCTGGGACACCCTCAGCACCGGCATCGACGAGGAAGCCGAGGCCGTCCGCTCGGTCTTCGCCTGGTCCTACCGCGCGCTGTCCGCGCACTCGGCGCGCCTCTTCCGGCTCCTCGGGCTGCACCCCGGAGCGGAGTTCGGCCTCGCCGCCGCAGCCGCGCTCGGCGACCTCCCGCACCACCGGGCCCGCCAGTTGCTCGACGACCTCGTCGGCACCCACCTGCTGGAGCAGACCGCCCCGGACCGCTTCCAGTTCCACGACCTGCTGCGCGCCTACGCGACCGACCTGGTGCAGACCGAGGAAACTCCCGCGCACCGGGCCGCGGCGCTACGGAGGCTCATGAGCTGGTACCTGCACACGGCCGACGCCGCGCAGACCTGGCTCGCACCATCCGAGGAGCACCTGACCCTGCCGGAGCCGCCGCCCGGTGTACGGCCGCTCACCTTCGCCGACTACCACGCGGCAGTCGACTGGTCCGAGCAGGAGCACCCCTCCTTCCTCCCGGTGGTGCGCAGCGCCGCACGCAACGGGCTGGCGCAGCTCACCTGGCTGTTGGCCGCTGTCATGTGGTCCGCGCGGCCCCCCTCCTCGTCGGAGCGCGACTGGCTGGAGCTGGGGCACATCGGCGGGGAAGCCGCGGCAGAACTCAACGACCCGGCGGCGCGGATGCGGCTCCTCCTCCACACGGGCATCGCGCACCGGGCGCTGAACAATTTCCCGGAGGGTCTGGAAGCCCTGGGCGAGGCAGCCGATCTCGCGCGGGGTCTGGGGAGTGGGCACGACGAAGCCCGAGCCCTCAACCTCATCGGCCTGATCCACCTCCGGCGGCGCGAACTCGGCCCGGCCGAAGCCCATTTCGGCCGAGCATTCTCCGTCTTCCGGGCCGTGGAGGACCGCCGGCTGATCGCCGTCGCGTTGTCCAATGTCGCCGGCGCCCGCCTCAGCGCAGGCCGCCTTCCGGAAGCCGCCGCAGCCGTCGGCGAGGCGTTGCATGCCCACCGCGCTCAGGGCAACCGGAGCAGCACGGGCAATGCCCTGCGCCTCACGGCCGCGCTGAGCCTGGAGCAGGGGAATGCCGGCGCGGCCCGGCAGGCCATCGACGAGGCACTCGACATCGCCCTAGCCCTCCGTGACCACACGCTGGAGGGGTACTGGCTCCTCACCCTCGGCGACGTCCAGCGCTCCGAGGGTCAATACGGCGAGGCTCTGGCGTCCTACCAACGATCCGCCATGCTCCACCGCCGGCTCGGCGACCGCAGCCGCGAGGCCCTGGCCTGGCGCGGCGCCGGCCAGGCGTACGCCGAGATGGGCCGCTCCACGGAGGCCGCGGACTTCCATCGGCGGGCCGTATCCGTACACCGCGCCCTCGGAGACTCCTGGCAGCTTGCCGTGGAGCTCGACCTCCTGGCCGCCGCCGTCCACCAGGAGGACCCGTGCGCCGCCCGCGCCCACCGGTCCGAGGCCCTGTCCCACCTGTCCGGGTATGCCGATCCCCGGGCCACGGCTTTCCGTTCGCGCCTGGAGGATCTGTCCGGCGGCGGGTGAGCCGGAGGCGGGCGCCCACTGGCGGTACGCGCTCCCGCTGCCGCGCGAGGGCCCCTCACACCCACCCCCACTTTAGACTCTGTCTAAGCTAAGATAGTTTCCTGGACACATTCAGGAGGCTGTCCCATGTACGAACCGATCCGTTCCAAGTCGGTCCACACCATGGCCGCCGCCGGGGAGCTTCCGCACCGTTCGCGGGCGGAGGAGTTGGACATCCGCCTCGCCGGGCACCTGACCGCGCTGCTGACGGTCACCGATGAGCTGCGGGCGCTGACGTCCGGGGTGGACGGGGAGGCGCTGGCGGCGGCGGCCGAGCGGATTGCCGGGGAGGTGGCGCGGCTGCGTGGTGGGCGGTATCCGCTGCGGGCCGAGCCGAGTGGCGGGGATCCGGCGCGGGCGCGGGCCCTGCACCAGCGGGCGTACACCCTGGCCGGGCACGCGCTGACCGTCGCCACCTCGCGGAACGACGCGGCGGCCACCGCCCTCGCCACCGAACGCCGCGCCGCCCACGAGGCACCCGCCACCCCGGCCCGGCCGGACCTCGCCACGGCGTAGCCGGAGACGTAGGCAGGCGTGGAGGCTGAGGGACCCCGGCACCCCACACGGGCTGAGGGACCCCGCACCACAGTGCGAGGTCCCTCAGCCCATTCAGCGCGCGCCACCAGGCGGCGCCATCCCCATCAGCCCAGTCGCTGCACCAGCGCCCGGTACTCGTCCCACAGCTCCTTCGGCGTGTGGTCGCCGAAGGTGTTGAGGTGCTCGGGGATCAGGGACGCCTCGTCGCGCCAGACGTCCTTGTCGACGGTGAGGAGGAAGTCGAGGTCGGCGTCGGGGAGGTCGAGGCCGTCGGTGTCCAGGGCGTTCTTCGTCGGGAGGATGCCGATCGGGGTCTCGACACCCTCGGCCTTGCCGTCCAGGCGCTCGACGATCCACTTCAGGACGCGGCTGTTCTCGCCGAAACCCGGCCACACGAAGCGGCCCTTGTCGTCCTTGCGGAACCAGTTGACGTAGTAGATCTTCGGCAGCTTGGCGGCGTCCGCGGACGCGCCGACCTTGATCCAGTGACCCATGTAGTCGCCCATGTTGTAGCCGCAGAACGGCAGCATGGCGAACGGGTCGCGGCGCAGCTCGCCGACCTTGCCCTCGGCGGCGGCGGTCTTCTCGGAGGCGACGTTCGCGCCGAGGAAAACGCCGTGCTGCCAGGTCAGCGACTCGGTGACGAGCGGGACGGCGCTGGCGCGGCGGCCGCCGAAGAGGATCGCGGAGATCGGCACGCCCTTGGGGTCCTCCCACTCGGGCGCGATGATCGGGCACTGGCCGGCGGGGACGGTGAAGCGGGCGTTGGGGTGGGCCGCCGGGGTCTCGGACTCCGGGGTCCAGTCGTTGCCGCGCCAGTCGGTGAGGTGCGCGGGCAGCTCCTCGGTCATGCCCTCCCACCACACATCGCCGTCGTCGGTGAGCGCGACGTTGGTGAAGACGGAGTTGCCCCACATCGTCTTCATGGCGTTGGCGTTGGTGTGCTCGCCGGTGCCGGGCGCGACGCCGAAGAAACCGGCCTCGGGGTTGATCGCGTAGAGGCGGCCGTCCTCACCGAAGCGCATCCAGGCGATGTCGTCGCCGATGGTCTCGACCGTCCAGCCGGGGATGGTCGGCTCCAGCATCGCGAGGTTGGTCTTGCCGCAGGCCGACGGGAACGCCGCCGCAACGTATTTCGCCTCACCCTGCGGCGGCGTGAGCTTGAGGATCAGCATGTGCTCGGCGAGCCAGCCCTCGTCCCGCGCCATGACGGAGGCGATGCGCAGCGCGTAGCACTTCTTGCCGAGGAGCGCGTTGCCGCCGTAGCCGGAGCCGTACGACCAGATCTCGCGGTCCTCGGGGAAGTGCGAGATGTACTTGGTGGTGTTGCAGGGCCACGGCACATCCGCCTCGCCCTCGGCGAGCGGGGCGCCCAGGGTGTGGACGGCCTTGACGAAGAAACCGTCGTCGCCCAGCTCGTCCAGGACGGCCTGGCCCATGCGCGTCATGGTGCGCATCGAGACGGCGACGTACGCGGAGTCGGTGATCTCGACGCCGATCGCGGAGAGCGGCGAGCCGAGCGGGCCCATGCAGAAGGGGACGACGTACATCGTCCGGCCGCGCATCGAGCCGCGGAAGATGCCCTGCTCACCGGCGAAGATCTCCCGCATCTCGGCGGGGTCCTTCCAGTGGTTGGTCGGGCCGGCGTCCTGCTCCTTGGCGGAGCAGATGAAGGTGCGGTCCTCGACACGCGCGACGTCGCGGGGGTCCGACGCGGCGTAGTACGAGTGGGGGCGCTTGACGGGGTCGAGCTTGGTGAACGTGCCCTTGTCGACGAGCTCTTCGCACAGACTCTGGTACTCCGCCTCCGAGCCGTCGCACCAGACGACCCGGTCGGGCTGGGTGAGGGCGGCGATCTCGTCGACCCAGGCGATGAGCTCCTGGTGACGGGTCTGGGTGGTGGGAGCCGCGTTGTCGCGCGCCACGATCGCTCCTAGATGAGGGTGTGGACGGATTGCCGACGGGCCGGGCCGAGGCTGCCGGTTCGGTCCGGGAAATCCGCTTCTTTGGTTGGTGCCCCTTGGGGGCTGCGACCCGGACGCTTCGTGACCGCTCATCCGGTGCCGAACGCACTCATTTGATCATCCGACCCCGACGGGCTTCTGTCCAGGGGGCCTCATGGTGACCGTCACCACTCGCACCCGTACGTACACCCGCGGCCAAAAGCCCTCGTCAAGCGCGTGCCAAGCAAGCGTCAAGCGCCCGCGGGGAGGGCCGGGCGCCCGCGTCCCCGGCACCCCCCGCCCCTCACCCGAC
>NZ_VKJP01000266.1 GCF_007280575.1 Streptomyces benahoarensis
CCCCGGGACCGTCACCGCCCGCGCCCCGCCCGGCCGCATCCGCCGGACGCGGCGCCACCCACGCCGGGACCAGCCCGACGAGGACGGACAGCGCGGGCCACAGCGGCAGCCGCGGCGCGGTCAGCGGTACCGCCGACGGGTGCAGCGCCCCGGGGGCGTAGCCGCCCGCCGCGATCAACAACGCCGCCACCGCCACGCCCGAACCCGCCACCAGCCAGGCCCGCACGCCCCACCGCTCGGGCCGGTACCGGGTCCGCACCGAGCGGCGGCCGCCGAGCCACAACCCGGCCAGCGCCGCCGCCAGGCCCGCGATCAGCAGCGGCAGCCCGAGAGCCGCGCCCGCCTGCGCCAGCAGGCCGTACGTCCCGGCACACACGCCCAGCAGCCCGCCGAGTGTCAGCGCCGCCGTGGTCCGCCGCACCGCGCGCGGCACCTCGGCCCGGCGCCCGTACCCCCGCGCGTCCATCGCCCCGGCCAGCGCCACCGAACGCTCCAACGCGCCCTCCAACACCGGCAGCCCCACCTGGAGCAGCGCCACGAACCCGCGGTCCGGGCGGCCCCGCAGCCGCCGCGCCGCCCGCAGCCGCTGCACATCGGCGACCAGATGCGGCGCGAACGTCATCGCCACGACCACCGCGACCCCCGCCTCGTACAGCGCCCCCGGCAGCGACTTCAGCAGCCGCGCCGGGCTCGCCAGGGCGTTCGCGGCGCCCACACAGATCAGCAGGGTGGCGAGCTTCAGCCCGTCGTAGAGGGCGAAGACCATGCCCTCCGCGGTGACCCGGCCGCCCACCCGGACGCCCTGCGCCCAGTCGGGCAGCGGCAGTTCCGGCAGCGTCACCAGGGTGTGCGTCCCCGGCACGGGCGACCCCAGGACGAACGCGAACACCAGCCGGATGCCCAGCACCAGCAGCCCCAGCTTCACGAACGCGCCGTACGACCGGGCCCACGGCGCATCCGTCCGCCGCGCCGCCACGACAAACCCGGCCACCGCGATCAGCAGCCCCAGCAGCAACGGATTGGTCGTCCGCGACGCCGCCGCGGCCAGCCCCAGCGCCCACAGCCACCAGGCGCCCGCGTGCAGCGCCGTACTCCGGGTGGCCTGCGGCGCCCTCATCCGCGATGGCGACGGGCCTGCCACACCGCCGCCGCCCCCAGCACCACGACCGCCGCGCCGCCACCGAGCAGCCCCGCCGACGGTCCGCCGTCGCCGTCCGCCCCGGCCGACGGCTTCCCCGACGCCTTCGGCTCGGACGTACCCGAACCGCTCACCTGCTCCGCGCACCCCGTCTCCGGATACCCGGCGACCCCGCACAACAGCCCCTGCGCGTCGTACCGCAGCGGCTTCGCCACCGCGGCCAGCGCCTCACCGGCCGACGCGTCCTCGGGCACCCGCGCGCACGCCGTCCGCTCCCGCGGCGGCCGCTCACCGTCCGGCGCGTCCGCCGCCGACCCGAAGTCGACGACGACGCCGACCCGCTTCGTCCCGGACTTCTGCGGCGTACCGGAACACAGCTTCCCGAAATCGGCCGCCGCCCGCGGCCGGTCCACCGCCGACGACTCCGCGCTGACCGTGAACCGGAAACCGGCCACCGCACCGTCCGCGGGCCGCAGCGTCGCCGGGCCCTGCGTCGCGTACGCCCACGTGCCGCCCGCGCCGTCCCAGAACGACCAGTACCGGTACCCCTGCGCCTGCGCCGGGCCCGCGCCCAGCGCCGTCACCGCTCCGGCCAGCGCCAGCGCACCGGCCCACCGCGACCGCCGCATCACTGCCCGCGCTTCCGGCGGCCGCTCAGCAGGAACCCGATACCGGCACCCGCGGCGAGCCCCACCGGCACCAGCCACCACGCGCTGATCGAACCGGTGCCCTTCTCCTTCGGCACCGCCTTCTCCGCGGCGGCGGACGGCTTCGGGCCCGTCGCGTTCAGCGCGGCCACCAGATCCGTACCGCCGAAGTCCCGCGGGTCGGTGCCCGTGGCGTGCGCCGCCAGCACCAGCTGCGCGTACGCCGCCGGACCGGCCTGCTTCGCCCACGCCGGGCCGTTCTTCTCCAGCCACGCCAGCGGCTTGGCCGCCGCCGCGCCGTGCCCGCCGGCGGCCAGCGCCACCACCGCGTCCGCGGTGTTCCCGACATCCGGCTGCGGCTCGGCGCCCGGCATCGCCGACATCAGATGCTGCCCGTGCGCGTCCATCTCCTTCACCAGGTACGCGCTCGCCCCCGACGCGGCGGACCGCAGCGCCGCCGCATCCGCACCGGTCGGCTCCTTCTTCCCGCCGCAGTCCGGCGCGTCCGCCGGGGTGTCGGCGTCCTTGCCCGCCGCCGGGACGACGAAGCCCTTGCCGAGCGCGCCGGTCGCCGCGGCGGCCGAGGCATCCGCGTTCGCCGCCGCGCCCTTGAGCTGGAAGGTGAACGCACCGCGCTCGGCTGGCTTCACCGCGCACCCGAGCCGGAACGTCAGCAGCCCCTCGTACGGCGTGTGCCCCTTCGGCGACGTGACCTTCGCCGGGTCCTCGCCCGCCGCGGCCAGCGCGCCGATGACCACCGCGGTGGAGTTGGCATCGCTGGGCGACCCCGGCATCGACGGCCAGCCGCCGTCGTCGTTCTGCACCGACGTCAGCCAGTGCACCGCCTTGTCCACCGCCTGGCCGTGCCCGCCGAGCGCCGCCAGCGCCTGCACCGCCGCGCCCGTCTGGTTGGTGTCCCGCATCGTCGACGCGCCGCACGCCTTCGCGGTGTCGGCGCGGTACGCGGTGAACGCGCCGTCGGCGCACTGCTGGCCGGTCAGCCAGTCCACGGCCGTGGCGGCGGGCTTGACCTGCACGGTGTGCTGGGCGAGCAGCGCCAGCGACTGCCGCCACACGCCGTCGTACTGCGGGTCACCGGAGCCGTACAGGCCCGCGGGCAGCTTCTTGGGGGACGGCGCCGGAGTGGCGAACGCGGCGGGCGCGGTCGCCGCGACCGGCACGAGCGCCGCGGCGCACACCACGGCGGCGCGGCGCACCAGGGCGGCGCGGGAAGGGGCCAGGGGGGCCATCGTCGGTGCCTCTCAGTCAGGTCGCTCGGAGCGCTCGGGGCGTCGCGGGGCGGACGGCCGTGCTCGGCCCTCCACCCGCACGACGGCCGGGGCCGTACGCGGTGGCACCGGGCTCAGCTCCGTATACCTCGACGGTGCCGCCACCGGTCCGGCCGCCGCACGCGGCCCGCCGGTGGCGGGAGCCTGTCGCGCCCCATCGGGTGTTCCGGCTCGTGCGGACCGCGCCCACGGCGCACGTCCGCCCTGACGGTTGCGGGTCAGCGCCGGAATTTCACCGGCTTCCCCCGATCGGGCACGGATGGAGTTGTCCGCACATTTTAGCGGTCGCCCCGCTACGCCCACCCGGCGCCGGGGCGGCGGCCACCGCGGTACGAAGGCAGGCGCGGCCCGACGGCCACCGCCGTACGGCCGCCACCGGGCGCGACGGCCACCCGGGCCCGGCGCCACCGGGCGCGACGGCCACCCGGCCCCGGCGCCACCGGGGTGCGACGGCCCCGCCGAGACCTGTCGGCCGCCCCGTGTCGTACGCCTCACACCGCCCGGTACGTCACCGGATCCGACCCCGGCACCGCCTCCGCCCGGCCCAGCGTCATCAGCCGCCGCAGATGCGCCTCGGCCTCCGCCACCGCGATGTTCCGCGAGGCGTACGGGATCCGCTCCCAGGGACGGTTCCACTCCATCGCCACCGTCAGCTGCCACAGCGTCAGCGGCTCCGCGAGCAGCCGTACCAGACCGCCGAGCCGCGCCTCGTGGTGATCGAGCAGCGCACGGGCCCGCCCCGCCGCGTCGGTGAACGCATGCTGATGGGCGGGCAGCACCTCCGCCGGGGCGAGCCGCGCGACCCGCTCCAGCGACGCGAGGTAATCCCCCAGCGGATCGGTGGGCGCCTCGCCCGGCCCCTCGTACACACCGATGTGCGGGCTGATCCCCGGCAGCAGATGATCACCGGAGAACAGTCGCCCGAACCCGGCGCCCGGCGCCCGCCCCGGGTGCGCCTCCTCCAGATGCAGACAGACATGGCCGGGCGTGTGCCCCGGCGTCCAGACGGCATGCAGCCGACGGCCGGGCAGCTCCAGCAGCTCACCCGGGGCGATGTGCCGGTCCGGCACCGCCGCCCGCTGACCCGGCAGCTCCCCGCCGCCCGTCCCGCGCGCCGCACGCAACGGCGCGAGATGCTCCTCGGGCGCCCCGGCGGCGGCCAGCTTCGCGGCCAGCCGCGCCCGCCACGCGGCGGGCCGCGCCGCCCGGGTGCGCCGGACGACATCGGCGTCCACGGAGGCCCGGTCGCGAAGGCGGCGACGGCGCGGGCCCCGCCGCCGGTTCCCGGAGGCCCTGTGGACTCCTGCTCCGGGAGGTGGTATCAGTTCAACGACCCATAACTGACGTGCCGTCAGAAGTGCTTCGGTGTCGCTCCGCCCCCGGCGGACGGCCCGGGACGGCGCCGGACACGCGCGACGCGCAGGCAGTTGACGGAAGTTCCCGCCCCGCCCCGGACGCCGGGCGGGGCGGCCGACCGCGGGAGGCGGCAGCCATGAGCGACCTCGTCGAACACGGCAAGCTCTACATAGGCGGTGAACTCGTCGACCCCGCCGGACCCGACACCCTCGACGTGATCTCCCCGCACACCGAACAGCTCATCGGCCGCGTCCCGCACGCCACCCGCGCCGACGTCGACCGCGCCGTCACCGCCGCCCGCACCTCCTTCGACTCCGGCGTCTGGGCCGCCACTCCGCTGGAGGAGCGGATCGCGGTGGTCACCCGCATCAAGGACGCCTTCGCCGTCCGCAGCGAGGAGATCGCCAAGGTCATCAGCGCCGAGAACGGCACCCCCTACACCTCCGGCGTGATGGTCCAGGCGCTCGCCGCGATGCTGGTGTGGGACGCCGCGCTGACCGTGGCCCGCGACTTCCCGTTCGAAGAACGCCGCGACGGTCTCCTCGGCCCGCTGCTCATCCGCCGCGAGCCCGCCGGAGTCGTCGCCGCGGTCGTCCCCTGGAACGTCCCGCAGTTCACCGCCGCCGCCAAACTCGCCCCCGCCCTCCTCGCCGGATGCTCCGTCGTCCTCAAGGTCTCGCCCGAGACGCCGCTCGACGCGTACCTCCTCGCCGACATCGCGACGGAGGCGGGCCTGCCGCCGGGCGTCCTGTCGATCCTGCCCGCCGACCGCGAGGTCAGCGAATACCTCGTCGGGCACCCCGGCGTCGACAAGGTGTCGTTCACCGGCTCCGTCGCCGCCGGGAAACGCGTCATGGAGGTCGCCGCCCGCAACCTCAGCCGCGTCACCCTGGAACTGGGCGGCAAATCCGCCGCGGTGATCCTGCCCGACGCCGACCTGGACGCGGCGGTCGCCGGGATCACCCCGTTCGCCTGGATGATCAACGGCCAGGCGTGCGTCGCCCAGACGCGCATCCTCGCCCCGCGCTCCCGCTACGACGAGATCGCCGAACGGTTCGCCGCCGCCGCGGGCGCCCTGACCGTCGGCGACCCCCTCGACCCCGCCACCGAACTGGGCCCCCTCGTCACCCGCCGCCAGCAACAACGCTCCCTCGACTACATCGCCCTCGGACAACAGGAGGGCGCCAAGATCCTCGCCGGCGGCGGCGTCCCGTCCGACCGGCCCACCGGCTGGTACGTCGAACCCACGCTCTTCGGCGACGTCACCCCCGCCATGCGCATCGCCCGCGAGGAAATCTTCGGCCCGGTGATCTGCCTGCTCCCGTACGAGGACGAGGCGGAGGCGGTACGCATCGCCAACGACTCGGAGTACGGCCTGTCCGGCTCGGTGTGGACCGCCGACACCGACCACGGCATCGACCTCGCCCGCCGCGTCCGCACCGGCACCTACTCCGTGAACACCTTCAGCATCGACATGCTCGGACCGTTCGGCGGCTACAAGAACTCCGGCATCGGCCGCGAGTTCGGCCCCGAAGGGTTCGGCGAATACCTGGAGCACAAGATGATCCACCTCCCGGCGGGTGCGTGATGGGCGACCGCTGGCAGGTGACGGTGGACCGCGGCGTCTGCATCGGCTCCGGCATGTGCGCCGCCACCGCCCCGGACCACTTCCGCCTCGACAGCGCCCGGCAGTCCCATCCGGTGAACCCGGAAACGGACGCGGCGGAACCTGTCCTCGCGGCAGCTGAGGGGTGTCCGGTGGAGGCGATTGTTCTTGCGCTCACGGGGAGTGGGGAGGTGGTGTTTCCGCCGAGGGAGGAATGAGGGGCTATTTGGGGCTGGAGGCGGGGGAGGGGTGAGTTCTGGGGCGTGGTGGAAGCGTTAACGACTCCTAACAAAAGGAGGTTTCTGGACCTCGGGAATGACGATGTGTCAGTTCTCGTCCGGGCGTGTATCGCTGGGTCGTGGAAGGAGCGATCGCGCTGCTGCACTGGTTCCGCCGCCTGCGTACCCGCTGGGAGATCCGCGACGACATCCACCACGCGTTCGTCACCCTCGGCTGCGCTGTCATCTGCTGGCGACGACTGCGCACCGTACTTTGTCGAGAGTAAGGGCGGGCGATCAGCCCAGGGGATGGCCTGCTCGATGCGTCAGAGCGCATTCGTAGCAGTCGGGCCCGCGCAGCCTCACATTCGGGATCTCAGCACGTCGACCTCACAGCCCGGCGCGAACGGGTCGAAGCCGTGCTCGATCAGCCAGCGAACTGCCAGCAGGCTTCGCAACGACCACCACGCGTGGATCACGTCGAGGTCGATGTCGGTGCCATAGCCGGCGAGGACGTCGTCGAGGTGCTCCTCGTGTCCGAGCGTGAAGGTGGCGAGGTCGTACAGGGCATCACCCTGGCCCGCCTCGGACCAGTCGATGATGCCCGTGACCTCGTCGCCGTCGACGAAGACGTGCGCGATCTGCAGGTCGCCGTGCGTGAACGCCGGAGTCCACGGCCGGAGTGCGGCCTCGGCGACTTGGCGGTTGTGGGTGACCAGGTCAGCGGGCAGGAGGCCGTTCGTCACGAGCAACTCGCACTCGTCGTCGAGTTCCGCCGCCAGCGCGACGATGCTCCGGCCGGCCCGGCCGGGCAGGGGCGGCAGCGGCGCGTCGTGCAGCTTCCGGATGGCGGCGCCCGCCGCGGCCCATGCCGCCGACGACCCGGTCGACGGCCCGCCGAGGCGCCCAAGCGTCGTCCCCGGGAGTGCGGCGATCGCGAGCACGGGCGGCTTGCGCCACAGGACCTCCGGGGTCGGGACCGGCGCGAGGGACATTGCCTCGACCTCGACGTCGATGCGCGCCTGATCGGCGTCCACCTTCAGGAACACGTCGCCGACGCGCAGGGTCGCGCGCTCGGAATGGGCGACAACGACTTTGACCTCATCCATGGGCGACCAGTATCCCGGGGATGATCGCCGATGTCGCCGGTTTTATCGCGTGCGATTACGCGGCTGACCGCGTCCCGATACCCGGCGGCCTCGTGCGCGACACCGACCTCTGACCAGGTCAAGTCCACCACTTTTGTGAGGAGTTCCAAGTCCCCCGGTCCAGCGGGTAGTTGGCCCGCGAGGGGCCCGCCGAACCCCTACGGGATCCGCCGTACGGGATCCCCGCCCTGCACCCCGCCCCGCAC
>NZ_VKJP01000267.1 GCF_007280575.1 Streptomyces benahoarensis
CCCGCACGCCCCGACGCCCCCACGCCGACGACGCCGGCAACCACACGAAGACCTCCGCGCGGGATATCCGCTGCACCGACCGCAACTCCACTGCGCCGTCCGGCCCGGACGGCGCAGCTGCCTCATCCCTGCTTCACCGACGGACTCAGATACGGCGTGAGTGCCACCAACCTTGCCTGCCCCCTGTGGCCTCCTGCGCAGCTACGTCTGATGCTGAACGGCCGCAGTCCGCTTTCGTCGGCGAGCTGTCGCCCCTGTGCCGGACGGGCAGCAACCGGTCCTGTTCGCTTGTGCGTCCCGTGTGTGTTGTCGTCCCGGGGTGGCGGCACATACGGGACGGGCAGGCGGGTAGGCACGTGCCAGGGCCGCGGGCGATGGTTCTGCGCAGCTGAGCGACCACGTTCGACCGAGGGACCTGCGGCCCGCCGACACCGGTCACACGACGGGTCTACCGGGTCGCAGCGCCGATCATGGGACGGCCTGCTGGCGCTTCGCCGGCGGCCCCGCTGTGATGGAGCGCCGTGCCTCTTGGTGGGCCGACCTGCCGGCGGCGGCCGGGGCTGCGGTGATGGCCACCGGTACCCTCTCGGCCGGTCTGTACCTGACCGGTTTCGCGGTGCTCTCGTGGTGGCACTTGGTCTGGCCGCTGTCCTGTGGTTGCTGCTCGTATGCGGTTTCGTGGTGCTGTTCTTGGGTCACCGGCGTGACTGGCGGGTGAGAGCGGGCACCCCGCCCGCGCTTACCGCTGTGGCCGCCACGACGGTGCTTGGGGTGCGCTGTGTGCTCCTGGGCGCAGTCCCGCTTGCTGTGGCGCTGCTGCTGCTCGCTGCTGTGTTGTGGCCGGGGCTGCTCGGCTGCGTGCTGCGGCATCTGACGCGGCGGGCGCCGGGCGCCGTGTTCTTGATCTGCGTCGCCACGCAGGGGCTCGCGGTGCTGGCCGCTGTGCTTGCGCCGACGGTGGGCGGCTGGCTCGGGTGGTCGGCGCTGGCGGCCTTCCTGTTGGGGCTGGTGTGGTATGTGGGTGCACTGGCCTGTTTCGATCTGCGCCAGGTGGTGACGGGTGCGGGCGATCACTGGATCGCAGGTGGGGTCATGGCGATCTCGGCGCTTGCCGGGTCCAAACTTCTTGCCTCGGGTGTGTGGTCGGGCGGTGCGGCGATGGCTCTGCGGGCGGCGGATTTCGTCCTGCTCGCGTTCGCCTTGGTCTGGTATGTGGTGCTGCTGTGTGGGGAGGTTGTCCGGCCGCGTCCGGCGTACGACGCACGCCGCTGGTCCACGGTCTTCCCGCTCGCCATGACCGCGGTGGCCGTCCTTTCCACTGCGGTGGCGGCGGCGGTCCCGTGGCTGGATGCTCTGGGCCGGGTTCTGCTGTGGTTGCGTGGTTGCCGTCCGCGTACGGTTTGTTCCGCTGCCTTGCCCGGCCGTTGTCGCGTGGCGGGCGGCGCCCCGGAGGTCGTGGGAGCGCGGGGCGGGGCAGGTCGTGAAGGTCGCGGGGGCGGAGTGAGCCGGACCGGTCTCCTGCTCGTTGCTCGTGGCAGACAGCGGTCCGGGCGGCTCGTCGTGTCGGGGCCCGGAGCCTTGAGGCACGGCGGGCGGTCCGCCATGCCGAGCCAACCGACGTGGGAGTTCTTGTGGTGCACCGTCATGACAGCAGCGAGTCGCTGGTCGATCCGGCCTACACCGGGCGTCTGGGAAGTGTGCAGGTTCCGAAGAACAGGATGCCCGACCAGGAGGCGCGCCTGAGGCGGTCTACCGGGTGATCCACGATGAGCTGCTGCTGGACGGCAGTTCGCGGTTGAACACGGCGACGTTCGTGACGACGTGGATGGATCCCGAGGCCGAGAAGCTGATGGCCGAGACGTTCGACAAGAACATGATCGACAAGGACGAGTATCCGCAGACCGCGGAGATCGAGCGCCGCTGCGTCAACATCGTCGCGGACCTCTTCCACGCGCCGGTGGAGGGTGACGCGGTCGGCGTCTCGACTCTTGGTTCCTCCGAGGCGGTCATGCTCGGCAGTCTGGCGATGAAGTGGAAGTGGCGCGGGCGTCGTCAGGCGGCCGGTCTTCGCGCGGACCGTCCGAACCTGGTGATGGGCTCCAACGTCCAGGTGGTGTGGGAGAAGTTCTGTCGCTACTGGGACGTCGAGCCGCGCTATGTTCCGGTGGCCAGCGACCGGTTCACCGTGGACGCGGACGAGACCATGGCCTTTGTGGACGAGAACACCATCGGCGTGGTGCCGATCCTGGGAACCACCCACACCGGCGAGTTCGAGCCCATCAAGGCCATTCATGACAAGGTCGTGGCCTACAACGCCGAGCACGGCACCGACATCGCGATCCATGTGGACGCGGCGTCGGGCGGTTTCGTCGCGCCGTTCCTCCACTGCGACCTGGAGTGGGACTTCCGGCTCCCGCAGGTGAAGTCGATCAATGTCTCCGGCCACAAGTACGGCCTGACCTACCCGGGCATAGGTTTCATCGTCTGGCGTGGGGCCGAGGACCTGCCCGAGGACCTGGTCTTCCACGTGAACTACCTGGGCGGCGATATGCCCACCTTCACGCTCAACTTCTCCCGTCCCGGTAATCAGGTTGTCGGGCAGTGCTACAAGTTCGTTCGCCTGGGGCGCGAGGGCTACACCAAGGTCATGACCGGGCTGCGGGACACCGCGCACTACCTCGCCGACGGCATCGCGAAGCTGGGGGTGTTCGACGTGATCAGCGACGGCACGGACATCCCCGTCGTGTCGTTCAAGCTCAGTGACGCGAGCCGGTTCACGGTCTTCCACGTCTCCACGAACTGCGCCGCCACGGCTGGCAGGTACCCGCCTACACCATGCCGCCGAACGCCAAGGAGGTCGCCGTCCTGCGCATCGTGGTCCGCGAGGGCTTCGGGCGCGACCTCGCGGAGTCCCTCCTGGCCGCCCTCGGCGATGCGGTCGAACGGCTCACCGCCACCCCGTCGGCTCACGAGGCCGGATCCGGTTTCTCCCACACCTGACCGGCCCGGTTCGCTTCCTCCGGCGGATCGCCTCCTCCGGCGGATCACTTCGACCGGCAGATCACTTCGACCGGCAGATCGCCTCGACGGGGCAAGGTCAGGCAGGCCGGTGCGTCCGGTCGGCCTGACCTTGAGTCCGTAAGGCGGTGGCGGCGATCACCACCGCCCTTCCGCACCGGCGCATGCAGCCGTTACCGGTCCTCTCGATTGCCCTCACGCCGAGGCACCGTGGTCGAGGGA
The DNA here is from genome assembly GCF_007280575.1 of Streptomyces benahoarensis. Lineage (GTDB taxonomy): Bacteria > Actinomycetota > Actinomycetes > Streptomycetales > Streptomycetaceae > Streptomyces > Streptomyces benahoarensis. Next base: position 3,241 of record NZ_VKJP01000267.1, read on the forward strand.
CGCTGCTGGACGCTGCTCCCCGGCCACGTGCCCTCCGAGAACGGTGGCGCGGGCCAGCAGGGTGGCGGCGTTAATTGTGCTGCCTTCACGCAGCCGCCTTCACGCAGTCGCCTTTTTTCCGTGGAGCCGCCTTCACGGAATCGCCTTCACGGATGCGGATGTGGAGGTGCGTGGCGGTGCTGCGCCGGGGGCTCGGCGAGCGGGTCCTTCAGGTGCGGGACAGTGGGTGAAGGGGCGTGATGGTGGCGGGAGTTGGTGGGTAAGAGCGGCCGATTGCCGACTTGTGGCGGACGTCGCCCCATGGTGGCCTTACCGCTTGCGGGGCAACTGATGCTTGAGGAGGCGAGCGAGGCTCATGATCCACCCGATGGTTGCTGTGGCAGCGTTGGTCCCGGCCATGCTGAGCGCTTCGACCGGGAGCACCCCGGCGCATTCCGCGCCGAAGGCGTCAGCAGAGGTCATCACACTGACCTATGACGCCAGCGGGGCAGGACAGTGGGCGGATGCGATCAAGCAAGCAGCGCACAACTGGAACGCTGCAGTACACAACGTGCACCTGCAACCGACGAGTTCATCCGCTTCAGCCGACGTCGTCTACAAGACGACCAACGGCTGGCCGCAATCAACGCTGAGGCCGATCCTCCCCGGTGGCAACGGCGAAGTGCAACTGGGCCAAGAAGCAGCGAACGAAGGGTACGACCTGACACGAGCCGCGACACACGAGACCGGACACATCCTCGGGCTGCCTGACGACTATGACGGTCCGTGTTCACAGATCACGTCCGGCCATGGCCCGGGACCCTATGCACCAACACCAAACCGAATACGACCGAGGCAGCACAAGCCAACCAGAACTACGCAGACGGCAGCCTGACAGCGATACACCCGAAACACCATCAGCTGATGACGGACACCTGGCACAACCCGACCCCCACTTCCTCACACTGACCAGCCGACACACCAACCACGGCCAGACAACACGGACAACAGCACCCGGATACGAGCGAGCGCCTGTACCCGCACGGCGCCCAGCCCCGCGCCGGGCCGGGGCCCGGGAGCGTACGGCGCCCACGGTGGCGATCGCCGTCTGCCCTCCCGCGGAATTCGTGCCGGTTCACCGGCACTGAACCCTTTCCCTCCCGCGTAGGCACGTAGGGGTGACGAAGGAGATGGCCGGTGGCGTGATGCGGGCAAGCCCCGCTCGTCCTGGCCTGCCCACGTCTGCTCGGCCGTGGGCACCGAGAGCGCGAAGAGATTCCGGGAGGCCGGCGAGGAAGCGCGGAGCGCGCCGCATCGCCGGCCCCAGGAGGAGTCAGGCGGACCTCTGCGGGTCAGCCGTGGTAGCGCGCCACCACCTTGGTGTAGTCGTACTGTGCCTGCTTGACCCCGCTACACGAGTCCGCGTCAAGGCCGCGGGTGCAGGAGCGGTCGCGGTTGACCGACCAGAAGGTGAACCGGGCGAGGTGGTGCCGCTGGGCGTAGCCGAGCATCGTACGGAAGTTGCGGACGCTGATGGTCTGCCCCTTCATGTCCGTCTTGCCGTTCATCGTCGAGATGCCGATGTGGCGGTAGGCGGCGTCGGATTTCAGGCCGTACGCGGCGGCGACGGCGTTCTTCAGGCCGTCGGCGGACTTCATGGTGGTGGTGCCCATGGTGTTGGGGGTGGCGAAGTTGAAGGCCATGATGTTCCATCCGGTCACCGGAAGGCGCGCCGCGCCGGCCCGCTTGATGAGGTCGCGGATGGTGAGGACGGGCCCGTCGGACCGGCCGCTGAAGGTGATGTAGACCTTCAGGGAGGGGTTGGCCGCCTTGACCTTCTTCAGCGCGTCGACGATGCGCTGGCGGACGACGGGTTTGTCGTCCTCCGTGTGCTCGATGTTGATGTCTATTGCCTTGAGCCGGTAGGCGTTGATCACCTTCTGGTAGGCGTGGGCCAGTGCGGTGGGTGTGGTGCAGGAGATGCCGAGCTTGTTGCCGCTCCACCCGCCGAAGGAGGCGACGACGTCGCCGCCTGCCGCGCGGATGTTCTTGATGGCCTTCTCCTCCGCTCCTCCCCGCAGGGGGCGGGAGCCGTCCCACTTCGGGTTGCACGTACCGCCGGAGGTGATGAACGACAGTGTGAACTGCTTGATGCCCGTGGCTTTCATGACACGGACGGGGTTCTGCGGGTGCCCCCAACCGAGGTACAGGTAGGGCGCGTTGATGCCGACGGGGAGTGTGGCGGCCTGCGCTGCCGGGGCGGCGACTGTGGACGAGGCACACAGCGCGCCCGCCGCGGTGAACGCGACCAGCGCTCGTCGCATCAGGAATCGACTCATGAACAGTCCTTTCCAAGGGACTTGGGTACGATCTGAAATGTACTCAGTGATACGGGCGGGTCACGGGGCGGGTCGAGGAATTCCGAGGGCTGGCGGTGGGTCGGCCACTCGGTGGTGTGCCGTGCCGGATTCAACAGCGACGGTGCGGTGTTGGGCATGCCGATGACCGGGCGCGGGCGCGGAGTCCGAGCAGGTCGCCTGGCCAGGAGCCGCGCCTGGGCCATGGTGGGGCGCGGCGGCGTCCGGTCCGCCGACCGTCACCGTGCGGGAGCGGACCGGACGCGCCGGTGTCACGACGCCGGAGGCCGTACCGTACGGTCAAGCCGCCGCGTTCACCACCGGCTGCAGCATCCACCGGCCAGCCGTGGGTGCAGGCGATGCCCGCGACGAGGGAGAGGCCGAGGCCCGCGCCTGCGCCGGGGGGCGTTCCGCTACCGCTGCGGCGGATCGGGGGCGCTGCTCTGCCAGGAGCTTTCGAAGGTGCCGTCCGGGAGTTTCCTCACCTCGGCGAGGGTGGTGTCCACGTTTCGGCGGAAGGCCGGCATGTCGGCGAGCATACGGTCCGCGTCGACCTCGACCGGCTCGCCGGAGCCGTCAAGGAAGTGGCCGAGGAGGTCGGCGTATGTGGTGCGGGTCTGTCCGGCGGGGTCACGGCCGGTTTCCCAGCCGGTGACCGTGGAGGGGCTGACGCCGAGGGTCCGGGCGACCTGCGCTTTGGAGAGTCCGGCCTGTTCGCGGAGGGTGCGGCGGGTCTCGGCGTCAGGGAGGTCGGCTTCGGGGGTGAGCGAGGCGAGGAGGGAGTCGATCGCGTCGAAGTCGCTCATCGCGGTGTTGCTTCCGTGGCGGCGCGTTTGGCGCGGCGGCGTTCGGCGAGGGCCGGGGTGACGGTTTCCTTCACCCGTTGCTCGCCCCAGCCGGTGATCTGCGCCGCGCGTCCGATACGACCGTGTGGGGGGCGTCCGGTGACGGGGTCGCGGGCAAGATAGGTACGGAGCGCAGCAGCGACGCGCTCCTCAGCTGCCTTCAGCGCCACGACCACTGCAGCAAGCTCACATTCATCATCCGCATCCGACACATCATTCATGGTGCCAGTTCCCGCTACCGTAGTCAAAACATTGACAATCACCGCTTTGAGAGCGAGGTGGCTCGCGCAGAGGCAGGCGATGGTGATGCGTGGACCGACTGACTGCCGGTACATCTGCTGACTGACGGCTCGCGGCCGCATCCGGCCCGGTCAGTCCAGCTCTCCCCTGCTCCGCCCACCCTGCGGTGCCGGTGACACAACCGGGGTGGAGCCCTGCTCAATCCGGTGAGATGCCGCGGGAAGGGGCGGGCGCGGACGTGGTCGGTACGGGCGCTGTGCACGGCTCAGCTCCGGGACAGTTCTTTGCTCCCGTCCACGGCGCCCCGCTCCCCTGCCGTCAAGCGGTGATGATCGCCGGATCGCTGACGCCTGGCTCGCCGTTTTCCACATGGCCGGCGAGGCGGCGCAGGAACGAGGTATCGGAGTCGGAGACGACGGACAGGTCGTACCAGCGCTTTCCGGCGCGCAGGTCCGCCGTGTGCTGGACGCTGCCGCCCGCGGGGACCGTGAGGGTCGCGGTGGTGTCGTCGTAGGCGTTGGTGAGGGTGAGGTGGCAGTCGGTGCTGCCGGGGTTGGTGAGGCTCAGAATGAGGTTCCCGGTGGACGCGTCGTGCCGGGCGGTGACTTCGGGTCCGGTGGCGGTGCCGGAGCCCTTGAAGGTGCGCAGGAAGCCGTTGGGGCCGAAGACCGAGAGGTCGTAGACGCCGTGGGAGTAGGCGGTGTTCCAGGTGTCGGAGAGTTGCTTGCCGGCGTGGGCGGTGTAGGTCCACGGCCCGTCGGTGCGGTTGCCCGCGGTGACGGTGAAGCACGCTCCGGCGTTGTCACCGGCGCTGAACGTGAGGGTGTACTTGCCGGTGTCGGGAGCGGCGGCGCCGTCCACCAGCGGGGCGTAGGGCAACGGGTGTCTCTTATACAAATCTCCGGGCCCACGAGACGCTCATGAATCCCGTATGCC
>NZ_VKJP01000268.1 GCF_007280575.1 Streptomyces benahoarensis
GGGCCGGGGTGCGGTCGGCGATGCGGGTGCCGGAGCCCTGGCGGGCGCTGAGCCAGCCCTCGGCGACCAGGTCCGCGTACGCCTCGGCGACGGTGTTGCGGGCGATGCCGAGGTCGGCGGCGAGGGTGCGGGAGGACGGCAGCCGGGTGCCGGGGGCGAGCCGTCCGGTGCGGGCCGCCTCGCGCAGCGCCCGCATCAGGCAGATCCGCAGCCCGCCCGGTCCGGCGAGGTCCAGATGGAGGTCGCGGCCGAAGGCGTCCCAGGAGGTGGCCCAGGAATTATCCATGGAAGTGGACCATACGCGGGTGCCACCACGGTCGTAGATTCGGTGCCATGACGACGACGAACGACACCACCAAGACCCCCTCGGACGCGGCGGAGCACGGCCCCCGGCTGCGGATGGCCGAGCTGGCCCCCGAGGTCTACAAGTCCATGATCGCGCTGGACGCGGCGGCCCGTAAGGGCATCGACCCGGCCCTGGCCGAGCTGGTCAAGATCCGCGCCTCGCAGCTCAACCACTGCGCGTTCTGCCTGGACATGCACACCAAGGACGCCCGTAAGAACGGCGAGAGCGAGGAGCGGATCTACCTCCTCAGCGCCTGGGAGGAGGCGACCGGTTACTACACCGAGCAGGAGAAGGCGGCGCTGGCGCTCACCGAGGCGGTGACCGTCCTGACCGACGGTTTCGTGCCCGACGCGGTGTACGCGCGGGCCACCGCGCACTTCGAGGACGCCGAAATCGCCCAGCTGATCGCGCTGATCACCACCATCAACGCATGGAACCGCTTCGCGGTGACCACCCGGATGGCCCCGGGCCGGGTGTGAATCCGGTGGCCACGGCATTGACGCCCGCCCGTCCCGGCGGGGCACCGTGCTGACGGGCGCCGCCGCGCTGCGCGCCCTGCACCACGGGCCCGGGCTGCCGCTGGTGCTGCCGGGCCCGTGGGACGCGGGGAGCGCGAAGGCGTTCGCCGACGCCGGGTTCCCCGCGCTCGCCACGCCCAGCGCCGGGGTGGCGGCCGCCCTCGGGTACGCGGACGGCGAGGTGCCGCCGGACGAGATGTTCGCCGCGATCGGCCGGATCGCCCGCGCCGTGGACGTCCCCGTCACGGCGGATGTGGAGGACGGATACGGCCTCGGCGCCCGGGAGTTGGTGGCGCGGCTGGCCGAGGCGGGGGCGGTCGGCTGCAACCTGGAGGACGGCGACCGCACGACCGGCGGCCTCGTCGACGCCGACCGTCAGACGGACCGGCTGGCGGAGGTCCGCGCCGTGGCGGGCGACGCGCTGGTGATCAACGCCCGGGTCGACACGTACGTCCGCGGTGCGGGCGGGGTGGCGGAGACGGTGCGGCGCGGACGGCTCTACGCGACGGCCGGGGCGGACTGCGTCTACCCGATCCTCGCGCCCCCGGAGGAACTGGCGGAGCTGGCCGCCGGGATCGGCCTGCCGCTCAACGCGCTGGCCGTCCCCGACGGGCCCGCGCCGCGGGAGCTGGGCGCGCTCGGCGCCGCCCGGGTCACGTTCGGGCCCTGGCAACAGCGCCGGGCGATGGCGGCGATCGCCGCGAAGGCGCGGGAGTTGCGGGGCGGGGGCTGACGAGGGCGGGGCGGCGGCACACGCCGCCGCCCCGCCCCGGGTGCCGTCACTTCTTCGGCAACCAGCGTTTCCACACGTCCGGGTGCTTCTCCACCCAGCGCTTCGCCGCCTCGTCGGCGGTCAGGCCGTCCGCGGCGATCATCTCGGAGACCTCGTTCTGGTTCTCCTTGGTCCAGTGGAAGGACTTCAGGAACGTCGAGGCAGCGCCGCCGCTCTTCGCGAACTCGGTGTTGAAGAACTTCTTCAGCGGCGTCGTCGGATAGGCGCAGTCGATGGACGCGGGATCCTTCGTGCCCTTCTGCGCGCACGCGTCGGTGTACTTCGGCAGCTTCACCTCGACCATCGGCACCTGGTTGAAGAGCCACTGCGGCTCGTACCAGTACGTCAGGAAGGGCTTCTTCTCCTTGGCGAACTGCTGGATCTGGGTGATCTGCGCCGCCTCGGATCCGGCGAAGACGACCTGGTAGTCCAGGCCGAGGTTCTTCACCAGCGCCTTGTCGTTGGTGACGTAGGACGGCGAACCGTCCATCAACTGGCCCTTGTCGCCGCTCTCCGGGGTGCGGAGCTGCTTGGCGACCGCGTTGAGGTTCTTCCAGTTGGTGACCTCGGGGTGCTTGTCGGCCCAGTACTTGGGGACGAACCACCCGATGTGGCCGGTGACGCCGTTGCCGCCGCCGTCCGTGATCGTCTTCTTGTCCTGGACGTAGCGCTTCTCCTGGTCGGGGTGGCCCCAGTCCTCCAGGATCGCGTCGACCCGGCCCTGGCTGAGCGCGTCCCAGGCGGGGATCTCGTCCACCTGGACGGTGTCGACGTGGTACCCCAGCTCGTGTTCGAGGAGGTACGTGGCGACCGCGACGTTGGACTGCGCGCCGATCCAGGTCTGGACGGAGAGCGTCACCGACTTGGTGCCCTTGGCGGCGGCGAACGGCGACGCCTGCTTGGTCATATCGGCCTTGCCGCAGCCGGACAGCGCGAGCAGCGCCGCCCCGGCCAGCAGCGAGGCACCGGCCGTGGTGCCGATCCGTCGGGTACGGGACATGGTCAGGCTCCCTTCGCGGCGCGGCGCTCGGTCGGCTGGGTGACCCGGTCGAGCATCAGGCCCAGGCAGACGATGGCGACACCCGCGACGAGGCCGAGGGCCAGGTCGCCGGTGGCGAGGCCGGTGACGACGTCGTAGCCGAGGGCACCGCCGCCGACCAGACCGCCGATGATGACGACGGCGAGGACGAGGACCACGCCCTGGTTGACGGCGAGCAGCAGCGCCGGGCGGGCCAGCGGCAGCTGGACCTGGCGCAGGATCTGCCAGCGGGTGGCGCCGAGCGAGGTCGCCGACTCCATCGCCGCCGGGTCGACCTGCCGCAGCCCCTGGGTGGTGATGCGGATGACGGCGGGCAGCGCGTAGACGACGGCCGCGGCGGCCGCCGGGGCGCGGCCCACGGCGAACAGCGCGACGACCGGGATGAGGTAGACGAACTGCGGCATGGTCTGCATGACGTCCAGGACCGGGCGCAAGATCGCCTCCAGCCGCTTGCTCCCCGCCGCGAGGATGCCGGTGCCGACGCCGATGACCAGCGTCACCACCAGCGCGGCGAGCACCTGCGACAGGGTGTTCATCGACGGCTTCCACACGCCCAGCACGCCGATCGCGGCCATCGCGAGGACGGCGGTCAGCGCGGTGCGCCAGGTGCCGATCAGCCAGGCCAGCGTGCCGATGATGAGCAGCGTGGCGTACCAGGGCAGCGCGGTCAGGCCGTCGCGCAGCGGGTTGAGGACCCAGTTGGTGAAGTGCGCGGCCCAGTCGGCGGTGCCGCCGACGACGGGGACGCCGGAGTAGAGGTGGTCGACCATCCACTCCTTGGCGTGGTTGACGGGCCGGGCGATGGCGACGGTCGCGCCGGTCGGCCAGACCGTCGAACCGGCCAGCCGTCCGGCGACCGCGGCCACGGCGGTGACGACGGCGACCCCGGCCCAGCCGCGCCGGCCGCGCAGCAGGGCGGGCCCGGCGGCGCGGGCGCCCCCGGCCTTCTCGCCCGCCGCGGCGGTGGTGCGGTCCATGACGATGGCGAGCAGCACGATCGGGACGGCGGCGGCGAGCGCGGCGCCGACGTCGACGGAGGCGAGGGCCTGGTAGACGCGGTCGCCGAGACCGGCGGCGCCGATCATCGAGGCGATCACGGCCATGGACAGCGCCATCATGATCGTCTGGTTGAGGCCGAGCAGCAGCTCCTTGCGGGCCAGCGGCAGCCTGGCGGTCAGCAGCCGCTGCCGTCCGGTGGCGCCGAGCGAGGTGACGGCCTCCAGGACACCGGCGTCCGCGCCGCGCAGCCCGAGGGCGGTGAGCCGGGCCATCGGCGGCGCCGCGTAGACGACGGTGGCCAGCAGCGCGGCGGGCACGCCGATGCCGAAGATCAGCACGACCGGCAGCAGGTACGCGAAGGCCGGGAGCACCTGCATGGTGTCCAGGACCGGGCGCAGCAGCCGGAACATCCGGTCCGACAGCCCGCCGGCGAGGCCGAGGAGCGCGCCGACCGCGACCGACGCGATGACCGCGACGATCATCAGCGCGAGGGTCTGCATCGTCGGCACCCACATCCCCAGCACGCCGCTGACCAGGAAGGACAGCAGGGCGGTGGCGGCGATGCGCCATCCGGCGACGCGCCAGGCGACGAGGGTGACCCCGGCGGTCACGCCCATCCAGCCGAGGGCGAGCAGCACCAGGTACACGCCGCGTACGGAGAGGACGACGGCGTTCGAGAGGTGGCCGAGGAAGTAGACGAACAGCGGGTGGCTGTCGCGGTTGTCGATGATCCAGTCGCTGGCGCTGCCGAGCGGCTTGGACACGTCGACGGTCAGCGCCTCGGGCCACACCCCGCCGGACCACTTGGCGTGCAGCAGCGGTACGAGGACCGCGGCGGCGACGGCCAGCAGCACCAGCTTGGCCAGGCCGCGGTGGCGCAGCAGGGCGCGCAGCGGACCGGCGGACGGGGCGTCGGGCCGGGTGGTGACGGTGGCGGCACTCATGCGCGGCCCCGTTTCACGGTGCCGGTGCGCACATTCATGGCGGCGGCGCGCTGCGCCTCGCGCCAGCGGCGCCGCAACGCGGCACGGAGCCGCGGCAGCACCGGGGCGTGGGGGACGCCGGCGCCGTGCAGGGCGACGCCGTGGGGGGTGGCGTGGTGCATCAGGCGGCCACCTCGGTGCGGGCAACGTCCATGCGGGCCACGACGTTCAGCAGGCAGGCGTGGTCGACGATGCCCAGGCAGCGGCCGTTCTCGGCGACGCGGACGGCGCCGCCGGAGCGGGCGACGGCCTCGATGGCGTCGGAGATCAGGGTGGACGGCGCCAGCGCCGGGCCCTGGTCGGCCTCGTCGCCCTCGGCCGGGCGCATGGCGCGGCGGACGGTGAGGACCTGCTCGCGGGGGACGTCGCGGACGAAGTCACGGACGTAGTCGTCGGCCGGGGAGCCGACGATCTCCTCGGGCGTGCCGAGCTGGACGATCTCGCCGTCGCGCATCAGGGCGATGCGGTCGCCGACGGTCAGCGCCTCGGCGAGGTCGTGGGTGATGAAGACCATCGTCCGGCCCTCCTCGCGGTGCAGGCGGACGACTTCCTCCTGCATATCGCGTCGGATGAGCGGGTCGAGGGCGCTGAACGGCTCGTCGAAGAGCAGGATCTCGGGGTCGACGGCGAGGGCGCGGGCCAGGCCGACGCGCTGCTGCTGGCCGCCGGAGAGCTGGCCGGGGCGGCGCTTCTCCAGTCCGGCGAGGCCGACCTTCTCCACCATCTCGGCGGCCCGCGCGCGGCGTTCGGCCTTGCCGACGCCCTGGATCTCCAGGCCGTAGGCGACGTTGTCGAGGACGGTGCGGTGCGGCAGCAGACCGAAGTGCTGGAAGACCATGGCGGCACGGCGGCGGCGCAGGTCGCGCAGGGCGCTGCGGTCCATGCCGAGGACGTCCTCGCCGTCCATCTCCAGGGAGCCGCCGGTCGGTTCGATGAGCCGGGTCAGGCAGCGGACGAGGGTGGACTTGCCGGAGCCGGAGAGGCCCATGACGACGAAGACCTCGCCCTTGTGGACGTCGAAGGAGACATCGCGGACGGCGGGCGTGCAGCCGGTGCGCTCGCGCACCTCGGGGACGCTCAGGCCGGTCAGGGAGGTGTCGTCGGGGATGCGGTCGGCCTTGGGGCCGAAGACCTTCCACAGGTGGCGGGCGGAGAAGACGATGTCGCGGTCGGCGGCGTTCTCCGCGCCGGTGGCGGGTGCGGAGACGGCCGGGGACCGGTCCCCGGCGTCCGTCCCGGCGTCGGTGGCGGCTATGCCGGAGGCGTCGGCGGCGGTGGCAGCCATCAGGCATCACCTCCCTGGGCAGGGGCTTCCTGGAGCAGTTCGGCGCACTTCTCCCCCACCATCAGGACGCCGAGCATCGGGTTGACCGCGGGCATCGTCGGGAAGACCGAGGCGTCGGCGATGCGGATGTGCGACAGGCCACGGATCTTCAACTGCGGGTCGACGACGGCGAGTTCGTCGTCCTTGGCGCCCATCTTGCAGGTGCCGGCGGGGTGGTAGACGGTGTGCGCGGCCTTGCGGACCAGCTCGCTGATCTCCGCGTCGTCGGTGACCTCGGGGCCGGGGAAGACCTCGCGCTTGAGCCACTTCTTGAACGGCTCGGCCTCGGCGACCTTCCGCGCCAGCTTGATGCCGTCGACGAGGGTCTTGCCGTCGTAGTCCTCGTCGTCCTCGAAGTACTTGAAGTCGAGGGCGGGCTTGACCTCGGGGTCGGCGGAGGTGAGGTAAAGGCGGCCGCGGGCACGGGACTTGGGAATGTTCGGGGTCATCGAGACGCCGTGCTCGGGGCGCTCGTAGCCCAGCCGCTCCGGGTTGTCCGTGAACGGGATCTGGTAGAAGTGGAACATCAGGTCGGGACCCTTATGGTTCGCGTCCCGCTTGATGAAGAGGCCCGCGTCGGAGTCCATCGCGGAGTTGCCGGGCAGCGGCCCGTTGGTCTCCCAGACGATGACCGACTCGGGGTGGTCGATGAGGTTCTCGCCGACGCCCGGCAGGTCCAGGACGCAGTCGATGCCCAGCGCCTCCAGGTCCTTCTTCGGGCCGATGCCGGAGAGCATCAGCAGCCGCGGCGTGTCCACCGCACCGGCGCAGAGCAGCACCTCGCGCCCGGCCTCGACGAACAGTTCCTCGCCGTCCTTGGTGGTGGCGCGGACGCCGGTGGCGCGGGTGCCGTCCAGCTCCAGCTTGTGGACCCAGGTCTCCAGCAGCAGCGTGAGGTGGGGGCGGTCCCCGGCCTCGATGTGCGGGTGGAGGTAGGCGACGGAGGCGGAGGAACGCTTGTTGTTCTCCGGGTGGTACGACAGGTCGAAGAAGCCGACGCCCTCGTCGAACGGCTGGTCGTTGAAGCCGACGACCTCGGGCACGTCCAGGGCGGTCTTGACGGCCTCGACCCAGTCGGTGGCGATGGCGTTCTGGTCCTTCTTGGCGACCCGCACGATGTTGTTGCGGAGCTTGCCGAAGTAGGGGTCCATCTTCGCGGCGCCCCAGCCGGTGGCGCCCGCGGCCTCCCACTCGTCCCAGTCGGACGGCAGCGGCTTGAAGGAGATCAGGGTGTTGTGCGAGGAGCAGCCGCCGAGGACCTTGGCGCGGCTGTGCAGGATGTGGGAGTTGCCGCGTGGCTGCTCGGTGGTGGTGTAGCCGTAGTCGAGGTCGCCGCCGAGCAGGCCGAGCCAGCGGCGCAGCGTCAGGACGTCGTCACGGTCGATGTCGGTGGGGCCGCCCTCGATGACGACGACGCTGACGTCCGGGTCCTCGGTCAGGCGGGAGGCGATCACCGATCCCGCGGTACCGCCGCCGACGATGACGTAGTCGGCCTTGACGGTGCGGGCTGCGGGGGAAGACGGGGGCATGCGGGTACTCCTTCGTGCACAGTGCCTGAGCTGCTGCGTGGGGCTGCGGTACCGCGGAGGGGTGGGGCGGCGACGCGGGGCCCGGG
>NZ_VKJP01000269.1 GCF_007280575.1 Streptomyces benahoarensis
GGGGGGCGGGCGCGGGCGGGCCGGGCGGATGGGCCCGGGCCGGTTACGGGTGGCCCGGCCGTCTACTGCGGGCTGACGACCATCGCCGAGCCGCCGCCGCGCCGTACCTTCTCGGCCGCGGCCAGCCAGCGGCCGTCGGGCAGCGGCTCCACGCCGGTCGCCGCGCCGATCTCCTCGACCTGCGAGAACTGGTGGCCGATGCCTTCCAGTTGGCTGCGGAGCGGGCTGTTCCACAGCGCCGGTTCCAGCTCCGTCTTAGCCGCGTTGCGCTGGCTGGCGCGCGGTGCGGCGATGGCGTCGACCAGTGGCATCCCGCGGTCGAGGTGGTTGACGAGGGACTGCAGCACGGTGGTGATGATGGTCGCGCCACCGGGCGAGCCGAGCGCCACGACGGGCTTGCCGTGCCGCAGCACGATCGTCGGCGAGATCGACGACCGCGGCCGCTTACCGGGGCCGGGCAGGTTCGGGTCGTGCACGCCCGGGGTGATGGGCGTGAACGAGAAGTCGGTCAGCTCGTTGTTGAGCAGGAAGCCGCGCCCGGGGACGACGATGCCGCTGCCGCCGGTCTGCTCGATGGTGAGGGTGTAGGCGACGATGTTGCCCCACTTGTCGGCGACGGTGAGGTGGGTGGTGTTCTCCCCCTCGTACGTCGTCGGGGACGCCTTGCCGTAGGTGCCGCAGGGCTTGGGGTGGCGCGGGTCACCGGGCGCGAGGGGGCTGGTGAGGACCGCGTCGTCCTTGATGAGGCAGCCGCGGGCGTCGGCGAAGCGCTGCGAGGTCAGGCCGCGGACCGGCACGTCCTCGAACTTCGGGTCGCCGACCCAGCGGCCCCGGTCGGCGAAGGCGACCCGGCTGGCCTCGATGTAGCGGTGCAGGTACTGCGCCTCGCTCAGGTGCTTGACGTCGCTGCGCTCCAGGATGTTGAGCGCCTCGCCGACGGTGGTGCCGCCGGACGAGGAGGGGCCCATGCCGTAGACGTCGAGGCCGCGGTAGCGGGTACGGGTCGGGGCCTCGCCGAGCGCCTTGTAGCCCCCCAGGTCGCCGATGGTGAGGTCACCGGCGCGGACCTTGCGGTCGGATCCGGGGCGCACCGGGGGCTTGCGGACGGTGTTGACGACGTCCCGGCCCAGGTCACCGCGGTAGAGCGCGTCGACGCCGCGGCGGCTCAACTCGTCGTAGGTGCGCGCGAGATCGGGGTTCTTCATGGTGGAGCCGACGACGGGCAGCTTGCCGCCGGGCAGGAAGAGGTCGGCGGTGGCGGGGAAGTCCCGGAACCGCGCCTCGTTCTGGGCGGTCTGCTTGCGGAACGTTTCATCAATGGTGAATCCGCGCTCCGCGAGGTCGCGGGCGGGCCGCAGGACCTGACCCAGCGACCGGCTGCCCCACTTACGGAGGGCGGTGTCCCAGGTGGCGGGCGTGCCGGGGGTGCCGACGCTCAGGCCGCTGGTGACGACGTCATCGAACGGCAGCGGCTTGCCGTTCTCCTGGAAGAGGTCGGGCCCGGCGGTGCGCGGGGCGGTCTCGCGGCCGTCCAGGGTGCGCACGGTGCGGGACTTGGCGTCGTAGTAGACGAAGTAGCCGCCACCGCCGACACCGGAGGAGTACGGCTCGGTGACGCCGAGGGCGGCGGCGGTGGCGACGGCGGCGTCGACCGCGTTGCCGCCCTTCTTCAGCACCTCGATACCGGCGGCCGAGGCATCCTGGTCGACGCTGGAGACGACGCCGCCGGAGCCGACGGCGACCGGCGTCTTGGCCGGGACGGGCGCGGGATGCGGGGCGTCGGGGCCCGCCGCGGCGGGCTGGGCGACGGCCGGAACCGCCACCAGTGAACCGGCCAGGGCGGCCACGGCCCCCAGGACGGTGAGACGTCGGGCACGGGACATAGGGGGACTTCCTCCAAGCGCAGGGGAAACGCAGGTGGCGGGAGCCTACTCGTGGCGCTCGTACCGTGACAGAGGGGTCCACCAGGCGATCTTTTTCGACTTCCTGACACCCCATCTATCGGGAATGACCGGAATGCTAACGGCACCTCACCCCCCCTCATCCGGTCCCGCTCCCTCCCGTTCGCGTCTGTTTCGAGCCACCGCCCCGCGCCGGGTGACGGCGCGTCGGAGGCCGCCCCCGAACTCTCCGCCGCGCGGGCCCGCGGCATTGGACACCGGCCAACCGCGGCGTACGAACCGGGACGAGCATCTCCATCCCACCCGTCTCGATGCACTGGCCCTGCTCGGCCTCGCCGCGGTGGTCGAGAACTGCCGCGCCCACCCGGAGGTCGCGCCGCACGACACCGGGCTCCAGGGTTTCGGCGCCCGTACGGAGGTCTGCGTCGGCGACCCGACGGCCCACCGCAGGCTCGCCGCCCACCTCGCGACGCTGCTGCCGGGCGTCGCCGTACACCCGGGCGATGCGACCGGCGCCGACCGCGGGACCTTCACCATCGGCTCGACCGCGTACCGCATGGAGCCCGGCGCCGTCGAGTACGTCCTGCTGGCCCGGCTGACGGCCGCGGAGGGCGGCCGCCCGGTGTTCCTGGCGGCCGGCCAGCGCCCGGTCACCCACCGGGCCGCGGTCCGCCATCTGGTCCGCAACCATCCGCAGCTGGCCCGCAAGTACGGCGTCGACGGACGGTTCTGCGTCCTGCTGAAGGTGGTCAATTCGCAGGCGTACGGGCCGGACGTGGTGGAGGTCGTCGCCGATGTGACCCGGACCGCGACCGCCCCGCCGAGTCCCGGGGACATCGCGCGACGACCTGAGCGCGGGGGCGGGGCGCGGCCGAAGCGGCCTGGGCCGGGGCGCACCTGAGACGGCATGGGGCCGGGGCGCACCCGGCACGGCGTGCGCCGGGGGCGCGCCCGAAGAGGCGGTGTGCGGCCCCTTCGCGACGGTCTCTCAGGGCGTCGGCCCGGCACCCGGCGGGCGGTCGTCGGCGCGCGCACCCGGGTGGGATCTGCCAAGCTCGTTGACATGATCGCCCGGATCCGTTCGACCGCCCAGCACTGGACCCGGGCGGTTCCCGTTCTCGCCGTCGTCCTGCTGATCCTGGTCTGGGGCCGGACCCTGCCGGGCGTGCTGGTCGGTCTGGTGACGCTCTTCCTGGCGGGGTCGGTGCTGGCCGCCGTGCACCATGCGGAGGTGATCGCCCACCGGGTCGGGGAGCCGTTCGGTTCGCTGGCGCTCGCGGTCGCGGTGACCATCATCGAGGTGGCGCTGATCGTCACCCTGATGGCCGACGGCGGCGACAAGAGCGCCGCGCTGGCGCGGGACACCGTCTTCGCCGCCGTCATGATCACCTGCAACGGCATCGTCGGACTCTGCCTGCTGGTCGGCGCGTTGCGGCGGCGGGTCGCGATCTTCAACCCGGAGGGCACCGGCGCGGCGCTGGCCACCGTCTCGACCCTGGCCGGGCTGAGCCTGGTACTGCCGAGCTTCACCACCAGCGGCACCGGAGCGCAGTTCTCCACCCCGCAGCTGATCTTCGCCGCGCTGGCCTCGCTGGTGCTGTACGGCCTGTTCGTGACGACGCAGACCGTGCGGCACCGCGACTACTTCCTCGCCCCGGTGACACAGACGGGCGATGTGCTCGACTCCGACCACGCCGAACCGCCGTCGCGGCGGACGGCGCTGATCAGCCTCGGGCATCTGGCGCTGGCCCTGGTCGCGGTGGTGGGGCTGGCGAAGGCGGTGTCCCCCGCGATCGAGGCGGGGGTGGCCGCGGCGGGGCTGCCGTCCTCCGTCGTCGGTGTGGTGATCGCGCTGCTGGTGCTGTTGCCGGAGACCATCGCGGCGGTCCGCGCGGCCCGCCGCGGCCGCATCCAGACGAGCCTCAACCTCGGCCTCGGCTCGGCGATGGCCAGCATCGGCCTGACCATCCCGGCCGTCGCCACCGCGTCCGTCTGGCTACCGGGCCCGCTGGAGCTGGGGCTCGGCCCGACCCATATGGTGCTGCTCGCCCTGACGGTCGCCGCGGGCACCCTCACCGTCATCCCCGGCCGCGCCACCCCACTCCAGGGCGGCGTCCACCTCACCCTCTTCGCCGGGTACATCGTCCTGGCGCTGAGTCCCTGACCGGGGGGGCGGCCGCCCGGCCTCGGGTCACCGCACCCGGCGCGGCCACCCGGCTCGCCGCTGCCGCCGCGCGCCACGACCGGCTCCTCATCGATGCGGGCCGTGAGACTCGCCACGCCGCACCCCTCAGAGCCCCCTTTTGGGGGGATACACCCACCCAGTGGTTTATCGTTCAATTGGAAGCGGGTGTCACAGTGCCGCCCGGGCCGCCGTCCCCCCGGCCGCCCGGAGGTTCCGGCCGATGACACCCCGCTGGCCGGACGCCACGCGCTCCTGGCCGCCCCGGCCGGATTCCCCCATCCGGCCGGGGCTTCCCCTCTGCCACGGAAACCGGCGCCCGTCCCGAGGCGCGGAGGCGCCCCCGGGACCGTCGCAGCGCCTCACCCCTGAAGCGGCCCCCCTCATCGCAGATACGACGCCCCGTTCACGTCCAGCACCGTGCCCGAGCTCCACGCGGCCTCCGGTGATGCGAGGTGGAGGACGGCCGCGGCGATCTCCGCGGGCTCGGCGACCCGCCCGAAGGGACTCTGCCCCCGTACGTCCTCGGTGAGCCGGTCGGCGACCCGTTCGGTGGCGACGAAGCCCGGCGCGACCGAGGCGACCGCGATGCCGTAGGGCGCCAGATGGACGGCGAGCGACTGCCCGAGCGCGTGCAGCGCGGCCTTGGACGCGCCGTACGCCGGGTGGTCCGGCTCACCCCGGTAGGCGCCACGGGAGCCGATGTTGACGATGCGGCCGGACACCGCCCGGTCGATCATGTTCCGCGCGGCGCGGTGGCTGACGTGCGCGGCGCCGAGCAGGTTCACGTCCACGATCTCCCGCCAGGCGTCCCGCCACTCGTCGAACGAGGTGGTGGCCGCCGGGTGCGGGCGGTTCACCGCCGCGTTGTTGACCAGGACGTCGACGCCGCCGAGCCCGTCGACGGCGGCATCGACCACCGCCGCGGCGCCCTCCGGGGTGGCGAGGTCGCCCCGGACCAGGACATGGCCGCTGCCGTGCAGCCCGGCCAGGGTCTTGCGGGCCGCCTCCTCCCGCGTGCCGTAGTGCAGCGCGACCCGGTCGCCGTGCGCGGCGAACCGTTCGGCGACCGCCCGCCCGATCCCGCGCGAGGCGCCGGTCACCAGCACCGCGCGGCTCACCGGGCACCTCCCGCGACCGCGCCACGACGGAACGCCCCGGCAAGGGCCTCGTACCGTCGCCGGGAAGGCCGACCGGACAGCTGCATGGACACACTCCACCTCGTCGCTCTCCCCGCCGGGAGCGCGGGGTTGACCGTCAGCGATCGTAAAGGATCACCATCGACCGAAGGTGAACGCGCAGCGGCGGTGACGAGGGAGAACGGGGAGGGCGAGGCCGCGATCGGCATGCCGGGGAGGTGCCCTTGCGGCGCCCGGCGCACGAAGGCGCCGCCGGACCCGCGTACGTCAACGGGCCCGGCGGCGCGGCCGGTTCAGCGTGTCTGCCGCACCAGCTTCTCCAGGTCCGCGGCGACCTGACCGACCTCCGGCAGGGCGAGCGCGGCGCGGTGCGCACGGCGGACGCGGGCGGCGACGTCCCGGTCCTCCAGCAGGTCCTGGCAGGCGGCGGCGACGGCGTCCGGGGTGGTCTCGGTGACGTGCCGCCCCAGGCCCAGTTCGGCCACGCGCGCGGCGTTGTGGGGCTGGTCACCGAAGTTCGGCAGCACCGCCATCGGCGTCCCCGTACGCACCGCTTCGCGGACGCTGTTGTAGCCGCCGTGGGTCACGAGCAGGTCGGCGCACTCCAGCAGCAGCGGCTGGGCGAGGCGGTCGACGAGCCGGACGTGCGGGGCGGGCTCGACACCGTCGAGCGGGACGCCGCCGGTCGCCACGATCGCCGAACAGTGCAACCGCGACAGCCCCTCGACGGTCGCCCGCAGCATCTCCTCCGGGTGCGTCATCCCGGGCGGCAGCCCGACACCGCGCTCCATCATCGCGAGGATCATGGGCAGCGCGGTGCCGATGGCCGCGAACACCAGCGGCCGGTCCGCGGGGAGTTCGGCCACCCAGCCCGGCAGCCCGTCCGTGCGGTCCACCAGCGTGGTCTGCCGGTAGGCCCGTACGGGCGCGGGGAACCGGGCGAACGCGTACTCCTCGGGCAGGTAGTCGAACCTGCCGTACGGAAGGAACGACGCGGCATCCTCCTGCTCGGGCAGGCCCAGATCCCGGCGCAGCCGGTTGAGGTCCGGCAGCAGCTGCGCCGGGTCGACCATGTTGACCAGCCCGGACGGGATCGGCAGATGCGGGATGCCGAGCCGCTCGGCGAGCATGATCCCGGCCATGTCCATCCCGTCCCGGATGATCACATCGGGACGGACCCCGGCGGCCAGCTCCGCCAGCACGCCGTACATCGCGCGGGCATGATCGCCGGTGAGCCGGGCCAGCATCATCTGGATGTGGCCGTCCCCGGAGGTAGCGTTCTCCGGCTCCGCGCCGGGTCCGGCGTCCGCGTCGAGCGGGCCGGGCATGGGCATCGACGCCAGGCGGGGTTCGAGGGTGACGGCGTCGGCGCGGAAGACGGGCGCCATCTCGGGGCTCGCGGCGACGGTGACCGCGTGTCCGGCCCCGGCCAGCGCGCGGGCCAGCGGGAGCATGGCCCGGCCGTGGGACGGCGAACCGGTCGAGGTACACAGAACGCGCATGCGGAGATCCTCATTCTCTTGACGATGGCCCTCTTGACGGTGGCCACGAAATCCGCCGGTCGCCGTGGCCTCGCCGTCACGCCGGGCACCGCCGTGAACCACCTCACGCGCACTCCCCCGCCGCGGTCCGCACCCCCACCGACCGACGCGTGATCGACGGTATGGAGGCCCTGTTCCCCGCGTCAAAGAAGCTCCGCACGGGCCCACCGGGATTGAGCCACACGCCCCGCACCGCCGCTCCGGCCACGGCTTTTGAAATTGGTATGGGAGATGCAACTTCTGTACGGTGGGGACCGTGCGACTCACCAAGAGCACCGACATCGCCCTGCGTATCGCCATGCGCCTGGCGGTCATCGGCGACAGAGGCGACGCGCCGACCACCCGCGAGGTGGCCGCCGCGGTCGACGTCCCCTACACCCACGCGGCCAAGGTCGTCAGCAAGCTCCAGCACCTCGGCGCGATCGAGGCGCGACGCGGGCGGGGTGGCGGCCTGACCTTGACCGACATGGGGCGCACCGCCTCGCTCGGGCGTCTCGTGCGGGATCTGGAGGGCGTCCACGACGTCGTCGGCTGCGAGGACGGCCCGGGCTGCCCGCTACGCGGCGGCTGCCGACTGCGCGGCGCCCTGCACACGGCCCAGGAGGCGTTCTACACGTCCCTCGACCCGCTGTCGATCAACGACCTGGTGGAGCCGCCGACCGGGCCGCTGCTGATCAGCCTCTCCCCCCGACCGCCTGGCTGAGGGCGGGCGTGCGAGCCCGAGGCGGTTCGCCACTTCACCTCGGCGGGTCGAGTGCGGGACGCGGCCCGACCCGGCGCCGACTCCCCTGACCCACCCACCAACCTCACCACCCGTC
>NZ_VKJP01000026.1 GCF_007280575.1 Streptomyces benahoarensis
GGCGACATCGGTGGTGGTACCGGGGGCGACGCCGGTGGCGGCATCGGCGGCGGCACCGGTGGCGGCGTCGGTGGCGACGTCAAGCCGCCGTCGGTCGACGACATCAAGCAGCAGTTCGCCCAGCAGAACGGCGGCGGCGCCGACGGCGGGCAGGACGGCAAGGGCGGCGACCAGCACGGCCAGCAGCCACCCGGGGGCTTCGTCCCCCCGCCCCCGCCGAAGATCGGCTCGTTCTCGTCCGGTGTGGCGGACAAGAACGGCGGCAACGGCGGGCTCGCCCCCGGCTCCACCAAGTCCCAGCTCGTCGGCGCGAACGGCAAGCCGCTCAAGGACAAGAACGGCAAGGCGCTCAGCGTCCCGTACGGCTCCAAGATCAACGCGGATGGCACCGTCACCCGGCCCGACGGGAAGCTCGCCACCGACAGTGCCGGTCACAAGATCGCCGGTGTGCCGCCGGGCGCCAAGATCACCTCGCCTGCCGGTGTGGGCACCGGCAACGGCACCGGAAACAGCCTGGCCAACCAGGAGTTGAACGCCAACAAGAAGCTCGCCGAATACCTCCAGAAGCCACCGGGCTCCAACGGTCCGGGCGGCGGGACGCCCCCGCCCCCCATCCCGAACAGCCTGAAGACCTTCAGCGGCGGGGGCATGGGCGGCGGTCTCGGCGGCGGCGCGGGCGGTGGCGCCGGGGAGGGCCCGATCGCACGGAACCTGGCCCGCAGCGGCAACGACTTCCTGCGGACCAATACGGGCATGAGCCCGACGGCGCTGCGCAACGGCGGGTCCGTCCCGCCCTCCGAGGAGCTTCCGCCGGGCGGCGGCCGAGGCGGCGGCCGGGTCCTGTCCGAGGCCACCGCGGGCGGGCGGAACACCTCCTCCGGCTCCCCGATGGTGCCGCCCATGGGCGGCGGTGGCGGCGCGGGCGGTGGCGGTCAGGGTGAGCAGGGCCGCCAGCGGCAGACCTGGATCGATGAGGACGAGGAGGTGTGGGGCACCGACGGGGGCACCACACCCGGCGTGATCGGCCGGTGAGCGCGGTGCCGCAGCACAGCACGCACGCAACAGCAGCGACGTACGGGAACGAGGTCGGACGATGAGCGCCGGATACCAGGAACAGCTCAACGAGATCATGGGACGGCTCGCCGATCAACGCAATCAGCTCCAGGCGACGCAGGAACGGCTGGCCCAGCAGACGGTGAAGGTCACCTCCAAGGACCGTTCCATCACCGTGATCATGGGGACGCAGTCCGACGTACGGGAGATCAAGTTCCAGGGCCAGGGCTACCGCTCCATGGCCCCCGCCGAACTGGGCCGAGCCCTGGTGGAGGTGCTGGAGAAGGCCCGCCTGGAGGTCCGCGAGACGGTGACCCGGGCCGTCACGCCGATGATGGGCTTCGGCAACGAGGTGCGCGACTCCATGCTCGGCGGCACCGACCAGCTGCGGATGATGCGCGAGGTCCAGCAGAAGATGGGGCTGAAGAACGGGCCGGGCGGTTCACGCTCCGCTCTCGACGATGAGGACGAGACCGATGGCTGAGGAGATCAAGACCGCCGATGACCTGCGCCGTCTCTTCGGTAAGTACCACGGCATCGCGGATCTCATCGAGAAGGTGTCCGGCGAGATCGACCACATCAACACCCTGAACCTCACCGCCGGCGGCAAGGACGACGAGACCGCCGAGAACTACAACAAGGTCGCCGGGCTCGGCACGCAGGTGCTCAGCGAGGTGGCGAAGACGCTGCGGGACATGACCGCGTCCACCGGCGACGGTGGCGAGAGCGCCATGAAGGTCTTCGACGCCGCGAACGCGGACGCCGAACACTTCGCCACCACCTGGGACAAGATGGTCGAAGAGTCGAAGAAACAGGAGAAGGAGTAACCGCCCTCCGCTCAACTCCTCTGTGTTTCACAGTGCTTGTGGCGCGGCGGCCGGCCTCGGAAGGGGGCGGCCGCCGCGCCGTAGGCACCGGAGCATTTCCCGACTCCGCCCCCGTATGCGGGGGCGGAGTCACCACCCGGCGCGCTGCCCTCCCCCAGGCCCGCGCCGTTCCCCCACACCAGCACCCCAGCGCCGCTCCGGGCGCGTGAGCCGTCGGCAGGCTCACGGCCCGCGGTCCGGAAAGGAACACACCATGGCCCTCATGCCCAGCCAGGAGGTCATCAACGTCCTCAACGCGTTGGGCATGCAATGGCCGCAGGCCAACGAGGACGAGCTGCGCGAGGCCGCGGACTACTACCGCCGGACGGGCGGGGACTTCGACCAGATCCAGGAAGAGTTCGTCAAGGTCTCCCAGGACATCAGTGAGGGCTTCAGCGGCGCGACCGCCGAGTCGTTCCTGAACCTGGTCAACCAGATGTGCGCCGGGGAGAACCCGTACCTCGCCATGGTCGCGGCGCAGGCCGAACAGCTCGCGGAGAATGCCGACAAGACGGCCACCGACGTCGAGCACACCAAGTGGTCGGTCATCGGGCAGATCATCGCCATGATCGCGCAGATGGCGATCACGGCTTTCCTGAGCTGGTTCTTCGGCCCCGCCGTGATGCTCGGCATGAGCTTCGAGTACGCGATGGTCCGGGAGTTCGTCCTCCAGCTCCTGACCGCGCTGGCGAAGTCCGTCCTGCTCCAGACGGCCATCGGCGCCGGCGTCGGCTTCCTCACCGACTTCACCATTCAGGAAGTCCAGATCGGCCAGCACCACCGCGACTCCCTGGACACGAATCTGCTCAAGCAGAGCGTCGTCGCCGGAGCCATCGGCGGCGCCATCGCCGCCCCCTTCGACCTGATCGGCCTCGGCATCGGCAAGGCGATCGGCAACGCCATCGGCAAGGGCACGAAGGGCGCGCTCACCTCCGAGCTGACCCACCTGGTCGGCGCCGAGGCGGCCAACAAGTTCGGCAAGGGCCTGCTCGGGGCGGGCTCCAAGGTGGCGCCCGGCATCGAGAAGGGCGCGGCGACGGCCGGCAAGGGCGCGGCCGCCACGGAGCACAGCCTGACCGGCCCGATGCTCGACATGCTCACCAGGGAAGAACGGGGCGCGCTCGCCAAGGACCTCGGCTCCCTGCTGAGCAACACCCAGGCGCAGTTCAGCCACGGGTTCGGTAAGGGCTTCAAGCCCGGTGAGGGGTTCGTCGGCGGGAAGGGCACCGTCGCCCAGGCGTTCACCGACAAGACCGAGGCGCTCTTCGAGAAGCACCTGGGCGGCAAGCTGTTCCCCGAGGGCGCGGCCGGGCACGTCGGCCAGGCCGGCAAGCTCGGCCGTGACTGGGGCGAAGCGCTCGTCACGCACTGGGAGAAGGGCGTCGGCAGCGAAGCCTTCCAGAACGGCCTCCAGGACGCCGTCAAGCCGTACGTCAAGGAGCTGGGCGCGGGCGGCGCGCAGCTCTTCGCCAAGGACGTCCCCGAGGCGCTGAACAACGCGCTCCGCGACCACCTGCACGGCAACTTCCTCTACAAGGCCGCGGGGTTCGGTACGGGCGTGACGCTGGACGGCGTCAACAACATGCTCTCCGACGGCGTCGTCACGTACATCTACGAGGGCAAGTTCGAGCTGAAGCCGCAGGCGTTCGTGGGCGGCGCCGTCCTCGGCGCGGCGGGACGCGGGCTGGGCGAGTACGTCATGCCGGCCGCGCAGCACGCCATCGGCGCCGGGTGGGACAAGCTGACGGGCGGCGGGGGAGGGCTGCCCTCGGGTGCCACGCCCAACGACACCTCGGGCACCTGGAGCGGATCGGACGACACCAAGCCGCTGCTGGCGGATGGCGTCTCGACCCTCAGCACCACGGACACGACCTCGACGTCGGGCGGCGGTGGCTCGGAGGCGGACCAGGGAGGCTCCACCTCCGCGGCGGCCCCGCCGTCGGCCGGTGCGTACCAGGTGCCCACCGAGAGCACCGAGCACCTGTCGGGGGCCGATGGGCAGCAGACCGGCACCGGCCCGGCGAACGTATCCGTCGCCCCCGCCCACGAGGCGCCGCAGCCCCAGCTGCACTCCGGCGACGCGCCCCGAAACCCGCGGGTCATGGACCTGGGCAATCAGCGGTCCGCGCCGCCCGCCGGCTCGGGTGGGCAGACCCCCTCGGGCACACGGGAGTCCACCCCGCAGCAGACCGGCGCCAAGGAGTCCGCGGCCGGTGGATCGCGCGCGGGACAGTCGGACATCAAGCCGCCGGTCGCCTCCGCCACGGAGTCCACGTCGAAGACGTCGGCCACGTCGGCCACGTCCGACACCGCGACCACCTCGACCACGTCCGACACCTCGACGACGACAACCGCCTCGACCACGGAGGCGACGACGGCCACGGGGGCGACGGAGTCCGTCACCACCGCGTCCACGGAGCACACGCCCACCGATGGGCAGGCCACGGAGCAGCACACCGGAGCCACGCACAGCACGCCGCCGCCCGGCGCCCCGCCGACCGGCTTCCGGACCGAGAGCGGTACGGGAGGCAGCGAGGAGACGCCGCAGGTCACCGCGGAACACCCCGGCACCTCCCCGCAGACGCCGCCGGTCACGGACACCCACGCGGCCCACTCCGCCACGGGCCCGCACACCGCCACGGACGGCCCGCACTCCCCCGCGGGCACCCCCGATCACAGCTCCGGGTCGTCGGCCGGTGACCTGGTCGACACGCTGGAGCGGGCGCGCGACGGCTCCGGCGGCACGGGCGACGACGGGCAGCTGCGTCCGATGACCCGCAGCGAACGTCAGGAGTGGGCCGAACTCCAGGTGCTGGAGGCCGCCCGCAACCTCAGGCCGCCGTACCGCCTCGACGAGGCGGCGATCCATGCCGAGTCCGAGGCGTACCTGACGGAGCTGCACGAGGCGCTCGCCGGGCGGTTCCAGGTGTCGGCGGACGGGGGCGGCCACCTGGCGCCGCCGCCCTATGCGAACGACGGGCCCGTCGAGGACGCGTCGGGACACGGTGGACAGGACGGCGAGGGGACGCCCGTCTCCCCGCCGGCCGGTGGCGGGCACGCCCCGTCGTCGCCCCCCGCCTGGGCCGCCCCCAAGGACTTCGACGCCCGCACACAGCGGGCCGAGAAGACGTCCCACCTCATGACGGCGCAGCGCCAGGCCGAACTCGCCCAGGCACAGCGGGAAGCCGCCCGTGAGCAGCGCTTCGAGGACGGCTTCGACGCGTGGGCCGGGCAGCTGCTCGGCAAGGACTCCCTCCCGCCCGGCGAGCAGCAGGTCCATGATCTCCTCGACTGGCACGAGCGGTCCCAGTACGGCGGCGCCGAGGAACAGAAGGCGTTCGGCGACTGGGCCCGGCACCGGCTGGTGGACTCCGAGGAGCTCAACCGCCGGATCCTGTCGCGCATGTACGAGGCGGAACAGCACCGCGTCCGGCACCGCATCGCCGACGGCGGCCCCGACCACCTCGACACCCCGGAGGGACTGCGCGCCCATCTCGACCGGCAGTGGGTGACCGAGCACGCCCTGGAGCAGGCCGGCCGCTGGGCCGACGACGCCTTCGAGAAGTGGCGCGGCAGCCTCTCGCCGGAGCGGCGGGCGCAGCTGGACCTGCTCGCACCCGAGACCGTACGCCCGAAGGGTGCGGAGGGCGGCCAGGACGAGCCGCCGCAGCGCCGTACGCGGGGGGAACGCGCCCGTGACGAGGCCAAGCTGGCGTTCGAGCACCGGGCCCGTGCCCTCGTCGCGGAGCAATTCGGCCGGGGGCAGCTGACGGCGTCCCCGCAGCGCCTCGTCGACGCCGTCACGCTGGCGATGGACACCGAACTCTTCGGCCTGCACGACGTGTTCGGGCAGGCCCGGGCCGACCGGGCGCTCACCCTCGACGCGGTCGACCAGCAGGCCCGCGCCGCTCTCGCCGATCTCAACGCCACCCGCCCGGAGCTGGAGAAGCTCTTCGGCGAGACGCTCCGGGACGCCACGCACCACGACGAGGCGCGGCACAGCTTCACCACGACGGTGAACGCGAGCGCCGTACGCGGCTACGGCACGACGGGCGACCGTGACGCGACGGCAGGAACGGTCGCCCCGTCGGAGAATCTGGACTCGCGGATCTCCGAGGGCGGCCGGGAGCGGCTGCGGCAGCAGTGGCTGGAGACCTACCGGCAAGACCGGCTTGACATCTTCGGCGACCCCGGCAGCGCCCGGCGCCACGGCGATCAGAACGAGCGGGAACAGAAGTGGCGGGACCGCCGCGCCGCCCGGGAGCAGGAGCTGCCGGACCTGGTCAAGCTCCAGATGGCCAAGGAGGCGGCGGCGAAGGACGTCATCGCGGCCGTGAAGGAGGCGGCGACCGGCACCTGGAAGCGGGCCCTGGAGACGCTGAGCCCGGAGTTCCGGGAGCAGTTCCAGCTCGACCTGCGGGAGGCCGACGGGGCGGCGCAGCGCACCGCGATCCTCGCCCTCGGCAGCGAACTGCACCAGCGGCTGGACGCCTGGGCGCACGACCCGCACCGCGACCCCGACGGCGCGGACCAGCTGATCAGCGAGATGACCCGCCCCGAGGCGGTACGCCACCGGCTGGCGCTCTCCCTCGCACGGAACGTGGCGGAGAACGCCGCCCGCCAGGAAGCCGCCCACCTCGCCCAGGTCCGGATGCCGGCCGCGCCGCGCGACGCCGTGGACCGCTTCGTCAACGAGCACGCCGACCGGGTCACGGCACAGTTCGACGCGCTGTTCGCCACCAAGAGTGAGCCGGTCGGCCAGGGCGGGGACACGAGCGGCGAGCAGGCCGAGCAGACTGCGCCTGGAGAGCAGTCCGGGCAGGCCGCGACGTCCGGGACCGGCACCTCGACGGCCGACACGTCCGCAGCGACGGACACAAACGCGGCGACCGACACGACCACCGGCGACGCCTCCCCGCAGGAAGCGCCCGGTCAGGTCCCGGACGCCCCCACCTCCGCGACCTCGTCCGAAACGCTGGCCACCTGGGAGGACGGGCTGGCGAGCCTGCGGGACGAACTCCCGTACCGCTTCGGCTTCGAGCTGGGCGCCACGGCCGGGATGGACGGCTGGCTGAAGGACCTCCACGACTCGGCCGCCGGTCATGGCATCGGCAAGGACGACCTGGAGCGCCTCGAAGCCCGCGAGGAGTGGTTCACCACGTACCAGGGGCTGTGGGGCCCCGACGATCTCAACGCCGAACACTGGCTCCGGCACCAGCGGGAGCACGGCGCGGACCACGCCCCGGCGGCGGGCGATCGAACGGCCACTGCGCCCGGCGAGGGCGCCCTCGCCCGGCACGGTGCTCACCACTCCGAGGAGCCGGCGCGCCCCCTCTCCGAGGAACTGGACGCACGGCTGGCGCAGTTCGCGGAGACCTCCGGCGCGACGCAGGACGGCCACCCCGGAGTGGTCAAGGAACCGGGGGAGGAGTCCGTCCGGAACCAGGTGGTGACGGACGAATCCGCTCTGAAGCGGAAGGAGGGGGAAGAAGCCGGTACGAACCCGGAAGACCACGGTGCGGGGATTCCGCCCGGTCTTCCGGCGGGCTCGCCGCTGGACCTGCTCATCAGCAAACTGCACGATATTCAGGCGAAGTTGCCCACCTCCGGTGGACCGGCGTCAGGGCCCGACCTGAGTCCGCAGTCCGTCCTGCGCGATTGGTCCCACAAGCTGCGGCAGGGATCGGCGGCGGAGGAGAACGGCCCGCCGGCAAAGACGCCGAAAGAGGCGGCTACGGCGCTTCTGCGAGGGCCCTCCGAGGTTTCCCGTTCCGAGGATGCCAAGTCCGGGGACATGGACAAATGGCACGTCAGGTCCGCAGCGGGCCGTAAGGGCTTCGGCTCCCTGGCACAGCGCTTCCGGCAGGTATTCGTCAATGAGGCCCCCGGTCGTCATGCGTCTTCGGAGGCGAAGCCGGAGTCGTTCACCGCGCACTTCGGCGCTGAGGACCGCGGCACTGCAAGGCAGGCGGCAAAGGTGCTCCGAACGGCCGCCATGCGCCTGGCGCACCTGGCCATGGAGGCCAAGCGGGAAGGCCTGCGACTGCCCGAAGCCGAGGTCCGTGTTTTCGGTAAAGGGGACCTGGAATTTGGCTCCGACGGCAAGATGCACACCAGGAAAACGCTGGGCGACCAAGTCACCCGAAGCCTGCTGCGCGTGCTGGAGGGCGAGCTCAGTAAGGCAGGGGGAGCGGAAGGCTCCTCGCTGACCGGGTCGGACTTCCGGATCAAGGTGAAGCCGTCGTCGTCCGAAGGGCACTTCCGTACCGAGATCGTCCTGCGTGCATTCCGTGAGAACGACCACTTCATCCACCCGGACCGTGAGGTGTGGTTGACGCCACGGAGGACGGAACAGCGGGTAGCGGTCAAGCTCGGCAGTCTCGACCAACGGAAGGTTCTGTTCAAGCCCGGTGGCATCGCCGATCAATACAAGGGGCGAGTCTTCGACGGGATGGAAGAAGCCGGCAGTTCTGCCTGGGAATACACCGGACTCGACCTGAAAAGCCGACGTTTTGCGCATCTGGCGTCGTTTGACGACAGCTCGGACAGCGAATTCTATAGCGGTGGCACAGTCGACGAACCCCTCAAGATTCTCCGGTGGGGCTCGGTGCCGTATGAATCGAATCGCTACCTCTACCTGGTCATCGCCCACGGGGAGCCCGGCAAGGCCCGTATGGCGGTGACGGAGAACGGCGTCACCATCGAATACGTCGGTTCGGGGCATGCCCTCGGAGACGTTGTGAGTGACCGGAAGAGTTTCACGGACCTCCGGGAGGCGGCGGCGAAGGCCGGAGCGAAGCTACCGCAGGGCCTTCTGGTCACCTGCCGTGCGGGAGCCGAAACGCTGCCCGGTGTCACCTTGGCGCAGCAGACCGCGGACCGGGCGGGAATGGCGTTCTGGGCAGGCACCACGAATGTCGTGCAGATCCCCGATGGGGCGGAAGGTTTCCAGGGCGCCGCCTTCGGCTTGGAGGCGGACAAGGAGACCGGGCGGCTCGGCGAGTTCAAGCTGTTCCGGCCGTCCTCGTGGAAGAAGGCGGCGCACCCGGAGTACGACGGGCACGTACAGCGCGTCAATCTGCTGAAGGAACTGCTGGGTGGCGGCCCCGGGAACGGCTCCAGCATGCGGGGGCTGGACGCGCCGACGCGCAGGGAAATGCTCTCCACACACTGGAAGGGGCTGAGCGAGCAGCTGGAGGAGCACCTCTTCACGCACCCGCTCCAGCACGCCGAGACCGTGGGGGACGGCCAACTCGATCAGTCCAAGCGTGCGGCCACACAGCCCGCCCTGCGCCGCACCCGCGAACTGGCGGCGTGGGCGAGTGAGGAGATCCGCGAGCTGGGCAAGCTGCTCCGGGACCCGCCTGCGGAGTCCGTGGACTCGGTGCCTGAGCGGGACACCCTGCGGCAGGAGATGGCTTCGCTGGCCCGGCGGATCGAGGCGGAGCTCATTCCCGCATGGGACGAGCAGCTGGGCGATTCGCTCAACGACCCCCAGACCTCCGCGGAGCTTCCCTCCTTTCCGGCCGACGAGGACGAAGAATCCGTTGTCTCCGGCTCCGACGGCTCCACGCTGTCGGCAGGGAACGGGCCGGGGCACGTGCTGCGGAGGTCCGCCGGCTCCGGCGCGTCGTCCGACGCTCAGGAACAGCACCTGGCGGAGCAGAGCCTTCAGCAGCCCGGTAGCCGGGCCGGGAGCCCCCACTCCATCCTCCGCGAGCCGGGCGCCCCCCTCACCGAGGAGGAGCGGCAGCGGAAGGTCAGCTTCGCGCCCGTGGGGGAGCAGTCGGCGAGTTCCGCACCGCCGCGGGACGACAACTCCTCCACTCCGGGGCAGGAGAAGAAGGTTTCCTCCGTGAAGTCCGCTGCCGGGACGCGGAGGGACCCGCTCGACAACCAATCCACGGAGTACCCGGAGCACACCGAACTCACCCAACTCCCTTCCCAGGGTTCCGCGAACGAGCCGCCCAGCAGCCCGGAACCGCAGCCCGTCGGCGAGGACCAGCACCCCACGGTCCAGGACCACTCCCAGCTGTCCACCACCGAGCCGGTATCGGAGCAGGTGGAGTCGGGCTCCGAGGACGTCCGGGAGACCGAGCGCTTCCGCCTGGCCGCCGGCCCGCACTTCGACAATGCTCTGGTGGCGGTCGCGGTGACCGAGGAAAGCCTGCGGCTCGAATCTCTCCACGGTGCCGGCACGCACCTCAACGGTGCCAACTCGTACTTGGTGGCGAAGGTCCCGGGCAGCGATTCCCTCGTGGAACTGCACGCCGTCAACCTCGACGGCACGGTCGTCTGGTTCGACCCGCAGGACCCCCACTTCAGCGCCGTCGATCCGCTCGCACTCCTTACGGCCAAGGGCGCCGAGGACATCGCCGCCGTCAACCTCGACGCCAACGGCGACCTGCTCGCGCCGTCGACGGCTCTGAAGAAGCTCGGGCCGGCCGGTTTCCCGGAGCTGTTGCCGGGGCTCTCCCCGGAGGAGCTCAAGAACCGTCCGGGGGCTCCCGGCTGGCAGGCCCTGCGGCAGCAACGGGCCTTCGGGGAGCCGATGGCGGCACCGGACCTCGTACCGGCCGTCGAGAAGTCCCTCAAGGCCGCGGGCCACGGCGCGGTGTCGTACGTACGAGGCACCGACGGCATGGACACCACCAAGACCTGGCATGCCGCCAACCACGACGGCACCGTCGTCTGGCTCGACGGGAAGACCGGCGAGCCCACCGTCCCGCCGGGTGCCCCGCAGTCGACGACGTCCGCTTCTTCCGGGACGCAGTCCGGTGGCCCGGCGGAGTCCTGGACCTACAAGACGATCGACCTGGGCCGCGACGGGCGCGTGCTGCGGCCTTCCACCGAGCTCCAGCAGATGCCGCACGGGGCCCACGGGCCGGCCCCGAGTGCCTTCCCGGACCTGATGCCCAAGCGCTCCGACGTGGCGCGGGCGGCGGGCGCCGCGTACTTCACCGCGCTCTCCGACGGTCTGCGGCTGCGCGTCCTCAACGGTGAGACCTACCACCTCGACCAGGCCGCGGCCGGTGGCACGGGCTTCGCCAAGGCATTGGCCTACGCGCTGGCACCGGTGCCCCCGGACCGCTACCGGGCCCCGGGCGGCATCGGGCGGGTGGACTCGCTGGCCGAGATGCTGTCCGCAGCCCTCTCGGGCCCGCTGATCGACAAGGTCGAACTGCCCCATCGGCTCCTCACCGACGACGAGTTGACCGCGGCCGGGATTGTCCTCGACGACACGGCCCGCGCCACCTTCGACGCAGCGGGCCGCACACCCGACGCTCTCAAGAGCCTCAACCCTGACCAGTACCGGGCCCTGGCCCGGCAGGCGGTACTGAGCGACCACTGGGACGCCGAGCTGGCGAAGGTGGCCGCCGAGGCCGCCGCCAAGGAGCTGGACCTGCGCGTCACCGTCGTCTCCGAGGACGGCACCCCCCAGAGCGTGGGTGACACCTGGGCCACCGAAGTGGTCATCCGCTACGCGGACGGGAAGTTCCAGGGGGCGTCGCTGCCCTCGGAGCGCCGCATCGAGCAGGTGATCCGGCGGCTGGAGGACGAGCGCGCCCGGCTCTTCAAGGAGCACGGCCGCACCGTCCCGGACACCGGCGACCGCACGTGGTACCCCGTCCCGGAGAGCGCCACCACGAACCCGGCACCCACCGACGAGGCCGGGCCGTCGGGCACGGCCGGCACGACGAAGTCCGTGGAGAACAACGGAAACGGCGTGACGGCCCGGGCGACCGGGAGCGACCAGAACTCCGGGACCAGTGGGAACGCGGAGAACTCCGGCACCGTCCAGGCCGTCGGGGCGCCCGAGCCCACCGGCACCACCACGACGACCGGGACCACCGAGCAGGGCGACAGCACCGGCACCACCGACCCCGCCAAGACCCCCACTTCCGAGAAGCCGCGTGCGCTGACCGCCGACGAGACCAGGGAGTGGCTGGAGCACCAGACCTCGGCGGAGAAGTACAGCGAGTACTCCCTCCTCCTGGAGGAGACCGACCGGCCGAAGCAGAGCCTGACCTACGACGACTGGCGGCGTGAGATCGCCGAGCGCCGCATGAACTACCTGCGCACCCTGCAGCGCGAGGTGGTGTTCGCGCCGAGGGACGAGGACGGCGCCCCGCCGAAGTCGGTACAGGACAGCGAGCTGGCCCCGCTGGAGATCGCGGTTCTCGACCACGACCGGCCCGTCCTCATCGAACAGCCGCGCCCCGGTCCCTGGCCGGTCCGTCAGGGCGGCAAGGGCAGCGAGGGCAACAAGGACGTCTTCGAGGACGGCACCAGCCTGGAGCGGCACGTCTCGTCCGCCGGCGGCACGGCGATCACCCTGCGCGAGGCCGACAAGGTCGCCCGGCAGCTGGTCAACGGCCTGGCGGACATCGGCTCCAAGGAGCGTGACCGTCTGCAGAAGGAACTCCTCAGCGTCATGCAGACCCGGCCGCACGCCCTGCTCGGGCACCCGGGCGGGGCGGACGCGAACAGCCTGACCTCACTTGGTGGCGGTGTGCTCCTGCCGTATCGGAGTGCGGACGGCACCACCAAGGTCTTTGCGGTCAGCGCCGCCAACCACGGCTCGTACACCCGCTACGCGGACCTGGACACCGTCAAGGTCAAGAGCGGCACCGCCACCAGCAACAAGGGCGCCACCGTCGCCGTTCAGCCGTCCGCCCCGCAAATCGGTGTGAACTCCGGTATGGCGCCGGGCACCGGGGTCGGTGCCATGGCCAACGTCGCGCTCTCCTTCGGCATCAACCAGACCACCCTCAGCACCACCCACTCCGTCACCACCTCCGGCAAGCACGGCACCGGCAACAGCGGCGGCTCGCACACCTACGTCAACGACGTGGACTTCGAGGCCCGGTCGTACGAGCTGGAAAACGGCGGCCTGAAGCCCGTCGGCCGCGACCCCGTGAAGCTCTCCGTCGGGAGCGGCTTCGCGTGGCGGGTGCCGGACGCCCAGACGGCGAAGGCACCTCAATCCGCGCCCGGATTCCCGGACAGCTTCTCGCTGGGCGGCAAAGACTTCCCCGCCCTGGCAGCGGCAGACCACCTCGTCCTGCCGAAGGGCCTGCTCGACTGGGCCCTGAAGACCGCGCACGTCCACGCCCAGCTGACCGGGGAGATGCCGGCGCTGCGGGAGATCCTTCATCACTTCTCCACCCAGACGCTGCAGGAGAAGCTGATGTCCAGCCTCGGCGGTGGTCGGCAGGAAGTGCTGATCCACAACGCCGAGAACCGGGTCATCGGCCGCTTCGAATACCACATCAAGGTCGCGGAGGGGACGCCTCTGGAGTGGGAGAAGACGGTCTCGGACAGTGAGCTGAAGGTCCAGAAGAGCACGGCGTTCGGCTCCGACCTGACCCACTCGTCCACCACACAGGTCACGGCGGCCGTCACCGTCGGCCCGTCCGAGAACTCCGTGGTGCGGGGGCAGGCCGCCGGCACCGCCCAGGTGGGTACCGGGAAGACGTCCGCACTGACCCGGTCGGACAAGGCGCAGAACCAGTACGGGCTGACGGACAAGGCCGTGCACGGCCTTTACAAGGCCACGTTGTCGATGTCCGTCGACTTCACACCGGGCTACGTGCTGGCCGGCGCTTCGACCCCGAAGGAGCTTCGTCACCAGGGAGACCTGCTCCACCACGCTCTCGATGGTCAGGCGCTGCTGCGCCTGTCCCGGCCGGACGCCCGGATGATGGTCGGCTGGGACCCCGGGTTGCGGATCATGCCACGTGACTCGTCCGCACTGGGCAGCGGCGGGGCGGGGAACCATCCGAGCCTGTCCGGAACCGACGTCCACACCGCTCCGCAGCCGCCCCGCGGTTTCTCGATGGACACCACGCCCCGCCTGTCGGCGCTGGACACCACCGTCTACCGCAACGCCAAGGTCCGGACCATGCCGCCCGGCCTCCGCCGCGCGCGGACCAGCGTCCCTCTCCTGGACACCCACCAGATCCGGAAAGTCAAGCAACGGATGATGAGGGGGCGGCGGGCGTCCTACAGCGGTGGTTCCCCCACGCCCCCGCGGTCGGAGGCCGGGAGCGGCAGCTCCACGGACCGGCGGGCACTGTCGGACCGCGTTCTGCAGAGCACGACCGAGGCGCTGCTGCACCACAAGGACCCGGACGTCCGGGCGCTGGTCCACAAGAAGCGGACCACCATCGGGAAGATGCGGCAGTCCGCCTCGTCCGGTTTCCAGCTGGTGGCCTTCCGCGTGAAGAAGACCGTGGTGCCGAACGCCACCGAGCCGAGCTACCCGACCCCCGGCTTCAACGTGCGCAAGCTGATGCGCAACCAGGAGCGGATTCTCTGGAACTCCTCCCCGACGCGGTTGGAGAGCATCCCCGACCGGCTTTTCACCGGCGGTCCCTACCAGCTCGACGGCAAGGTGGTCGACGGGGCGGGCGGCGACACCTTCGTCCTCAGCCGCACGCTGCACGGGCGCCGTTTCGAACTCCGGGTGACGAGGAAGGTGGAGCTGTCCGACGGCCGCTACGTCGGCTATCTGCCGACCCTCTCGACCGGCGGCAGCCTGTCGGGCTCCCGCGGCTACTCCACGAGCACCGAATCCCAGCAGAGCTTCCAGGTGGGGGCCGGCGCCGATGTCGGCGTGAAGCCCGTCACGGGCACCAACCTGGTCATGACGGGTGGCACCGCCACCTACGCCCACTCCCAGCTCCGCAAGAGCGAGAGCGGCTGGGAGATGGGCACGGAGCTGGGTCTGTCGCCGGCCCCGGGGTGCGACGTCTACACCTACAAGGCCACGATGACCGTCAAGGCCGAGCATCACGCCACGTCACGCTGGGCGCTGGCGATGCTCGTGGGGTCCCTCCTCGACATCCCTCCGCACCAGGTGGACCTGAGCAACCGGCGGGACGGCAACCTCATCGTCGAGGCGGAGGTGGACGTCTACCACCCGCGTGCGCTGACGCCCGCCCACACCCACTCGGTGGAGCGGGTGCCCGAGCCGCCGCAGTCCCCGCCGGCCGCCGAGAACGCGCTGACGGGCCAGAGCGCCCCCACGCCGCCCCCGCCGACGGGGCGGACGGTCACCACCCTGCCGCCGGACCGGGTGAAGGACCGGCTCACCGCGCCCCGGCAGCACCACCCGCTGGAGTCCGTCGCCACGATGGCCGCCCGGCCGCTCGTGCACTCCGAGGACCTCCTGACCGTCCTGCGCGGCGTGCTCGGCGAACTGTCCCCCCAGCTGAAGCGGAAGCTGGCGATCCCCGGCAGCCAGGAATCCCAGCAACTGGTCAAGCAGTTCGCGCACAGCATCCAGGTCGTCGAGAACAACGGGATGTACTTCCGCGGCCGGTTCTTCCGGCAGCGGGCACAGACCGATCTGCGGGTGGTGCCCCGCGACGCTTACGTCATCGACGTCATCGACTCCGGGCTGGACTTCAAGCACGGCGTCCCCACCGCGCTGAGCGTCGGCAGCGGCACCTCGGTCACCAAGACGGTCAACGTCCAGGCGCAGCTGACCGGCGGCACCGCCTTCCAGGCCGGCGTGCCGGGCAGCACCCAGGTCTCCCAGAACTGGGGCGCCGTGTGGACGCTGTTCAACAGGGGCACCACCGCCGGCGTTTCCGTGTCGTTCAGCGTCGGCAGCGGGTTCGGCGCGACGTATTCGGGCGCCAAGGCGCTCATCGGCTTCGGTGCCGTCGACATCCTCGTGGCCGGGCAGAAGAAGTCGCTCCTGCCGTTCGCGTCGACCGACACCGCGCACGGCGGTGTCACCGTGCAGGGCGACGCGGAGACCTTCGTCGCGCTGGACGACGCGAAGCGGCTGGGGCTGGTCACCAACGGCCTCGGCGGTCTGCCGCAGCCCGATCTCTGGCTGCCGCCGTCGCCCACGTCCCCCTTCGTCTCGCTCCGCGGCGTGCTCGACGCCGGGCCCGCGCTCCAGGCGTTCGCCGAGGCCCTGGGCTCCCGCGCCGGCAAGGTGCTGCCGCAGACGTCCCTGGAGGGCGACGGCGGGCTCCACAGCCAGCTCGTCACCCTGATGACGCCGGACGCGCTCAACAGCGGTCTGCACTACCAGCTCGTCCGCGAGGGCCTCGCATACGCCACCCACTCCGGTGAGCTGCGCGTCCAGCTGGTGCCCGGGAAACTGACGTACCGCGGCACCCGGCACGACGTCACCGTCGACGAGGACCGCTCGATCAGCCTCACCCAGGCCCGCACGGTCTCCCGGTCCGTCACACAGAACGTCGGCTTCACCGGTACGCACACGGCCGTGACGCAGCACAACGACGCGAGCGGCAAGCCGCCCGCCGGGACGGTGGGCGTCGGCGCCCCCGTCACCGTCAGCGTCGTCGCGACCACCAGCCGCGCCCGCGTCACCTCACAGGCGATCAGTACCACCAACTCCCTCTCCGTGGACGGGATGTTCGCGGAGTACCAGGCCGCGTACGACATCCAGCTGACCTACACGGACGGTGACGGCAACGTCGTGCGGGTCCGCAGGCCCGCCGGATCGCTGACCCAGATGCACCCGGAATCGCTCCTGATCCCGGCCCGCGTCCCGGGCGGCGGGAACACCCCCGCCACGCAGCCGGACACCTCCGCCGCACAGCCGGATCCGGCCACCTCGCAGCCGGTCACGGCTCCGGCCCCGACTGCCCCGGCGCCCGCCAAGGACACCGGAACGCCGACGGAGGGGCAGCTTCCGGCCGGCACCTCGGGCACCTCCCCGAACCGGCCCGTCGCCCCGGACAGCTCCACGTCCTCGGACAACGCCGTCGTCACCGGGAAGGCCACGTCGCCGGAGGATTCCGCGAGCCGTACGGGCTCCTCCGCGCTGGGCACGCAGCTCGGCGCTCCCGTGGTGCCGGAGGTCTGGCAGGCGAAGAACAGCCCGCTGACCCAGGCGCTCGCCCACCGGGACGTGATCATCCTTGAGGGCGGCAGCGGCAAGGGTCTGTACCAGCACGTCCTGGCAGCCCTGGACGTCGCCGCCGGCCGCGAGAGCCACTTCACCCGGCCGCCGAAGAACACCGGCGCCCAGGAGCAGAACCTCACCCACGTTCCCTCACTCATGGGCGGCGGCAGCCTGACCAAGCTGACCACCGCCGCCACCCGGCAGCTGGACCAGCAGAACTCCTCCCGCGCCCTGCGCGAGATGCTCTCCCAGATGCTGGACATCGACGGCTGGCAGCAGCCGCCGGTGTACGACGCCCATGCCGTGGGCGCCGCGCGCGGCATGATCACCCTGCACGCGCGTGCGGCCTCGGCCCGCCCGCAGATCCTCGGCGTCGTCGACGGTGTCACGCTCTCCACCGACAAGCGTGTCACCGACACGGTGCAGCAGAACGAGGGCTCCACGGTCAGCAGCAACGTCACCCCCGGCATCGTGCCGTCGTACAGTGCGCAGCCCGTCCCCCTCAACTCCCGTGCCACGGGCGTGGTCTCCGCCCAGGGCGACACCTCCACCGCGCAGCACGCCACCACCAACGCCTTCAACGCGTCGCTGGCCCCCAAGGCGGAACGCCGGGTCCTGGTCAAGGTGCCGCTGGAGTTCCTGATCGACGCGGGCGTCACCAAGCAGATGCTCAGGAAGGGCTTCGACAAGGTCGGCGACGCCTTCACCGAGGCTGTCGAGAACATCCGGAAGAACGTCAAGGGCGACGAGACCGGCGACGCCGGCCGGGAACTGCTCGACCACATCGTCGAGAACACCAAGGGCTCGGCCACCGCCCTCTTCGCCGCCGAGGAGAGCGTCACCGCCCTCGTCCCCGAACGGGTCCTGCGCGAACTGGGCCTGCTCGACGACGCCAACTTCCCCACCGCCGTCACCGAGGCGTACGACACCGTCAAGGACCTCCGCGAGAAGATCACCGAAACGGCCAAGGAGTGCCAGGAAGCGGTCCGCAGCGTCGAGAAGCTCTACAAGGAGCTGTACGACGTCGTCCGCGAGGAGGCCCGGGCGCGCGACGACCAGGACGGCGGCGCGCACCGTACCCCCGAGGAGCGGGCGAAGAGCTACCGCTCGGCGGAGCGCCGCCTGGTCGAGCAGACGATCGAGTGGACCGCGCTGCGTGCCGAGACCGAGCGGCTGCTGCGCGAGCTGAACAAGGTGCGGCTGAGTGCGGAGGAACAGCTCGACTGGTACCAGAAGCACCCCAACGACCCGGACACCGCCGGCAAGCCGACGCCCTACACCTGGGACAAGGAGGAGAAGGCCACCCGCCACCCGGTGGCGACGGCGACCGGGGAGGACCTTCCCGAACCGCACGCCTCGTGGTCCGCGCCGTACGACGACGCGGCCGTCCGCTCGCTGGTCACCGGCGCCCGGTCCCACGGCGCGCTGTGGTCCGGCGGCGCCGTGCCGCCCGTCCACCTCGTCCTGCGCGAGGAGATGCTGGCGCACGCGCTGGGGCAGGAGTTGAAGGAGAAGTCCGCCGAGCTGGAAAAGGCGCGTCAGGCCGCCGCGGCCGGCGGACAGGACGCCGGCATCCTCCAGGACCTGGTGGAGCTGCGCCGCTCCCGACTGGCCTATTACCAGGAGGCCCACGACTGGGTCACGGCGGCCGCCAAGAGCATTCGCGACGCCCTGGACGCCAAGCGGAAGGCGGCGGAGGACGCCGGCGTTCTGGCGACGTCGCTCGCGCAGGACGACCCGGGGCGCGCCAAGGCGGAGGAGAAGGCCGCACTGCTCAAGGCCGAGGCCGACCAGCTGCTCAGCGGCGAACCGCTGAAGGGCGCCGACGACCTGCCCGGCCGCACCCTCGCCGCGCAGCACGCGCTGGCCGCCGCCCAGCGCGCCCACGACGCGGCACCCGCCGGCTCCGCCGCCCGCCGCGCCGCCTCCGAGGAGATCGCCCAGCACCTGGACACGCTGAGCGACCTCACCGTGAAGAAGGCCGTTCTGGACTTCGCCACGGAGCAGCGGCCCTCGGTGTTCCCGGAGCCGCCGCTCGTCGAGGAGTACGCCAAGGAGCACGGCGACGCCGTACAGCGGGCCGTCGAGCACCTGGAGGAGCGCGACAAGCCCCCGATGTTCACGGCGGGCGAGACCAAGGACTCCGGCTCCCCGACCACCTACACCGACCAGGACGGCACCGTCCACGACGTCCTGGACCCGCACGACCCCGACAACCCGGACGCCACCGACGGCGAAGGGCTGATGCTCTCGTTCCACGAGGGCCTGAAGCACCTCGCCACCCACGGCACGCAGCTGCCCGAACCGCTGCACGACGGCACCCGGCAGGAGATTTGGCAGAGCGTCCGGCACCGGATGGCCGACCAACTGCGCGAGGACGGCAAGCCCGCGGGTGCGCTCGCACCCACCCTGGAGAACACCTGGCTCCAGCCGGACCCCGGCCGGGACGTCTTCACCCAGGAAGACCTCGACCTGGCCGGAGTCGGCGTGCTGTCGGCGGCCCACAGGAAGGAGTTCGCCCAGGACGGCGTCCTCCACACCAACGTCCCGCTGCCCCACGGTGCCCGCGTCGAACTGCTCGCCCTCCAGATCGAGCGGCCCGCCCACTCCGACCTGCGCCGCTCCGGCACCAAGGACCGCGAGTACGCCGACCTCTACCTGGCCCCGCTGCTCCTCGCCCGCGCCTACAAGGTCGAGGTCCACGTCGTACGTCCCGACGTACCGGTGGAGATCTTCCACCCCAACGGCCCGGACGGCGACCGCGACCCGTCGCTGCCCAAGGTCACGCTTCTGCTGGAGGACGACACCGTCAAGGTCCTCCTCCCGCGGTCGGCGGAGGACGGTGACACCACCACCGGCACGCCGCAGACCCCGGCCACCGAGCAGCCGGCGTCCGACACCGCGAAGTCCCCGGCACCGCCGAACGACACGCAGCAGCTCTCCCGGCCGTCCGGCGGCACCGACAAGGGCAAGGCCCCGACGGCTCCCGCCACTCCCAAGAAGTTCGGCGGCACCCTGACGGGACAGGCCCTCGCCACCCCGCGGCAGAGCACTGCCCTGCCCGGCACGGCCCTGCCGGTCCCGAGGGACGGCTGGTGCCAGCTGTCCTCGCTCCTCGTCGGGGCCCCGGAACACGTCCGCCGGCAGCTCGAACGCTTCGGCCACCTGGACGGTGACCCCGAGGTGGACGCCATGCTGCGCGACCCGCAGGCGCTCCGCGCGGCCGCCCTCGACAACCACGCGCAGGGATCGCCGTTCCGCCGCGCGGTACGTCTTATGCAGCGCCACATCATGGGCCTCCTCACCGAGGACGTCCGCACGATGTCGCCCCTGCTCGCGAGCGACTCGATGGTCCGCCTGCACCGGAGTTCGTCGGGCGCGGCGACCCGGGACGAACTGGCCGAACGCTTCCGGGACATCGACGAGTTGAAGACACTCCGGGAGTCCTGGCTGCACGCATGGGAGGAGAGCCTGGTCAACGGGCGCCCGCCCATGCCTCGCGAAATCGCGCACGAGTACGCGCAGAGCTCCTTCCCTGCACCGACGGAGACCGCCGTCCGGCAGTCCCTCGACGCGCTGGAGGAGAACGCCCTCGGCCTCTTCTCCGACTACGCCTGGGAGCACGCCTCCGGCTGGACGGAAACGGAGTTCGCCGCCCTGCGCGCCACCGTGAACGCCTGGGACAAGGCTTACGCCACCCCTCACTCCGGCGACCTCCTCCTGCCGATCCTGGCGGCGGCGTTCGACGCCCGCATCCACGTCAGCCGTCCCCACACCGACGACCTCGACACACCGATCGGCCCGCCCACCGGCGCCCCCGTCGTCTTCCGCTACAACGGCACCAATCACTACGACGGCGACACGGGTGACGGGGCGTCGCCCATCGTCTCCACCGAGCAGGAGCAGCACACCGAACCGGAGCAGCACACCGAACCGAAGCACACCCCCGGCACACCCGGGCTGGGGGACGACGTCTTCTCGGTGCTGATCCCGAAGGGCAGCACGGCGGACGACACCGTCGCCACTCCTGCCGACGAACCGGGCGAGGAGTCTGCCTCCGATACCGGGAGCAAGCCGTCCGTCGACGACCCGGAAGGCAACACATCGACGGACGATCTCGCACGCCGTGCGATGCAGTTGCTGGAGAAGCTGGAGGAGGAGACCCTTCACCACCAGCTCGCGGCAGAGAAGTCCGCCGGTGAGCAGGTGGCGGGGGAGGAGTCTGCCCGGAATCACGCGGTGGCGGACGAGTCCGTCCAGCAGCAGGCGATCGGCAACGAGGCGAGCGGCGACGAGAAGCCCTCCATCCGCCGTCAGGTGACCGATGAGGACCTGCGGTCGGTTTCGCCGCTGCAAAAGTTCATCGATCAGCTCAACGCGCAGGGGGAGCAGGCCACCGGGGAACAGACCGACGGGCTGGTCCACGAGCAACAGCTCACCGAGGAACAGACGGCCACGGAACAGCTCCCGCAGGTGACCGCGCCGCCCCAGGAGGAGCCGCCCGGCTACCGGCACCCCACCTACTCCGGGGAGGAGGCCCGGCAACTGGCCCGGGAGATGGGCCTGCCCCCGGCCGGCCTCCAGGACTTCAGCCGGTACGCGTGGTTCGACCCGCAGCAGATGATGCAGCTCCGGCGCGACCTGGGCGTGCGGAACATGGCGCACCTGGCGGAACTGAGCCGGTCCATCGGGCGCGTGCCGACCGACATTCCGGCGCTGGCCGGGGAACTGGGCATGCCCGTCGCCAAGGACCTCTACCGGGTGGCGCGGGATCTGGGTGTCGACCCCCAGCATCTTGTGCACCTGTTCCCCGACCAGCTGCGGACGTTGCGCGCGGAGCAGGGCCCGCTGTCATCGGCGCGCCCGCACGAGCGGCTGGTGCGGCACGTGCGGGAGGAGATGGCGGCC
The DNA here is from genome assembly GCF_007280575.1 of Streptomyces benahoarensis. Classification (GTDB taxonomy): domain Bacteria; phylum Actinomycetota; class Actinomycetes; order Streptomycetales; family Streptomycetaceae; genus Streptomyces; species Streptomyces benahoarensis. Next base: position 21,721 of record NZ_VKJP01000026.1, read on the forward strand.
CTCGGGGCGTCCGGCGGGCACCTCCGCCAGTGGCTGTTCGCCCTCGCCACGGCGGAGAACCAGTTCTGGGACGATGCCTCCTCCGAGGACGCCCTGCCGCAGTCCCTCCAGGGCTTCCTCCGCTTCATCGGTGGCCGGCGGCAACTCTTGAGGCTCTACAGGCACCAGGGGTCCATGGTGAGGACCCGCGTCGCCGCGTGGCGGGAAACCTTCGCCGGACCGCCTCCGTACGAGGCCGACACGCGGTCGCCCGCCTACGCCGAAGGCGGCGTGACGAGTCTCGCGTGGGACCTGGCGCTGCCGGGGGAGGCGCTGCCGGACCTCACGGCGCTCGCCGGCCGGCTCAACGGTGTGCCGTACGCCCTGCGGTCGTTGGGCCTGACGGGGCTGGACGCCGTCGAACTGGTGCGGCTTACAGGCGAGTTGGGAGCGGTGCCCGCGGCTTTGAAGGAGGTCGCGGACGCGTACCGCACCACCCCGCAGAAGCTGGTGGCGCTCAGCGCGGAGAAGCGGGCCGGGCTGGTGTCCCAGATCCTGAAGTGGCCGCCGGTCATCGGCACCGACACGGAGGCCGACCGCCGTCGGACGGGCCGCGTCACAGCGGTCAAGCAGGTCGAGGAGGCGCTGTTCCTGGAGGGCCCCAAGGCAGCGCACAAGGCGGCGAAGCAGGCTTCGGAAAGCCAGCGGAAGGAAGATCTCGCAGCCCTCTCGCGGGAGCTGCGGGACGTGCTCACGGACGACCAGCGGGCGGCCTTCCTGGAGGGCGAGAAGGTAGAGCTGACGACGGAGCAGGCCCGCCTGATCGACGGCGCGCCGGACACCGTCACGTCGTGGATCGGCACGGAGGAGCAGCGCAAGCAGCGTCTCGTGGGCGGCGCGTCCTGGGGCAGCAGCCCCGCTCCGGGACAGTTCTCCGGCCAGGCGAGCGGGTCCGGTGCGGGCGGCGCGTCGGGGTCGGGGAGCGGCGGGAGCGGGCAGCCGGGCGGCTTCCCGATCGGCGGTGTCATGAACGTGGACGAGCTCGACGGTCTGATGGCCGCCGGCTTCCTCGCCGAGAACATCCATGCCTATCTGACGCGCATCGGCACCCTCGCGCGCGCCCACCTGACCGCGGCGGATCTCGCGCGCGGCACGGAGCTGTTGACCGCCCTCGATCAGATGGCTGACCCCGGCCTCATCAGCGAGCATCTGCGGTCGGGCCTTCGGCGCGCACTGACCCTGGAAGAGGGGCACAGCACGGCCCAGCCGTCCGCCGCGGCGCTGGCGGCGCTCCACCGGACGGTCGGGCAGTTGGACGGCGAACCGCCGTGGGCGGAAGACGTCGAGGGGCTGCTGGGCAAGGTGGCGCAGCACGTCCGGCCGAGTGGGGGCCGGCAGCTGTCGACGATGACGCCGGCCGAGCTGTCCGCGGAGGCATGGCGGTATGTGCCGCTTCTTGCCTCTTCCCAGGGGCCCTCCGCCGGGTCTCCCGGACTCGGCCGGGAGACGGTGCTCGGTGCCGTGATGGCGCTGGAGCAGGGGTTCCACCCGCGCGATACGGCATCGCCTTTCGCGGACGCGAGCATGCGGGAGAGGTGGTTGCAGGATCTCGAACTGGTCGAGAGCGCCCTGGGGGAGGAGGGCCCTTCGGATCAGCTGTCCCCTCCCGAGCGTCAGTTGACGGACTTCCTTGCAGAGGAATATCTGAGGGCCCGTCAGCAACTCTGGGAGGAACCGGCTCTCGGCACACTGTCCGGTGCCGTCCGGCGCCGGCTCACCGAGCGCCTGACCGCGATGCTCCAGCCGTGGCTGGAATCCCGCCATTACGTGCAAGCAGCCCCATCCGACGACGACATGTCGATGTCCGCGGCCTCCATGTCCTCCGGTGACACCGAGATGTCCGAGGAGAGCAGGGACAGCGGTGAGCCGTCCGAGGACCTGGGCAGTGTGGCGATGTCCGAGGACCTGGACGACGATCTCGACGGTGCGTCGCACAGCCCGGGTGAGGCACAGGAGCCGGACGACCTCTCGGACGGCGAGGACGCGCAGTCGTACTCGTCCGAGGGCGACGGACAGCACAATGAGCACAGGGAGACGGAGCAGCGCCTCTTCCCGCGTGCCCTGACGTTCTCGTCGGCCGAGGAGGGCGTCGCCTTCGGTGCCCGCCAGTGGAATGCCCACGTCAGGGCGCTGGACCCCCGCTTGTCCGATGCGCTGAGGGACTACACGACCGACCCCGGGGACCACCCGGTACGTCGGCTGCCCTACACACCGACGAGCCTTGAGCTCAACGCCCTTACCCGTGACCTGATCGACGGTGACGGCACCCTCACCCGTTTCCTTCGCATCGTGCGCATGTACCACTGGATCGACCCGCACGCGCACTACGACGACATCCTGACCGGCGGGACCGTGACCGACGACGGGGTCCTGACCGGCGGTGAAGCGGCCCCGATGTCGGGCCTCGACTTCCTCAAGCAGGCCCTGTCCGCAACCGAACAGCACACACAGGTCCTGAACGAGGCCCTCGGAACGCACCCCGTCCCTCGGGACCTGGTGGTGGTCAGGGCAGTGGGAGAGAGGTTCTTCACCGGCGTCGACCGGCTGGTGCCGGGGCTGATCATGCATGAGCACCGCTTCGCATCGGCCTCCCTTGGCCAGGTCGCTCTGGACTTCCAGGACAGGCCCTACCACCTGCATCTGCTGGTGCCCCAGGGCGCGCCGGCGCTCTACGTCGGCGCCGTCGCCCTCCAGGGAGACGCCGAGCGGGAACTGCTGATCGCAGGTGGCTTCGACTGGGAAGTCACCCATGTCCGCCCCGACGAACTCGACGGGCCGACCCATGTCTACGGCCGGATCATCAGCCGTCCCCACAACGGCGCCTGGACACAGGACCGGCTTGCTCCGGCCCAGCCCCCGCAGGGACCGGCGGGGATGGACGCCTCCCCGGAGGACCAGCTGTGGGCCGCCGGCCTCCTGCGCGGACCGCTGGTCTTCAACACCCCTCAGGTGCAGGAGGTCGTGCGGGGCGTACTGATGGACATCGCCCGCCGCCGCGGGGAGTTCCCCGCGGATGACGGCGGTGAGGCAGCGCGGCAGGAGGCTGTTCGGCAGCTGAGCGCCTGGGGGGTCACCCTCAGGCCGGGGCTGCCCGGCGGCCAGGACAGGCCCATGCCCACGACCGTAGGATTCTCCGGGGCGAGCGGTTCCGGCTCCGGCAGCACCCCGGTGACGGGAACGGGGCAGACCGGGGTGACGGTGCCGCAGTCGGCGCCGCCCACCGGGCCCGCGACCGTGCAGCAGGAAGGCCCGTCGCAGACGGCCCCTCGGCAGCCCCGCACCCCCGAGGAGCTTGTCCAGGAGGCGAAGGGTCTCCTGCGCCAGTGGGAGAAGCGGCCCAGGAAAGCGGCCGCGCCGCAGGCACGTCAGGAGGACGGCTGGCACCTCGTTGCCGAGCTGGACCAGCTGGGCCGGAACGGCGAGGTGAGCCCGGCGCTCCGCGCGACGGCGGCGGAACGGCGGAAGGCGTTGCTGGAGGCGCTCCTGGCGGCCACGGACGAACTGCCCGAGGGCGTTCGGCCCTGGGCACAGAGCCCGGTCGAAACGCCCGCCAAGGGGGACACGCCCGCGCACGGGGACAGGACCGTCCGGAACGACGAGCCCCAGCCGGACGCGGAGCAGCCGAAGCTGCAGTGGGTGAAGCACCTGGTGGCCGTGGCGACCCTCGTCCGGGACGGTCAGTCCGCCTGGCTGCCGGAGGCACGGCACATGCGCGAGGTGCTGTGGCGCCCGTATGCGTCCGCCACGCCCGAGGAGCATGCCCTTTTCGCGCCCGAGCAGCATGCCTACCTGGCCCGGCTCCTCAACGAGGCGCTGCACGCGGCGGCTTCCGCGCCCGTCGCGGACACCACGCGGACCGTGACGGAGCACGACCCCACCGACGTGGACGGCGCCGGGAACCACGACCAGGCCGGCACCGGGCACCACGGCGGCCCGGGCGGTGATCAGGACGCCGCCGCGCTCGTCCATGAGGAGCAGCACCTCCCCGAGGCAGCCCGCGCCGCCCTGTTGGAGCTGGCACGACAGGGGCGCGCCGACCGAGCGGTGATGACCGAACTGCTGCGCCAGGCACAGGGGCTGTCGGCGAAGGAGAACGGTGAGGGCGGCATCGGCCGCACCGTCGTCGAGGACCTGGCGCGGCTGGCCGACGCCTGGGACCTGCGGGGGGACGCCCTGACCGCCGCCCTGTCGTACGCCGGGAACTGGGGCCGGCTGCCGGATGAGAAGACGCGTGAGCTGGCCCGGGCGTGGGGCCTGGGGACCGCGGACGTGCTCAGGCTGGCGGACGAGCTGGACGTCACCGTGGAGAACCTGTCCGTGCTCGCGCCGGAGGACCGGCTGTGGGAGCCGACGGTGAGCGGGGACGCGGCGCCGGGCTCCCGGCCCGCCATGGTGCTGCGCGACCGGCTCACCGAAGAGGGCTACCGCCCCTCGGACCTCGCCTGGTTCACCGGTCGTGTCCAGGAGGTGCGCCTGACCGACCTCCGCACCTTCCGGGGATATCTCACGGCGCAACGGTCGTCGATCGAGGCGCTGCGAGGCGCCCAGCCGGCCCAGATCGAGGACGAGGTCACCAGGTGGCTGGCCGGTCACCTGGAGGACCGCGACCCCGCCGCGCTGCGGGCTCTTGAGGAGGAGGTGCCGTACGAGGAGTGGCGCGACACCGTACAGCGTGCGGCCCGCGCCATCGGTGCCAGCGCGCTCGGGCTGGTGCGGCTGTTCCCCAAGGACATGGCGGACCTGCACGACGGGCGTACCAGGGAACCGGTCCAGCGGGACAACTGGCAGCCGACGCCGATCTGGGTCGGAAACATGCGGGGGCGCCTGCTGGCCCTTGAGACGAAGTACGCCAAGGACTGGGAGGAGTTCGAAAGGGGGAGCGCCCAGCTCGTACCCGTGACCCGGAAGGAGTGGGGGAGCCCCGGCGCCGGCGCGGTGACGGACAGTGAGCGCGGCACGGCACACTACCGGCGTGCCGACTCGTTCCTGCGTTCCTTCCACACGTCGCTGCGGGTACTGGCAGACGCGTCCGCCGAGGATGTGCGGTACTACAACACCCTCTTCGAGGAGCTGGAGAGCAAGCGACCGGACCTTCTCTCCGACCACCGCGCTCTCGATGCGCTGCACCGCTGGTTGCAGAAGGCCGCCAGGAGCCAGGGGCAGACCGTCCCGAGTGATCCGGCCAACGGTGAGGGGGGCAAGCTCACGTGGGAGGAGGCGCGGCAGGCCGTGACGCGCTGGCTGGAGCTGCCGTCCAGCCACAGTGATTCGCCCCACTCGCCCCGGAACAGGCGGGCAACGCCGTCGCAGCCCGTGGCCGAGTCCACCGAGGCGTCGCCTTCCGGGACGTCCACCGCGAACACCCTCCAGCCGCCGTCCTACGACGACGCCACCGGCTCGGCCGGTGAGCACGGTGAGCGGCCCCCGTCCTACGAGCGGTCGTCCCTGACTCCGCGGCAGGACCAGCGGCCGCACCAAACCGAGCGGGACGCGCACGCGACCGCGCCGGCGGAAGAGCACGGCAGTCTGCTCTCCGGGTTCACCCAGGGCGAGATCACGCGGTTGGGCGCGCTGCGCGACGCGCTGGACGTGCCGATGGCGGACCTCGTGTCCCTGGCCCGGGTGGCCGGGGAGGTGCCGTCCCACGCCGCGTACCTGGAGTCGGTGGCCGCCCTTGGACTGTCCGGCAACCCGATCGCCCTCCACCGCGTGCTCCGGCGCTTCCCCGTACGGCTGGACATCCTCCGCTCGCTCGCCGGGCCGGACGAGCTGACCGCGCTCTTCCAGCCGCTGCGTGAGGGGGGCGGCGACGAGCACGCCGACGTGGAGGCCCGGATCGCCGACGAACTCGCCCGGCACCTGCGGCAGAAGGAAGCCCTCGCCACTCACTGGTCCCTCCTTCCGGAACTGCTTGCGGGAGACCAGGCCGTGGACTCCGCCGTCCAGCACTTCTGCACCGTTTTCGGGCTGGAGAACAGCCAGCGCCTCGCGTTGCTGCTGGAGGACGCCGCGGTGCGCGTCGGCGCCATCGGCCCCGAGGACCGCGCCTGGCTGTACCGCGCCCTGGCGGACTCCGTATTCACGGGGCCCGGCGGTGCGGAGTTCCGCGAGGGGGATGCACGGGCACTGGCGCCCGTACACGTCCTGGAACTCATGGACTATCTGGCCCATCGGCGGGTGCCGAACCAGTCGTTCGCCGCGTTGCGGGAGTTGGACTTCGTCGGCTTCGTGGAAGCCATCGACGACGGGGCGGCTCTCTGGCAACTCGATGACGGAGAGAACCGCCCCGTGCGGCAGGCCCACCCCGTGGGCACCGGCGATTCCGGCATCGTCACCGCACTGGACACCTGGCTTTCGGGTGGCGGCGGTCAGGAAACCGATAACGCCTTCGTCCGGGAAACCATGGAGATGCTCCTCCAGGTCACGCAGCAGGAGCAGGAACGTCAGGCCGGTCCGGCCGGTCCTTCCGGCGACGGAACCGAGGACCGGAACGCGGCGCACCAGACCCTGCAATACACCTCCAGTGAAGAGGAGGAATTCACCTCCAGCGAAGAGGAGGAATTCACTTCCAGTGAGGAGGAGTTGGATGAGGGGGCGGATGGCTCCGGCGGCTCGGACCTCTCCTCCACGCAATCGGGTGATTCCTCCGATGATGCGTCCGTGGAGGCCGACACCGAGCCGGACGCCGATTCGGACGAGGACGGCTTTGGCGATGACGAGTCGTTCGGCTTCGACGACGCCGAGGAGTTCCCTTTCTCCGGCGGGCCGACCGCGGGCGCGGTGGAGGAGTCCGCTGCCTCACCGAAGGACGCGGGGAACCACGAGGGGAACACCGAGGGGAACGACGAGGACAGCGACAGCGATGGCGGGCAACACCATGTGACGGCGTTCCTGGGCGCGGATTCCCTGGAATCCGCGCACGTCACCGACGAGGAGAGCGCGCTGACCGAATCCGACGCGGAACCGCACGGTTCCGCACCGTTCGACGACATCTACGCGACGCTGACCGGTGCGAGCGGGACCGCTTCGGGCGCGAGCGGATCCGGCACCGGCGGCGAGCCGACGCCCGGTCCCCAGGGGCTCTCCGACAAGAAGAAGGGGAAGGGGAAGGCACCGGCCGTCCCGCCGTCCTCGGAGGCCGACGCCACCGACCGGACCGCCGGTGGCGCGGGCGACGACCACACCCCGGTCTCGGAAGACCTGCAGTGGGCACTGGGCCTGCTGCGGGGTGACACGGCGCTCTCCGAGCCCGGCAGCACGCCGAGTCCGGAACAGCGGGAGATGCGGCAGGTGGCCGCCGAACTCGCCGCGAAGAGGCACACGTTCGACTCGGTCGAGGACGCCAGAAGGGCCGCCGATCAGCTGCTGGAGCAGCACGGGCTGCCCGTCTCCGGCACCGGTCTGTACGGCGGCGCCCCCTCGTCGTCCCACCCGGGCGGGCGGCTGAGCCCGGACCCGTACGCCCCGGGCGCGTCGGGCGCCGCCACGTCCTCCCAGGCGGGCGCACCGCGGTCGGGCATGGGCGGATCCCTCACTCCCACCGGGGAGTTCGGCGGCGGCTACTTCGACGACCACGTCGAGAGCGGCATGGGCGGAGCGCTCACCCCGACCGGGGAGTTCGGTGGCGGCTACTTCGACGACCACATCGAGAGCGGCAGCGAGGACGGCTACGCGTCGGACGACGACTACGCGCCGTACGGCAACCGCGCGCGCTACGACGAGCAGGTGCGGTACGGGAACTACGCGTCGGACGACGAGTCCGTGCGGTACGGCCAGGACGTGTCGGATGACGACCAGCCGCCGCAGGGCTCCGCCCCCGCGGACGACGAGACGGTGCGCTGGCTGGCCGCCGCCTGGTACCTGAGCGTCCCGGACCTGACCGGGCTGGCGCATCAGCTCGGCATTCAGCCGAACGATCTGGAATTCCTCAACCCGGAGGGCCTGGCCCCCGCCCGGGCGGGGGACACGACGGTGGAAGCACTCGTTGTCACGGTGCGCGACAGGCTGGCGCAGGCCGGCTACGAGCCGCAGGACCTCGCCCTCTTCGCCGACCAGGGTCTGTACCTCAACGTCGCCGACCTCGCCGCGTTCCGGGACCATCTCGCATCTCAGGGACGGTCCGTGGCCGCTCTGCGCGACGTCGGGCCCGCCGAGTTCGGCCAGCAGCTCTGGGGCTGGCGGCACAGCCGTGACACCGCCCTCGCGGAAGCAACCCCGCAGGACCACGAGGCATCCGGTCCCGACGCGCCTCCCCTGGAGGAAGAACCGCAGCACACCCCGAACGCCTCCGACGACAGCGAGCTGGAGCCGGAGCCGACCGCTCCGCGGGACGTGGCTCCCCAGGACGTGACGGAGACGGCTCCGGAGCCGATCATCTCGATGGACTGGATCCGGAACGAGCTGCTGTCCCGGCCCGAGGAACGCGACGCCGAAACGGTCCTCGACGACGTCGAGGACACCGCGGGCCTCACGGTGCCGATGGCCGGTACCGGCGCCCGCCCGCCGGCCTACGACGAGATCTTCGAGCTGCCGGAGTACACCCGCAACCCCCCTCCGGCACGGGAGGACGTCGCGCCTCGGCTCGTTTCCGCCCAGCTCGCGTCCGCACTGGTCGACGAACACGGCGACGTACTCGCGGACTTCACGACGGAGCAGGTCCTGCGGCTGGGCACCCTGCACGGCATGCTGGACGTCCCGATGGACGACCTCGTCGCCCTGGTCCGGGAGACGAAGGAAGTCCCGGATCCGGAGGCCCTTCAAGAATCGCTGGACGTCCTCGGGCTGAGCGATGACCCGCAATCCCTCTACCAGGTGCTCAAGCGCTTCCCCAAGCGGCTGGACACGCTCCACTCGCTCGCCGCGCCGGACGACCTGAGGAGCCTGTTCCACCTGCTGAACCGGGAGGAGGGGCAGGAGGAATACGACGACGCGGTGCAGCGGGTCGTCGACGTGCTCACCGAGCTGGAACGACTTCCGGTGGAGCAGGGGGAGCTCCCGGGCATCCACTGGTCTCTCCGGCCCGGTCTGCCGGACGTCGAACAGGAAGAACAGGCGGCCGTCTCGCACTTCCGCGACGTGTTCGGCATCCCGGACACCCCTGAGTACGGACGGCTGCTCAAGGACGTCGCCGCCCTGACCGGTGCCCGCGGGCCGCAGGACCGCGCCTGGCTGTACCGGGCCCTGTCCGACCCCGCGTTCACGGGTCCCGACGGCGCCGCCGAGCGAGCGTGGACGGGACGGTGGCTGTCGCCACTGCACGTGATCTTGCTGATGGGCGGGCGCCCGTTCGACGAACTGCGGAACATGCACTTCGCGGACTTCCTGGCCACGATCGACGGTACGGCGGCGGCCCGGGGCGGCGACGTTCAGCACGAGATCGAGGTGTCCCCGGGCGGCATCGCGGCTACGACGAGGCTGGAGGACTGGGTCGCCTACAATGCGGGCCGGCGCGGCAACACCGGGGGCAGCCGCAGCGTCGAGGAGTACGCGCGGCTGGCCTCCCGGGGCGTCACGCTCGGCGCCATGGCCGACTACGTCCACCGGACCGGCGCGGACAGCGACCTGATGCACGCGCTCTACGAGTACAGCGCGGACAAGGGACGGTCCGGGGTGGGGGACGTCCGCGAGTTGGCCGAGAAGCTGCACGTCGACCCGGCGTCGGCCCTCAACCTGCTGTACGTCGCCGACATGGTCGGCCTGCACGGCGAGCAGCGGAGCCTGCTCCGCGTGCTCCGGGGCGATCTGCTGGCCCAGGCGGAGAGGGGCGCCAACCTCCTCGGCTGGCATGAGCAGCGCTTCGAGCGTCTGCTGGTACAGAACGGCGTCGACGTCCTCGACCTGCTCATGCGTGGCGGCCCCGAAGCTGCCTACGTGACGTCGCTGTTCACCACGCTCCACACATGGGGCGCCGGAATCGAGGAACTCCCCGGTCTCGCGGCGTACGCGCATGCGTCCGGCCTGATGCCCTTGAGCTATGACGAGGCGACGCCCGCGCAGCGCCGTGCGCTGTGGGAATACGCCGCCGAGCACCGCGACGACCTGAGGCCGGTCGTCTCCGCGTGGCGCTCCCAGGCATTGGGGCTGGACGGGAAGCGGTTCAGCGAGCTGAACAACAAGGACCGTCACCCGTGGTTCGACGGCCAGGAACTGGTGGGCCTCGCCCGCGACCTCGGCCTGGCGGGCGAGTCGGTGCCCCGCCTGGTGGACTTGGCCGAGCAGCTCAAGGCCGTGCCGCACACACTGCGCCCCCTGGGCCTGAGGGGCGAGGGGGCGGCGCACCTCGTAGCGCTGGCCAAGGCGCTGGGCGGTGTGCCACACGCGCTGAACGAGGCCGCGGCACACCACGGAGTCGCTCCGCAGGAGTTGCTGACGGATCCGGGGATGCGGACGACGGTGGCGTGGTCGTATCTGCGCTGGCCGGTGGCGATCACGCGGGGCGACACGTACCTCCTGCGCGCGCGGGAGGCCAGGGACGCCGTGCAGCAGGCCCTGTTCGTGGACGGGCCGGAGGCCGCGCGTGAGCTGGCGGAGCACCTGACCCGGGTGGAGCGGGAGCGGGAGTTTGCGGAGTTGCCGCGGGAGCTGTGGGAGGTGCTGACGCCGGAGCAGCGGGAGGGCTTCGTGGCGGGGCTTCGGGTGACGCTTGCGGAGGGGCAGTTCCACGCGTTGTCGGATGCACGGGCGAGGGTGCGGGTGCCCGGGTTGCCGGCCACGTTGGTGTCGCGGATTCCGGCGGAGCGTGGGGGGTTGTCCGGCGGTATGCCGAAGGACCGGGTTCGGCGGCGGAACACCGGCGAGAGTGTGGCAGGTCCGTCCGGATCGCGGCAGGTCGGGCAGTCGTCGTCGCGGACGGGCAGCGGGCCTGTGGTGTCCGGTGTGGTGGACGAGGCGCTGCGTTTGTCGCGTCAGGGACCCCAGGGGTTCGCCGAGGTGGCGTCGCGCGTGCTGGCTGACGTACGGGGTGTGCGCGAGCGGGAGACGTATGCGCAGGCGATCCGTGCGTACCTGGCCGTGTACAGCGATCAGACTCCGCCCGTGTCGCCTGCGTTGTACGACGGATTCACGACGTATCTCCAGCAACTGGGGTCGGATGTTCTTCGGAGGCTGAGGCCGAACGACCGCGCGACGGACGAGGACGCGGTGGACAGCATTCGCTCGGCTGCCAACGACATCTACCAGCGCTACGCGATGGACAGGAACGCGGCGAACGGCCGTGACGAGGGTCCGGCAGCGGGCCCCTCGCAGGTGCAGGCGTCGGGTTGGTCCGCGGAGCCGTCGGCGTCGTCCTCGGGGACCTATGCCGGGTCCTCGCAGTCGGCCCCTGTTTCCGGGCCGCGTCGTACCGTTGACGAGATCGTCAGTGCGGCGGAGGAGTATGTGCAGGGGTGGGAGCAGCGTTCCGCCGACCAGGAGCTGACGCGGACCCGGCTGGAGGACGGCTGGGGAATCCTCGCTGGTCTGCCGTGGGAGAACGCGGGGCTGCATGAGCGGCTTGTGCGGGCGCTGGCGGACGGGGAGGACGCGGTCGGCGGAGTCGAGCCGGGCAGCTCGCTGCCGTTCGGGGGCGACGAGCCGGCCGGGCCAGTTGACCGGTCGTTGGACGGTCCTGTCGTGCAGGCCTGGACCGACTGGGCGCGGAGGCAGGAGGAATACCTCTCGAAGATGGAGGCGGCGGCGAGCGACGGCGGTGTGGACCCGGAGGAGGCTCCGTTCGTGCGCCGCTACCGGCGTGACGTGTGGCACCCCGGGTTCCGTAGCCACTTCCTGCCCGGCGAGGATGCGCTGGTGACCCAGCGCCTCAACCAGGTGCTGAAATCCGTCGCCGACGAGCCCGTGGCGGAGGATCCCCTGTTTGTCACGGCGAGGAAGGAGTGGCTGGACAGCCTGGGGCTCAGGCCTTCAAGTCGGCAGCGATATGAGGCCAGGTTGGAGCGATTTTGGCGTGAAGCTCCGGGGGAGGTTCGTGAGGTGCGGGGCGCCGAAGGTCATCCTTTGGCGGCCTTCGGTGAGCATCTGGAACAGACTTTGGGTGCTCTTTCCGACTATCTTTCTGCTGCCGTGGCGCGTGGCTTTTTGGCTCACCTGAAGAGCCGGGGCGTGATGGCCACCGATGCGCCCATGGAAACGGCAACGGATGAGGGCGGTGCCGCCCCCGGTGCTACCGCGTCGAGGTCCGATTTCTCTACTGTTCATCGCCTGCTGGAAGAAATGGCGCAGGCGCATGGTTCCCCGGATCACCCGTTCGTGGCGGAAGTCAGGGAATGGCTGACGCAGTCGGGGCTGGCCCCCCAGACGAGTGCGATCTACGCCAGGAGGATCCGGGGCTGGTGGGGGCAGGCGCACCGTGAGGTGGCAGGCACATGCGCCACGCCCCAGGAAGAGAAGGAGGCGATGCTGCGCCATTTGCAGGGCGCAGTGCGGCCGGGTGAAGGTGCAGGCGCGAGCCGTAAACAGTGGATTGCGAGTGCCCTTCTGACGCACTTGATCAAGTCTGGGCGCCGGCAGCTGAGCACCGGTGGGCGGGCCCGATCGATGATCGATCTGGGCAATCTTCTCGAACAACGGTATGCCACGGGCCCGCTGGCTGAGATTCTGCGGGCTTGGCGGGAAGACCTGATAACGAAGACGGATGAGGAAGTGGCGAGAAAGGAGAAGGCGGGGGATCAGAGTAAGGTCAGGGGCTACGCCTTCGATAAGGTGCGGCAATTCCTCCTGTGGGAGAAGTATATGGTTGGGGGTAACCCGGCCGAGAATAGTCGAAAACTTCTGGACAAGAAGGTTCTGCCGTCCAAGGACGATGGGTACAGGGAATATCTCCGTGAGGTTTTGGGGGCGGAGGGGATCACTGAAAAAACGCTCCGCGGCAGGCAGCAATTGGCCAACAGTTTCCTGAAGTTCCGCGACGAGTACCTCAGGAGTCATCCGGAGTTGCTGGGCGGTCTGCCGGAGTCTTCGGGTGGTGGCAGGTCGGCGGTGACGCAGTGGCCGTCCGATCTCCATACTGTTCATCGCCTGCTGGAGGAAATGGCGCAGGCGCATGGTTCCCCGGATCACCCGTTCGTGGCGGAAGTCAGGAAATGGCTGACGCAGTCGGGGCTGGCCCCCCAGACGAGTGCGATCTACGCCAGCAGGATCCGGGGCTGGTGGGGGCAGGCGCACCGTGAGGTGGCAGGCACATGCGCCACGCCCCAGGAAGAGAAGGAGGCGATGCTGCGCCATTTGCAGGGCGCAGTGCGGCCGGGAGAAGGTGCAGGCGCGAGCCGTGAAGTCGGCGTTCCCTCATGGCAACGGGAGGGTGCGAGTGCCCTTCTGACGTACTTGGCCAAGTCTGGGCGCCGGCAGCTGAGCACCGGTGGGCGGGCCCGATCGATGGTCGATCTGGGCAATCTTCTCGAACAACGGTATGCCACGGGCCCGCTGGCTGAGATTCTGCGGGCTTGGCGGGAAGACCTGATAACGAAGACGGATGAGAAAGTGGCGAGAAAGGAGAAGGCGGGGGATCAGAGTAAGGTCAGGGGCTACGCCTTCGATAAGGTGCGGCAATTCCTCCTGTGGGAGAAGTATATGGTTGGGGGTAACCCGGCCGAGAATAGTCGAAAACTTCTGGACAAGAAGGTTCTGCCGTCCAAGGACGATGGGTACAGGGAATATCTCCGTGAGGTTTTGGGGGCGGAGGGGATCACTGAAAAAACGCTCCGCGACAGGCAGCAATTGGCCAACAGTTTCCTGAAGTTCCGCGACGAGTACCTCAGGAGTCATCCGGAGTTGCTGGGCGGTCTGCCGGAGTCTTCGGGTGGTGGCAGGTCGGCGGTGACGCAGTGGCCGTCCGATGCTGCGGTGGTCTCGGGTGGCTCGGTGGTCTCGGACGGGACTGGCCCGGAGGTGGGCGGTGGTCCGGAGGGCGGTAGCGGTCCGGAGGTGGGCGGTGGTCCGGACACCTTGCACGGGGGGCTGATCGGCGAGGCGGTCGAGCCGGTGCTGGAAGATGCGCCGATGCCGTTGGCGGACGGGGAGTCCGGGGCGGGTCATGACCTGCTTGGGGACTATTTCCGTGAGTTGATGGCGGAGGCATCGCAGAACGCGCCGATGGGCGCGCCGATGCCCTTGGGGGAGGAGCAGGCGGCCGAGGGCCTGCAGGAGGCTTTCGGTGATGGTGGTTTCTCCTTGGATGACTTGGTGTGGGGCGACGCTTTCGGTGGCGCGATGGAGGGTGTGGAGGCGCAGGCGTCGGTAGGTGCGGGGGGCGGCGGTGCTGAGGCGCTTTCGGGTGTCTGGGACAGTCCTTATGCCGTTTTGCGGGGGGTGTTGCCTGCGGAGTTGGCGGGGTCGGTTGATTTGGGTGAGGCGCTGACGCGTTGGCTGGGCGGTGCTCAGACGTATGTGGCGGCTCAGGGCCTGATCCGTGGTGAGGGCCCCGTCAGCGATGCGTTCCGGGAGCTTGTCGCGGAGAAGGCCGGCGCGTTCGGCGTGCATGGCGGAGCGGCGTATCTGTGGACGGATGGGGTTAAGGAGTCTGGTTATTCCGTCGGTTCGCGGGTTGTTCTGGAGCCGTGGTCGGTGTTGTCGCCGCTGTCGGATGATGTGCCGTCGCAGCGGGATGTCAGTGTGTGTGTCATCGGTGCGGGCGGTCGGCGAATCCCGGAGGAGGGGGAGGGTTCCGGGGG
>NZ_VKJP01000270.1 GCF_007280575.1 Streptomyces benahoarensis
CCCCAACCCCAGACCAGGGAACACCCCGAGGTACCCCGCAGCCGAACCCCCACTTCTCCCCCGAATCCCGCGGGCAGCGTTCACCGTGGGGCGGAAGCGGCCAAGATGGAGAGATGGGATTCCAAGTCGATTCCGAGGCCGGGCGGCTGCGCCGCGTCATCCTGCACCGTCCCGATCTGGAGCTGAAGCGGCTGACGCCGACCAACAAGGACGCGCTGCTCTTCGATGACGTGCTGTGGGTGCGCCGGGCGCGGGCGGAGCACGACGGATTCGCCGATGTGCTGCGCGACCGTGGCGTGGCGGTGCATCTCTTCGGCGATCTGCTGGCCGAGACGCTCGCCCTGCCCGTCGCGCGCGAGCTGGTCCTGGACCGCGTCTTCGACGAGAAGGAGTACGGTCCGCTCGCCACCGATCATCTGCGGGCCGCCTTCGACGCGCTGCCGGTGCCGGAGCTGGCCGAGGCGCTGGTCGGCGGCATGACGAAGCGGGAGTTCCTGGAGCGGTACCCCGAGCCGACGTCGGTCCGCTTCCACGTCATGGAGCTGGACGACTTCCTGCTCGGCCCGCTGCCCAACCACCTCTTCACCCGCGACACCTCCGCCTGGGTCTACGACGGGGTGTCGGTCAACGCCATGCGCTGGCCGGCCCGGCAGCGCGAGACGGTGCACTACGAGGCGATCTACGCCCACCATCCGCTCTTCCGCGACGAGGAGTTCCACGTCTGGTCGGAGGGGCAGGTGGACTACCCGTCCACCATCGAGGGCGGCGACGTGCTGGTGCTCGGCAACGGCGCGGTGCTGATCGGGATGAGCGAGCGGACCACACCGCAGGCCGTGGAGATGCTGGCCAGGGGGCTGTTCGCCGCCGGATCGGCCCGCACCATCGTGGCGCTGGACATGCCCAAGAGCCGCGCCTTCATGCACCTCGACACGGTCATGACCATGATCGACGGCGATACCTTCACCCAGTACGCGGGGCTCGGCATGCTCCGCTCGTACACCATCGAGCCGGGCGGCGGCGAGAACGACCTCAAGGTCACCGACCATCCCCCGGAGCACATGCACCGCGCGATGGCGGCGGCGCTCGGGCTGAGCGACATCCGGGTGCTCACCGCCACCCAGGACGTGCACGCCGCCGAGCGGGAGCAGTGGGACGACGGCTGCAACGTCCTCGCGGTGGAGCCGGGCGTGGTGGTCGCCTACGAGAGAAACGTCACGACCAACACCTTCCTGCGCAAGCGCGGCATCGAGGTCATCACCATCCCGGGCAGTGAACTGGGCCGAGGCCGGGGCGGGCCGCGCTGTATGAGCTGCCCGGTGGAGCGCGACGCCATACCGGGCGTGGGCTGAGGCGGGGCGGACGGATGGCGCCGGACCGCGACGGGCGGCACCCGGCCCCGGCCCGGCCTCGCCCGGCCCCGGCCCAGGCTGGTGCCGGCCGCGCCCGCATCCCGCCCCCCCTCCGGGCCCACCCCGCGGCATCCCGGGCGAGCCATCAGGGGGCGCCGCGCGAGGGTCCGAGCACCCAGTCCTGAATAGTGATGCGGCGCCTCGTATACACTTCCAGGGTCCTGTCCGAAAACATCCGCTCGTGCCCCGATGCCGTGAACCAGGAGTCACCATGGCGATAGATCTCACCGGCCGCCACTTCCTCAAGGAGCTGGACTTCACCGCCGAGGAATTCCGCGGACTGGTCGACCTGGCGGCCGAGCTGAAGGCCGCCAAACGCGCCGGGGCCGAGACCCAGCGGCTGCGCGGCCGCAACATCGCCCTCATCTTCGAGAAGACCTCGACCCGCACCCGCTGCGCCTTCGAGGTCGCCGCCGCCGACCAGGGCGCCTCGACCACCTACCTCGACCCGTCCGCGTCGCAGCTGGGGCACAAGGAGTCCGTCCGCGACACCGCGCGCGTTCTCGGCCGGATGTTCGACGGCATCGAGTTCCGGGGCAGCGCGCAGGCGGACGTCGAGGAGCTGGCCGCGTACGCCGGTGTCCCGGTGTTCAACGGGCTCACGGACGACTGGCACCCCACCCAGATGCTCGCCGACATCCTCACCGTCGTCGAGCACGGCGGCGGCCGCCCGCTGACCGACACCGCTTTCGCCTACCTCGGCGACGCCCGCTACAACATGGGCAACTCCTACCTCGTCACCGGCGCGCTGCTCGGCATGGACATCCGGATCGTGGCGCCGCGCCTGCTCTGGCCGTCCGACAAGGTCGTGGCGCAGGCGCACGCGCTCGCCGCGGCCAGCGGCGCCCGCATCACGCTCACCGAGGACGTCGCCGAGGGCGTACGCGGCGCCGACTTCGTGACCACCGACGTCTGGGTCTCCATGGGGGAGCCCAAGGAGGTCTGGGACGAGCGGATCGCGCTGCTCGCCCCGTACGCCGTGACCATGGACGTGCTGCGGGCCACCGGCAGGCCGGACGTGAAGTTCCTGCACTGCCTGCCCGCCTTCCACGACCTGGGCACGGCGATCGGCCGGGAGATCCACGCCCGCCACGGTCTGACCTCGCTGGAGGTCACCGACGAGGTCTTCGAGTCCCCGCACTCCGTCGTCTTCGACGAGGCGGAGAACCGCATGCACACCATCAAGGCGGTCCTCGTCGCCATCCTCGGCCGCTGACGGCAGACGACCGCGGGGTGTGCCCGGCACACCCCGCACCGCATACTCATACGCACAAATGGGCGATCATGCGGTCATAGCGGTTACCATCGACCGCTCACGGGGTCCGGGCCCACCGGCCCACGCCCCGTTTCCGCACGCCGGACGCCACCCGCACCGGCAGCGCGCCCCGCACCACCAGAGATGAGAACCACCCCATGCGTCCGTCCGCAGCCCGCCGTTCGCCCCAGGCGCGGCGCGCACCGCTCGCCGCCCGCCCCGGGCTGCGCGTCAAATCCCCCGACGCGCTCCTCGCCGAATCGGGCACGGACCTCGACGGCAACGGCCTCGCCCGCAGCATGGGGCTCTTCCAGGTCGTCTGCTTCGGCATCGGCGCCATCGTCGGCACCGGCATCTTCGTCGGCCTCTCCGACACCGTCGCCCACGCCGGCCCCGCCGTCCTCATCTCCTTCATTCTCGCCGCGCTGACCTGCATCTTCACCGCCTTCTCCTTCGCCGAGCTGGGCGGCGCGATCCCGGTGTCCGGCAGCTCGTACTCCTACGCGTACGCCACCCTCGGCGAGCGGACCGCGTTCCTCGTCGGCTGGTGTCTGCTGCTGGAGTACGGCGTCTCGGTGTCGGCGGTCGCGGTCGGCTGGGGCCAGTACCTCAACGAACTGCTCGGCAGCCTCACCGGCTGGCAGCTGCCCGCCGCGCTGGCCAGCCCGCCCGGCGACGGCGGCATCGTCAACGTCCCGGCGGTCGTCGTGCTGCTGCTCGCCGCGACGCTCCTGGTGCGGGGCATCCGCGAGAGCGCCCGCGCCACCGCGGCCATGGCCGTCCTGAAGATCGCGGTGCTGCTGCTGTTCTGCGCCATCGCCCTCTCCGCCTTCCGCGACGGCAACCTCACGCCGTTCGCGCCCGAGGGCGTCGCCGGGATCACCTCGGGCGCCTCCGTCGCGTTCTTCTCGTACATCGGCTTCGACGCGATCACCACCGCCGGTGAGGAGGTCAAGAACCCGCGCCGGAACATCCCGCTCGCGATCATGATCTGCATCGGCGTCGTCACCGTGCTCTACTGCCTGGTCGCCCTCAGCGCCATCGGTGCGCTCTCCGCCGGGGACGTCGCCGACAAGCCCGCCGCGCTCTCGCTGATCGTCAACCACGTCACGCACTCCGCCGTCGGCGGCGGGGTGATCGCCTTCGGCGCGGTCGTCGCCATCGCCTCCGTCGTCCTGGCGGTCATGTACGGCCAGACCCGCATCCTGATGTCGATGTCGCGTGATGGCTTGATCCCGAGGGTCTTCGCCCGGATCTCGCCCCGGACCGCCACGCCCGTCGCCAACACCTGGATCGTCGCGGTCGTCTTCGCCGTCCCCGCAGCCGTCGTCCCGCTGGACGTGGTGATGAACCTGACGACCATCGGCACCCTGGCGATCATGGCGGTGGTGAACGTCAGCGTCATGGTGCTGCGCCGCACCCGCCCCGGTCTCGCCCGCCGCTTCCGGGTCCCGCTCTTCCCGGTCAGCCCGCTCCTGGGCATCGCGTTCAGCCTCTACCTGATCTACGGGACGGGCCGCGCGACCTGGCTGGAGTTCGCCGGATTCCTCGTCGTCGGCGCGGTCGTCTACGCGCTCTACGGCCGCCGCCACTCCCGCCTGCGGACCGCCCAGGAGCCGATGCCGGACGAGGGCGCGCAGTCCTCCGAGGAGGCGCACCGCTCGGAGCCCGCGCCCTTGAGCTGACCCCGTAGGGGCCGGGGCCCTCCGGGTTCGCCCGGTGCCTCACGGGCCGGTCCGCCGGCTTGTGGCGCCGGGCTCAGACCGCGGCCCGCTCCTCACTGCCGCGCGGCTCCAAGTGGCTCAGCGCGCCCGCCGTCGCGAGCCCCGGCAGGGTGTGCTTCCACAGCACGGTGACCCGCTCCGGCAGATCGGTGCGGTTGCTCGCCGCCATCGAGAACAGCTGCACGCCGAAGTACGACGCGACGAAGAACTCCGCCGCCCCCTCGGGTGAGACGCCGGGCAACAGCTCGCCGTTGTCCTGGGCGTCGGAGAACATCTTCGTGATGATGTCGATCCACGCGTGGTACGGCACCAGCGGCTCCTCGCTGAACGTCGTCTCCAGCGCGATACGGGTACCGGCCTGGAGCAGCGGGTCGTCCCGCAGCGCCACCGCCACCTGATGCGTGAAGTCGATCGCGTCCTGGAGCCGGGAGGCGGTGACCTTCTGCTCGAAGGGCTGGGTCTGCTCCATGATCACCGCACGGGCCAGCGCGTGCTTGGAGGAGAAGTGGAAGTACAGCGCCCCCTTGGTGACACCGGCCTGCTGGATGATCTCCGCCATCGTTGCGGCCTCGTATCCGCGCACGCCCATCACCTGCGCCGCCGCCTCAAGGACCGCACGCCGTGTGCGCACTGCGCGTTCCTGCTTGACCACCGATCGCCCTCCGTATGCTCTCGTGGAGTTGTTGTGCCCGAGTGCGCCCGTCGCACGTGGCCGGGGTCTCGTCCCGCATCATAAGGAACCAACCAAGCGGTACGGTCCGCGAATCAGGGACCGTCACCGCATCACGGAGCGTGGCCGTCGCCCCATGAAGATCCCGCTGCCCGTCCCGCGGTCCACCGCGGGATCCGGCGCGCCGCACACCTCGTCGGCCCGTCCGGCGAGGAGCGCGTCCCCCGCCGAGGCGTCGGTGCCCACCCCGGTGCCTGGGCAAGTCCCGTTCCGTACGCGGATGATGGCCGTCGCCGCGGCGCTGCGGACCCGGATGCCCGGCGTCCGGCTGTCGGTGGCGTCGTTCCGTCCCGGTGAGGCGATGGGGGGCGCGGCCGTCGGTGCGGTGGCCGCCGAGGTGTCCGGCCGGTTGACGCACGGTGAATTTGTCCAACACCCCGGTGGTTGGCGGGAATGCGCCGCCGCCGGCGCCGACCGGGTGCGACGCCTCGGCCGGGACGCGCTGCCCGGCCCCGTCGCGCTCCGCTCCCAGGGCCTCGCCGCCCGGTGTACGTGGTGCCGTGCGGTTCAGCTTCCGGCGGGGGCCGGGATGGCGACGGGGGCGGCCGGAAGCAGCGTCCAGACGTCGGCCAGCGCCGCCTCCGCCCACCAGGCGGGGTCCTCGTAGCCGAGGTGCAGCAGGCCCACCACCACCGACGTCAACAGCTGCGCGGTGCGGCGCGGTTCGGTTTCCGATCGCGAAGCGCCACCAGCCCCGCCGGTCATCGCCTTGTCGAGGAAGAGCGCGTACCAGCGCCGCTCCAGGGAGGTGATCTCCAGCCCCGGCGCGGTCTCGGGGCGCAGGCGCAGCCCCGCGCGCAGCACCGGATCGCCCTCCACCCGCGCGAACAGCTCCGCGGCGAAGTCCTGTACGGCGATGCCGATCGGCTGGGGCGAGCGGATCAGCCCCTCCTCGATCCGCTGGAGGGTGTCCAGCGCCGTATCGCGCACCGCGAGGGTCAGATCGTCCTTGGACGTGAAGTGGAAGTAGAGCGCGCCCTTGCTCAGCCGGGCCCGCCGGCTGATCTCGACCATCCCGGCCGCGGGCACCCCTTTCTCCAGGAAGGTCTCGGCGGCCGAGCGGATGAGCGCCTGGCGGCTCTGGATGGCGCGATGCTGCGTGGGCACGGTGTCCGTCCCGTCTCTAGTACGGCTGCGAGCTGGCAGGACAGTCTACTGAGAAAACCAACCATGCGGTTCTGTATGGGGTTCAGGAATGGCCGGTATGGGGGCGTGGTGTCGCACACCGATCGCTCGTCCGACCGCCGAAAAATGGTTGAACAGCCCACGATTCCCGTGTGAGGCCCAGGATTGAGCAGGAGATTCGCATCTGGGACGGGAGTGCATTGACAAACAGCGCAGACGGTTTTTAAATCTGCGAAGGCGGTAAACGGGATCCTCCTCTTCCGTGATGACCGCCACGGCGGTAGCGCATCGCGTCGGGACAGCGGTGCGTCACGGAGAACTCTTTCCAGCCGTCGCCCGTCGTCGACCGCGGGCCACCGGGACCAGCCGGACGGCCACGCTCCCCAGCCAGTGCACCCATCGGAATCCGGAAAGGTCTCCAGCCATGCGCGTATCAGCGGTAGTCGGCGAACGTCCTGTGAGAGGCGTACGGGGCGCCGGAAGCGAGACGATCAAGGCTGCTGTCTTCGATCTGGACGGCACCCTCGCCAATACGCGCCCGGCGATCGCCAAACTCCTCGTCAAGGTGGCGTCGGAGCAGGGTCGTACGGTGACCCCGCGGCAGGCCGCGGCCGCCGTCGGCAAGCCTCCGGGCCAGGCGTTCGGGCGGCTGCTGGGCAAGCCCGAGGACGACGCCCAGGTGCTCGCCGCGATCAACCGCTACCGCGAGCAGTTCGCCGTCGATGTCATGTGCCTGGGGCCGCAGTTGCTGTTCCCGGGTGTAACGGCCGGGCTCTCCGCGCTGCGCGCCCACGGAGTGGAGCTGGCCGTCGCGACGTCCAAGTCCACCCGGGGCGCCGAGGCGCTGCTGGACGTCATGGGCATCCGCGAACTGGTCGGCCCGGTCATCGGCCAGGACATGGTCCGCCGCGGCAAGCCGCACCCGGAGATGGTGCTGCGGGCCGCCGGGCGGCTCGGCGTCGCCGCCTGGGAGAGCGCGTACGTCGGGGACACCGTCGGCGACATGCGGATGGCGGTGACCGCGCGGATGGAGGCGGTCGCCGTTACCTATGGCGCCGGGACGTTCGGGGAGTTGGCGGCCGTCGCCGGTACCCGGATGTGCAGCTCGTTCAAGGATGTGGTGTCGGTGATCGCCGCGTCCCGGCCGCGGCGGATGCCGGCTCCGGCGCTGGCGGCGCAGCGACGCCGCCGGTGACACCACCGCGGGCGCCGGGCGCGTCCGCGGTACGAACCTGAGGGGCTTGGCCCCAACGGGGCAGCGGCGTCGGGGGGCGCCGCTGTCCGGTGCCGGTGCCGGGGGGTGCCGTCATCGAGGGGGAAG
>NZ_VKJP01000271.1 GCF_007280575.1 Streptomyces benahoarensis
TGTGTATAAGAGACAGCTCCCCGCTCCCCCACCCGTTCGCTTCCGCGCGGCGCGGCGGCGGTACGGTACGGCGGACCGCGGGCCAGGCGACGGGCCAGGTGTGCACCGGCTCGCCGGACCGCATCAGTTCGCCGTAGCGGCGGGTCATCGCAGCCAGTGCGGCCCCGCGGTCCAGGCCCTGTTCCCGCGCATGGTGGTAGGCGGCGGTCTGCCAGGAGGCGCCGTTGGTACGGCGGACGCAGCGTTCCTCGATGATGCCGAGGTAGCGGTCCCGGTCGGCCGGTTCGACGCCCCAGGCGTCCAGCCCGGCGGCGGCCAGCGGCAGCAGCTCCTGTTGGACCAGCCGCGTCACCGGCATCTCCGCGACCCCGCCCCGCCCCGGACGCGGCCAGCGCAGCGTGGCGTCGATGCCATGGCGGCAGGCGGCGGCGAAGTTCTCCGCGGCGGCAGCGAACGGCAGCCGGGTCCACACCGGACGCGGCTCCTCGGCGAGCGCCCGCACCAGCCCGTAATAGAAGGCGGTGTTGGCAAGGACGTCGGCGACGGTGGGACCGGCCGGCAGCACACGGTTCTCGACCCGCAGATGCGGTATGCCGTCGGCGACCGCGTACACCGGACGGTTCCACCGGTAGACGGTGCCGTTGTGCAGCACCAGCTCCGCCAGGTCGGGCACGCCGCCCGCGTCGAGGACGCGCAGCGGGTGCTGTGTTCCGCAGAGCGGCAGCAGCGGCGGGAAATACCGCACGTTCTCCTCGAAGAGGTCGTATGCCGAATCGATCCAGCGCTCCCCGAACCAGGTGCGCGGGCGCACCCCCTGCGCCTGGAGTTCCGGTGGCCGGGTGTCGGTGGACTGCTGGAAGACCGGCGGCCTCGATTCGCGCCACAGCTCACGGCCGAAGAAGAACGGCGAGTTGGCACCGACGGCCACCTGGACGGCGGCGAGAGCCTGGGCCGCGTTCCACACCGCGGCGAACCGGCCGGGCGTCACCTGGAGATGCAGCTGTACGGAGGTACACGCGGCCTCCGGGGCTATCGACGGCGATCGGGCAATGAGCCGCTCGACGCCCTGGATATCGAGCGCGAAGTCCTCGCCGCGCGCCGACCGCATTTCGTCGTTGAGCAGGAAATAGCGGTCATTCTCGGAGAGGCTTGCGGCGGTGAGATCGGTGGTGTCCAGGGTCGGCAGAATACCGATCATCACGATCCGGGCGGCCACTTCGCGGGCTTTGCGGTCGGCATAGGCGAGCGCGGTGCGGAGTTCCTCGGCGAGCTGCTCGAAGACCTGCCCGTGCAGCCGGTGCGGGGTGATGTTCACTTCGAGATTGCAGCGGGCGAGTTCGGTCTGGAAATCCTGGCTCGCAATACGCTCCAACACCTGGGAGTTCATCATCCGGGGAAGTCCGTCGGCCCCGGCAAGATTGAGTTCGATCTCCAGGCCCACCAGATTCTTCGGCCGGTCGAACCGTCTTTCCCCCAGCAGCCTCGCCAACCCCTCAAGACACTCCTGAAGCTTTCTTCGATAACGCTCCCGGTCCGCCAGGCCGATGCCGTCCGCGGCGACCTTCTCCCCCATCGAAGGGTCCTTCCTCCAGTGGACGGCCCGCAGCCACGGGCCGTCCGGGGCCGTCCCCGGCACCACCGGGGCACGCATCACGGTCGATGATGCCCCGGTGATCTGATCCATAACGCCTCAAGGGCGTTCGGCTGTCGATAGGCTCGAAGTGGCGGAGAGCCTGGCACGTACCGTTGGCATATTGCGACGACAACCGCCGCCGACAATTCTCCCGGATATCCACCGGGAGGATTCGGCCTACCGCCTGACGGGAGAATATGGAGGCGATTCTCCCGCCCTCCACACAAAGAAGGAGGAAACGCCTCTTTAATGGGTCCGGATTACCTCTTGCCAGAAATCATGGGAGCGATTACGGGAAACACCGCGGGAACATACGTCGTATAAACTCCGTTCACGAGGCGGAGACTTGGGCCCCGTGTCGCGTTGCGCGCCCCTGCGCGGAGATACGCGCCCGGCTCCGACCCCGCACGCTGACAACGCCGTCCGCGTCTGCCGTGCCTCACCGTGTCTCCCAAGTGAGAGGCGACCACCATGCCGCTGCACGTACCCGCTGCCCCCGCACCCGCCCTGCGCAGCGTTCTCACCGCTCTCGGCTCGCCCACCGCCGTCCGCGAGGCCCGCCCCGCCGCACTCCGCGCGCATCAGGGCCCGCTCAGCGCCGACCACCCGCTCCCGGTCCACGTCCTGGACGGCATCGGCCGCACCGGCACCCCGCCCCGCACCCGTCTGGCCGGGTGGCGCTTCCTGGTGCTCGGCGGCGAGCGGCCGGTCGCCGCGGCCGAGGCGCGGCTGACGGCGGACGGCTGGGCGTTCGCCCACTTCTGCGGCGGCCCGTACGTCACGGCGACCGAACAGGCCCTTCACCAGGCCGAATCGCTCAGCGCCGCGTACCAGCCGCGGCTACTGTCCGTACCGGAGCTGTACATGCTGACGCTGTGGCTGCACCACGACACCGCCTCAGACGGCACCTCGGGGCTGCCCGCCGCGGGCGATCTCCTGGTGCCGCTGGCCCCCGCGCCGCCCGGGATCGCCGCGCACCTCCCGCAGCGGGTGGCCGACCTCCTGCCCCGGCTCAGCGACCGGCTCGCCCCGCCGCCGCTCCTCGGCTCCACCGCCTGAGCGCGTCCGGAATCGACCGGCGGACGGACACCGACCGCCGGACCGGCACCCTCCACACGGCGTACGCACCACACGGCCGAGCGCCCCGCGAGCCCCCGAGGCCGCGGGGCGCCCGGCTGTGCGACCCACGTGCAACCGTCCACCGCCCCTCCCTCACCCCCCCTGGCACGGTGCGCGTTTGGGAGCAACCGCCCGCACGGGTGACACGTCCGTATCGAGTGCGTACCACTGCTGCGAAATACCTGCGGAAATCCGTCCGCGGGGCAACACTGAGTCCAACCGAAGGAAACGGGGGAAGCGGCCATGACCACTTCACGCTCATCGAGCCGCACGACGACGTTCACCCATCCGCAGCGAAAGACAACGCCCATGTGTCAGCACCAGCCGCCCTGCCCGTCAGCCGACTCCACCGACCGGGAAGCCGCGCATCCCGTGGCGCACCACCCGGAGCAGGGCTGGAGCCTGTTGTGCAACGGCGTCCTCCTCTTCGAGGACACCGGTGAGCTTCTGCCGGACGGTCAGGTCATCGCCCCGCACCGTCCGGACGGCACGAACCGGGTCGCCACCACCGTCTGACCCGTCGCACGTCAAAGGGCCCCCGGCGCGATCGCCGAGGGCCCTCATCGCTGCGCGGACGTCAGCCGTCGTACTCCGTCAGCGGCGGGCAGGAACAGACGAGGTTACGGTCGCCGAAGGCACCGTCGATGCGGCGGACCGGCGGCCAGTACTTCTCCGCCGCCACGACACCTGCCGGGAAGACGGCCTCCTCGCGGGTGTACGGGTGCGACCACTCACCGCGGAGCGCGCCCGCGGTGTGCGGGGCGTTGCGCAGCGGGTTGTCGTCCTTGTCCCATTCGCCGGTGCCGACCTTCTCGATCTCCGCGCGGATGGTGATCATCGTGTCGCAGAAGCGGTCCAGCTCGGTGAGGTCCTCGCTCTCGGTCGGCTCGATCATCAGCGTGCCGGCCACCGGGAACGACATCGTCGGGGCGTGGAAGCCGTAGTCGATGAGGCGCTTGGCGACGTCGTCGATGCTCACGCCCGTGGCCTTGGTCAGCGGCCGGACGTCGATGATGCACTCGTGCGCGACCAGCCCGCCGGGACCGGTGTAGAGCACCGGGAAGTGCGGCTCCAGGCGCTTGGCGATGTAGTTCGCGGAGAGCACCGCTACCTGCGTGGCGCGCTTGAGGCCCTCGCCACCCATGAGGCGGACGTACGCCCAGGAGATCGGCAGAATTCCGGCCGAACCCCAGGGCGCGGCGGAGATCGGGCCGACGCCGGTCTCCGGGCCCGCGGTGGGCTGCAGCGGGTGGTTGGGCAGGTACGGCGCGAGGTGGGCGCGGACGCCGACCGGGCCGACGCCGGGGCCACCGCCGCCGTGCGGGATGCAGAAGGTCTTGTGGAGGTTCAGGTGCGAGACGTCGCCGCCGAACTTCCCGGGCTCGGCGAGGCCGACCAGCGCGTTGAGGTTGGCGCCGTCCACGTAGACCTGGCCGCCCGCGTCGTGCACCGCCGCGCAGATCTCGCTGATGTGCTCCTCGAACACACCGTGCGTCGACGGGTACGTGACCATCAGGACGGCCAGCTCGTCGCGGTGCTTGTCGATCTTGGCGTGCAGGTCCTCGGTGTCGACCTCGCCGTCCTCGCCGGTCTTGACGACGACGACCTTCATCCCGGCCATCACGGCGCTCGCGGCGTTGGTGCCGTGCGCCGACGACGGGATGAGGCAGACGGTGCGCTGCTCGTTGCCGTTGGCGCGGTGGTACGCGCGCACCGCCAGCAGACCGGCCAGCTCGCCCTGGGATCCGGCGTTCGGCTGGAGGGAGACCTTGTCGTAGCCGGTGACGGCGGCCAGCCGCTCCTCCAGCTCCTGGATCAGCGTGAGGTAGCCCTGCGCCTGCTCGGCGGGGGCGAAAGGGTGCAGCTGCCCGAACTCCGGCCAGGTGACCGGCTCCATCTCCGTCGTCGCGTTCAGCTTCATCGTGCAGGAGCCGAGCGGGATCATGCCGCGGTCGAGCGCGTAGTCCTTGTCGGACAGGCGGCGCAGGTAGCGCAGCATCGCGGTCTCGGAACGGTGCTGGTGGAAGACGGGGTGGGTGAGGTAGCCGTCGGTGCGCAGCAGGCCCTCGGGCAGCGCATCGGCGGCCACCGCGTCCAGCTGCTCGACATCGCCGGAGACGCCGAAGGCGCGCCAGACGGCGGCGAGCTGCGCCCGGCCGGTGGTCTCGTCGCAGGCGATGCCGACGTGGTCCGCGTCGACCTGGCGGAGGTTGACACCGGCGTCCCGGGCCGCGGCGACGACGTCGACGGCCCGTCCCGGTACCCGGGCGGTCAGGGTGTCGAAGTACGCGCCGTGCAGCAGCTCCACGCCACCGGCCTTCAGGCCCTCGGCGAGGACCGTGGCGTAGCGGTGGGTACGGCGGGCGATGGCGGCCAGCCCGTCCGGGCCGTGGTAGACCGCATACATTCCGGCCATGACGGCGAGCAGCACCTGCGCGGTGCAGATGTTGCTGGTGGCCTTCTCACGGCGGATGTGCTGCTCACGGGTCTGCAGGGCGAGGCGGTACGCCTTGGCGCCGTCGGCGTCGACCGAGACACCGACCAGGCGGCCGGGCAGGCTCCGGGCGAACTTCTCGCGTACGGCCATGAAACCGGCGTGCGGGCCGCCGAAGCCCATCGGGACGCCGAAGCGCTGGGTGGTGCCCACCGCGATGTCGGCGCCCAACTCGCCCGGCGAGGTGAGGAGGGTCAGGGCCAGCAGGTCGGCGGCGACGGTGACGACGGCGCCCAGCTCCTGAGCCTGCGCGATGACCGCGCGGGGGTCGCGGACCGCGCCGGACGCCCCGGGGTACTGCAGCAGCACACCGAAAACGCCGCGCTCGGCGATCTCCGCCGGGATGCCGTCAACGAGGTCGGCGACGACGACCTCGACGCCGGTGGGTTCGGCGCGCGTCTTGATGACGGCGATGGTCTGCGGCAGGCAGTCGGCGTCGACGAGGAAGACGCCCTGCTTGACCTTGCCGACCCTCCGGGAGAGCGCCATGGCCTCGGCGGCCGCGGTGCCCTCGTCGAGGAGCGACGCGCCCGAGGTGGGCAGGCCGGTGAGGTCGGCGACCATCGTCTGGAAGTTCAGCAGCGCCTCCAGCCGACCCTGCGAAATCTCCGGCTGGTACGGGGTGTACGCCGTGTACCAGGCGGGGTTCTCCATGACGTTGCGCAGGATCACCGGCGGCGTGAACGTGCCGTGGTAGCCGAGGCCGATCATGGACGACAGGACCTGGTTGCGCTGGGCGAGGGCGCGCAGCTCGGCGAGGACGTCCGCCTCCGAACGGCCCTGCGGGAGCCCCAGCGCCTGGGCACTCTTGATCACATCGGGCACGGCGGCCGCGGTCAGCTCGTCCAGCGAACCGAATCCGACCTGCGCGAGCATCTTCGCCTGCGCCTCATGATCCGGACCGATGTGCCGGTGCGCGAAGGGCGTACCGCGCTCCAGCTCGGTCAGGGGGATGCGATTGGTGGTCATCTGCGGGGGCCTCCTGGTCTCAACGACCTACGAGGGGCACACGGCGCTGGTGCCCGGACGGCCTCCCCCTCTGTCATCTCAACCTGAGAGCTTCACCGGCCCACTGCTGCGGCCCGGCTTTCACCGTCGGTGAGGAGGGGTTCCGGCGCTGCGTCGTCCGTGGCCCGCCCTGCTTTCCAGAGTGACCTCGTCCGAGCGGTACGTGTGCCTGAGAGTTTCCGGGGAGGATTTGCTCCTTCGGCGTCCGCGCCGCGAACGACGTGGACTCTCCCGCACGGGATCAGCGGCCATTTGCCAGCCTACCAGCGCGTCATCTGAGGGATCCTTCGAGTGGCCGACATATGAAATGTGCCGTTTGGTAGGTGTCACAAGGCAGTTGCGACCAGTTGGAGGGGCCGTGCAAACCGATATCGACCCGCGGAGCCTGATCGGCCGCAAGGCATACGACCGCCAGGGCGCCAAGATCGGCACCGTGGACGAGGTCTACCTCGACGACGCGACCGGCGAACCCGAATGGGCGGCAGTGCGCACCGGTCTTTTCAGCCGCGATGCCTTCGTCCCCCTGGAGCCGAGCCGCCTGGTCGACGACGCCCTGCACATCCCCTACGACCGCAAGCTGATCAAGGACGCCCCCGACTTCGGCGTCGGCCGCCACCTCTCCCCCGAGCAGGAACTCCAGCTCTACCACCACTACCGGCTGGACATCACCTCCCCGGGGGACGTCGACCGTCCCCCTGCCGACAAGAACTTCGGCAACGTCGCGGGGTCGGACGGCTGACGGCCGTCCCAGATACACAGCCCGACATTCTGCGCCCGGCCGATGGGTTACGAGCCGCGGCAGGCACCTCCCGAGGAGGAGATCGTCGACGGGCCGGGGGAAGCCGCCCCATGTACGGGCTCGCCATCGGGTGACGCCCCTGCCCGGTCAGGCTCCGGGCGATCCGGCTCCTGGTGATCCGGCTCCGCCCGGCCCGACTCCAGGGGGCCCGATTCCGGGTCGTCCGACTCCGGACCGCCGGATATCGGGCGACCGGATATCCCGCTCGGCCCGCTCTCTCCGCCCATGACCGGCGCTGCCTCACCCTCTACGGGACCCGCCGTCGGCGCGCCACCCACCAGCGGCAACGGCTCCCCGGGCCGTAGTGCCGGATCGTCCACGGCGAAGGTCCGGACCCGCCCCGGCGCCGACCACGGCTGCTCGAAGCGCACCGTCACCCGCCCCACCCCGCTGCCCTGCACCCATCCGGCGCCGTACTCGTCATGGACGACGTCCAGCCCGGGATGCCAGCGCCGCGGCCGCGCCTCCTCCGGCTCCGCCCCGCCCCGCTCCTCGTCCCC
>NZ_VKJP01000272.1 GCF_007280575.1 Streptomyces benahoarensis
GGGCGGGCCAACCGGCTGCCGGTGCCGTTCACGGCGGCGCCGGTCGCCGAGCAGATCGTCGAGGACCCGACGCCGGCCGAGCCGGAGGCACCGCAGCAGGACGACGCGCTGGCCGACACCGTGCTGGACGTCATCGTCCAGCGGATGCAAAGTCAGGGCCCGCCGGCGCACCAGGTGTGGCTGCCGCCGCTGGAGGAGGCGCCGACCGTCAACCAGCTGCTGCCGTCGCTGGCCGTCACCCCCGAACGGGGCGTGCACGCGCCGGAGTACAGCGCGCTCGGCAAGCTCGTGGTGCCGGTCGCGCTGGTGGACAAGCCGTTCGAGCAGCGGCGTGACGTGATGTACCTGGACTTCTCGGCCGGTGCCGGTCACGGTCTGGTCGTCGGTGGTCCGCAGTCCGGTAAGTCGACGCTGATCCGTTCGGCGATCGCCTCGTTCGCGCTCACCCACACCCCGGCCGAGGTGCAGTTCTACTGCCTGGACTTCGGTGGCGGCGGCATGCTCGCCATGGAGGGGCTGCCGCACATCGGCGGTGTCGCCTCGCGTCTGGACGCCGAGAAGGTCCGCCGTACGGTCGCTGAGGTCGTCGGCATCCTCAACGAGCGTGAGGAGTTCTTCCGGCAGCACAACATCGACTCCATCGGCACCTACCGCCAGCGGCGTGCCTCGGGCGCCTTCCCGGACCAGAAGTGGGGTGACGTCTTCCTCGTCATCGACGGCTGGTCGACGTTCAAGACCGACTACGAGCAGCTGGACCCGGTCATCCTGGACATCGCCGGGCGGGGTCTGGGCTTCGGTATCCACCTGATCATCGCCGGTTCCCGCTACACCGAGATCCGTCCGGCGCTGCGCGACCAGCTCCTCAACCGCGTCGAGCTGCGGCTCGGTGACGCGATGGAGTCGGAGTTCGACCGCAAGCGCGCGGAGAACGTCCCGATGGGCAAGCCGGGCCGCGGTCTGTCGCCGGAGAAGCTGGACTTCCTGGCCGCGCTGCCGCGGCTGGACGGCATCAGCGATCCGGAGTCGCTCAGCGAGGGCATGGCGAATCTGGTGGAGACGGTCAAGGAGCACTGGCAGGGCGAGCCCGCCCCGCAGGTGCGGATGCTGCCGACGATGCTGTACGCCCGGGATCTGCCCAA
Organism: Streptomyces benahoarensis; assembly: GCF_007280575.1. Taxonomy (GTDB): domain Bacteria; phylum Actinomycetota; class Actinomycetes; order Streptomycetales; family Streptomycetaceae; genus Streptomyces; species Streptomyces benahoarensis. The sequence continues at coordinate 1,140 of NZ_VKJP01000272.1, forward strand.
GGGCAGCGACTACCCGGACCACGGCATCGCGATCGGTGTCGACGAGACGACGCTGTCGCCCGCCTTCATCGACTTCGAGACCGACCCGCTGCTGGTCATCTACGGCGAGAGCGAGTCGGGCAAGTCGTCACTGCTGCGGCTGCTGACCAAGCAGATCGCCGAGCGGTACCCGTCCGACAAGGCGCTGATGGTGGTCTCCGACTACCGCCGCGCGCTGCTCGGCGAGGTCCCGGAGAGCCATCTGTACAAGTACTGCGCCGCGGGGCCGCAGCTGGAGGAGGTCATCTCCGGTCTGGCCGGATCGCTGGGCCGCCGGATGCCGGGCCCGGACGTCACGCCGGAGCAGCTGCGCAACCGCAGCTGGTACGACCTGCCGGACGCGTTCGTGATCGTGGACGACTACGACCTGGTGGCGACGAGCAGCGGCAACCCGCTGCAGCCGCTCCTGGAGTATCTGCCGTTCGCCCGTGACCTGGGTCTGCGCCTGATTCTGGCGCGCACCTCCTCGGGTGCCGGACGTTCCTCGTTCGAGCCGGTGATGCAGCGGACGAAGGAGCTCGGCGCGCAGGGTCTGATCCTGTCGGCCGACCCGGGCGAAGGCCCCCTGATGGGCAACATCAAGGGCCAGAGCCTGACGCCCGGCCGGGCCACGTTCGTCACGCGCAAGCGCGGCGCGCAGCTGGTCCAGACGGGCTGGCTCCCGGCGAGCGGCCGCTGACCGGCGGTCCTCGGGATGGACGACGGCGGTGGGGCGTCCCTCTTCGGAGGGGCGCCCCACCGCCGTGGTGGGGGGGAGTTGTTCTCGCGTTCCGTACGGGTCCGGGGAGGGTTCCCGCGACCGGCCGGGCCCGTCCTGGTGGGCGGGCCCGGGGTCCCGCGACCGGCCCGGGCCCCCGGGGCGGCTCAGCCGAAGGCGCCGTGCCTGCCGACATCGGGGCGGACGCCGCCTGCCGGAGTGGTGCCCCCGGCCGGGTCGGTGCCGCCGGAGGGCTTGGCGTCCGGGGCCGCGGCGGGTGCCGGGGCGGCGGACGGCGCGGCCGCCGCATCCGGGCCGCCGGAGCCCTTGCCCGCCGGTGCGGCGTTCTTCGGCCCGCCCGTACCGGATGCGGCGGCCGCGCCGTCCGGGGTGCGGGCCCCCTTGGCGATACCGGCGCCGCCGCGGCGGGGGCCACCGGGGCCGAACGGGTCGGGGCCCGCGGGCGCGTCGGAGACCGCCCATTCGCCCTTCAGCGGGGGCCGGCTGCCCTGGCCGCCGCTCCCGCCGCCCTTGCCCCGGGCGAAGCCGCCGAGCGCGTTGCCCAGCTGCCCGAGGGCCATGACTCCGTACATCAGATCGCGGCCGCCGTCCGAGGAGTTGCCGACGGGCGCGGCGGGCGCCGGGGCGTCCTTCGCCTCACCCTCGTGCTCCGGCGCGGCGGGCCGGGACGCGGCGGATTCCAGGTCGGCGGCGGCCAGTTCGAAGACCGGCAGCGTCTCGTCCACCGACCGCTTGAGGCGGTGCCAGTCGGCGGCGAACGCCTCGCCCGCCGGGCCCTGCCAGTCGGCGGCCGCCGCCCGGCCCACATGCTTGTCCAGCTCGCGCACCATGCCGTCGAGGTGGCTGCCCATCTCCCGCCACCCGGCCGCCGCCTCGTGCAGCGCCTCCGGATTGCCCCGCCCCGTCATCCGGCACTCCTGATCATCGTGTCCAGCTCGTCCTCGACCGCCTGCGTCGAGGCGGCCGTCCGCCGTATGCCGCCGCCGACCTCGGCGAGCCGCTCCCGCAGCTGCCCGAGGGCGCGTTCGGCCTGCTCGTACAGTTCCCTGTGCGAACGGGCCGCCTCCTCGTCGCCGAAACCGTCGCGCAGCGCGGTGGCGTCGGCCCTGCGCCGGAATGCGGTCAACTGCCGTGCCAGATCGTCCGCATGTTTTTCGAAGACCGCGCCGAGCTTGTGCAACTGCTCGGTATCGGTCCGGACTTCGTCGGACATCATTTTCTCCCCGAATTTGATGGGCAGTGACCTTCCGGACATCGTCTCAGATGTAGCACACCGGCAAAGGGCGGCCACCTCACCGTTCGGCGGCCGGACGGTGGTACCCGGAATGCGCGGTACGCGATATCCGGCAATAGAGACAACCCGCCTTGACGCCCTCTTCCCACCCGTCATTAGACTCGTGACGCCGGTGCAGCACATGTGGTTGCTGTGCCACACGTTCAAGGGGGCAGCATGAGCAACGAACGGCAGATCCAGGACGCGGACCTGATGGACGTCGCCCAGGATCCGGAGCAGGCGCACCGGCTGCGCAAGGCGCTGAAGACCCTGGCGGACAACCCGAACGTCGGCGGTCCGCTCCAGGAGATGGCCAAGGAGGTCCTGGCCGGGCGGATCGGCATGAAGGAAGCGGTCCAGACGCCGACGTACATGGACGCGATCGGCGACCGCATCGGGGAGATCCGGCGCGCGGCGGAGAACCAGACGATGGCGGAGCGCGAGGAGTCGCGTGAAAAGTTCGCCGCCTGGCAGAAGCAGCAGGACGAGCAGGAGGACAAGGAGCGCGCCGAGCGCGACGGCCCGTCCTCCCAGCTCGTCACCGGTCCGCGCCGTGGCCGCGGCGGCTCCTCCCACCGGAACTGAGACCGCGGGATGCGGGGTGAGGGGAGGAGCCGGGTCTCTTCCCCTCACCCCGCTTCCCGTTTCGCCCCGCCATTCCTCCGGGCCCCGCCCCGCTCCCTTTCCTGATTTCCTCGCTTTCTTCACACAGAAGTGCCTGCGGCGCGCGCAGTGGAGATACCCCGCGCGCTCTTGTCCCGTAAATCGCGTACGGAAATCGGGAGTACGGGGCTTCTGGCCCGAAAACCGTGCGCCGGACAACGGATCGGGCGCCCGATACCCGGTCCGCGGTCAACGGAGCGCACCCGTGTACCGGTTCCGGAACAGCCTGCCCCGCCGGCTCCGGGGGCGCGGCCCGGATCATAGGATCGCCGGTGGAGCCGGAGAACGACGGTGAAGGGCGGGATTCATGGGGGACGAGGAAGTCATCGACGCCTCGCGGACGGACGGCGCCACGGCGCCCGGATACGCACCGCATCCGTACATCGGCGGCCGCACCGCGGCGCTCCGCGCCCTCGCCGCCTGGCGGATGAGCTGGCCCGGCGCGCCCCGCGTCATCGCGCTGACCGGCGCCCCGGGCACCGGACGCGGACGGCTGCTCACCGGTTTCCTGATGCTGTGCGACCCGGAGTTCCGTACCCGGCTGCCGCTGGACGAGCTGGACCCGGCGACCGTACCGCCGGACCTCCCCGCGCCCGCCGTGCCGCGCCCCGACGGGCTCACCGCGGCGCAGCTGCTGTGGACCGTCGCCGACCACTTCGAGCTCGCCGCCACCCGCACCGCCGACATCTTCACCGAGCTGGGCGCGCGCGAGGAGCCAGTGACGCTGGTGGTCCCGGATGTCGCGGCGGCGGGCCCCGTGCGCGCCGCCGGGGAACCGGCCCGCCTGGTGCGCGAGGTCCTCGCGCCGCTCGCCGCCGTCCCCACCGTGCAGCTGCTGGCCGTCGTCCCGCGCGAGCTGGCCGCCGAGCTGACCGCGGGGCTGCCGCAGGGCCAGGCGCAGATCATCGACCTCGACGCACCGGAGTGGGCCGATCCGGACGGGCTGGTGGCGCACGCCGCGACGGCGCTCGACCCGGCCCGGGGGGCGCCCGCCCTGCCGTTCACCACCGGCCCACGACCGCGCGAGGCGCTCGCCGGGGCGCTGGCCGCCCGCGCCGCCGGGAGCCATCTGACGGTGGAACTGGCCGTACGGTCCGCGCTGCTGGCGCCGGAGGGCTTCGACCCGGCCGCTACGGAGCGGCTGCCCGCCACCGTGGGGCAGGCGGTCGATCTGCACGCCCGACGGCTGGGCGCGGACCCGGGCCTGCTGCGGCTGCTGCTGGCGCCGCTCGCGCTGGCCGAGGGCGACGGGCTGCCGCTCCCGCTGTGGGGCGCGCTGGCGAGCGCCGTCGCGGAGCGCGATCTGAGCCGCGAGCTGGCCGAGGGCATGCTGCTGACCGCCCCGTTCGTGGACCCGGTGGAGGCCCCGTCCGACGCCGAGGACGGGGCCGACGGGGCCGACGGCCGGACCCTGATCCGGATCGCCCACCCCGCGCTCGCCGCGGAGATCCGGGACGGGCTGCCCGACGCCCGGGGCGCGCAGACCCGGATCGCCATGAAGCTGCTGGAGGCGGTGCCCGGCCAGGACTGGTCCCGGGCCGACCCGTACGTCCGCGACCACCTCGCCGGGCACACCCTGGACGCCGGGCTGCTGCCCCAACTCCTCACCGACCCGGGCCTGTTCGTCCATGCCGACCCGGTGGTGCTGCGCGCCGCCGTCGAGGCCGTACCGCTCCAGGAGCTGGGCGCCCCGGCCCGTACGTATCTGCGCACGGCGCCGCTGCTGACCCGTACGCAGGCGACGCCCGCCCTCCGCGCGGCGTTCCTGGAGACGGCGTTCGTCGAGGACGGGCTGGCGCCGTACGCGCAGGCGCTGCACGGCCTCGGCCTCACCCTGCCGTGGCGCACCCTGTGGAGCCTGCCGCCCGCCGGGGCGACCGCCGTCACCGCCGGGGTGCTGCCGGGCGGGCCGGTCCCCGTGCCGGTGGCGGTCAGCCGGGTGCCCGCCGCGACGCCGGGCGCCCGCCCGCTGCCCGGCGGCGACGGTGCGTTCGTCGTCCACACCCTGACGGACGGGATCCCGCTCGATGCGGCGCCCGAGCAGGTGGTGCGCCCGTCCGAGGAGGAGCGCGCCGCCTCGCCGTTCGGCCTCAGCCGGGGCGGCGGCTATGTGCGCGTCTGGGACCGGGGTACCCAGGAGGTGGTGGCGGCGGTGATCACCGATACGCCCGTCCTCGGCGCCGATCTGTCGGCGGACGGCGTCCTGCTGATCGCCACCGAACGCGGCGTCACCGCCCGGCGGATCCTCACGGCGCCGCCCACCGCCCCGGCTCAACCCGGCCCCGCCGGCGTGCCCTCCTCTCCCGGCCCCGCAGGAGGCCGCGCGTGATCACCCAGCAGCAGGCGCACGCCACGGCGGACCGCTGGCTCAACCCCGAGGGGGCGCCGGGCCCGCGCCGCCAGGGAGTTCGCTCTCGGCTGGGTGGTGTGGGCCGTGCCGCCGCCTCCGGAGACCGGCACCGCCACCGGCGAGGAGATCAGCGTCGTCCGCGTCTCCGCCCCCGGAACGCCGCCCGTCGAGTACCCACTCCTCGACGAACTGCGGCGGATCGGCGCCCGCGGCGAGGAATCCGCGCCGTCCACACCGACCTGCGGCCCACCCTGCTCCCCGGCGGCTACCCGGGCGGCCTCGTCCTCCGCGCCTTCCCGAACGCGCAGTTCTCCTGTACCGAGGGGTACGGCATGCGGACCAAGGAGCGCGCCGAGGGCGTCGCGGGCCTGGTGCGGCATGTCGAGACGATGCACCGCATGGCACGGCGCCCGCCGGGAACGAGAGCCTGGTCGGCACCGTCCGGGCCGTCCAGCCGACCTCCGGCGGCGGCCGCTTCGCCAACCGCACCCTCGCCGCCCACCTCCGCTCCCTCGCCCTCCTGACCACCACCCGTGGGCAGATGCGCGGCGCGGACCCGTACGCGGCGGGCACCACGGTCGCCGCCTTCAGGAGCAGCTGACCGCCCTCGACTCCAGGGCCCTGGGGTCGAGGGCAACTGGTGGTCCCTGATCGTCGTGCAGATGTGGCACGGGCTGTTCCGACGACCCACCCCCTGGCATGCGCCGGCCCCGGACCGGTGGGTTGGTCCGGGGCCGAGGTGTTTCCGGGGGCACGCCTCTCCTGACGCCGCCTGAGGGCTTACGGCTTGGGGCTTGCGCTTTGCTTACGGCTTTGGGGCTTGCGGCCGCAGGCGCACGGTGCGGCCGCACGGGGGGGCGACGGCGACCAATTCACGGAGCGGTGACGGCGACGGCAGATTCAGGGCTGACGGAACCGCGGCGGCGACACATTCAGGGCTGACGCAGCAGCGGCGGCACACTCACGGCAGCAACAGCCAGTCCGCGGCGAGGGCCGCGGCCAGTCCGACGCCGAGCAGCCAACTCCCCAGCCGGGTACGGCCGTGGCGGCTGAGTTCGATCACCACGCCGCACAGCACGAGCGCCGCCCCGTACACCCCGACCACCAGCACCGAGGTCCGGCTGGCCAGCCGTACCACCAGCACCGCGGCCATCGCGCCCATCATCACCGAGGCCAGGGCGATCCGTATCCGCCGCGCCTGACGGGGCGTCGCCGCCCGTTCCCCCGAAAGAGGCTCCTCGCCCCTGGCTGCTTCCATGATCCGAGATGCTACGGGACCGCGTCCTTGTCGTCCCAGGTGTAGCCGGAGTAGACGTTGGGCGACCCGTAGGGCGAGGCGAGCAGGAAGACGTGGGCGAGGGTATAGCGG
>NZ_VKJP01000273.1 GCF_007280575.1 Streptomyces benahoarensis
CCGTGCGGGGGCGCGCGCGGTGCGGGCGGGCATCTTTGCAGGAGCCGACTGGTTCTCCAAACGCACCACAGGGTTGCGCCGGGTTGCACCGAGAATCGGCCACGCGTGGAAGTTGATGGTCAACTTCCGATTGATGTTCACTCATTCGCGTGGCCGGGCAAGTGTTGCCGAGCCACTGCGCGGAGCCGGTGGAAAGGTCGCTTCCCGAATCATGGGGGGCGGGCTGGGACATACGTCGCGCCGCGCAAGACCGGGCTGTTTCCCTTCGCGGAAGTGTGCACTGCTGCGGTTTCGCGCAGGTTTGCCCCGCGAGCGGAAACCGAGCCGGACCCGCGCGCCACACGGCGTGGGCAGGCGAGACAGGAATGCGAGCAGCGGTGCGGAAGAAGCGGCTTCGGGGCAGCGCAGGGAAGCCGGGAACGCCGGCCCGACCGGTCCCGGTACCGGATACGGGCACAGGCCCCGGCAGGGACGCGACGACCGGTGGTGACCCCGCGGGCGGGCGCCCCGCGCGGGTGCGCAACCGTCTGATGGGCGCGGTGGCGGTGGTCGCGGTCGCCGTCGTGGGTGCCGGTGCCCCCGGCATCAGCGCCGCGGTGGACGACACGCACACGAGTCAGCGCCTTGTCGATCTCGCTCAACTCGACGCACGGGCGATAGCGCTGTCCCACTCCCTGGCGGACGAGCGCGACACCATGACGTCGTACGTCGCCACCGGGCGCGGCGGGAGCACCGCCGCCGGTTACGAGGCGCTGCGCGCCCGCGTCGACCGGCAGCTGCGCGATCTGCGCGCCGCCTCCCAGGGCGCGTCCGGCGAGACCGCGGTCTACGCCGCCGCCGAGAAGCAGCTCTCCGGGCTGCCGCAGATCCGTCAGGAGGCCCTGGCCGGACCGGCGACCGCGCAGTCCACCTACGAGGCGTACACCCGTACCCTCCAGGCGCTCGGCGCGATCGCCGACGACATCGCCCGCTCCCTGCCCGGACGCGCGGACGGCGCCGACGCCGACACCCGTGCGCTGCCCGCGCTGGGCCGCGCCGTCGAACAGGCCGCCGGGACCCGCGCGCTGCTGCTCGCGGCGCTGCGGGCGGGCGGCGAGCAGCCCCAGCTGTCCGCCGCAGCGCAACTCGCCCACCTGCGCGAACAGGGTTCCCTCGCGGACTTCACGCAGGTTGCCGGGGAGCGCACCCAGGACCGCTACGACGCCACGGTCAACGGCGCGGACGTCACCACCGCCGAGCGGTACCTCACCCGCCTCACCGACCAGCCGCGCATGGACGCCGCCGACATGGCGCTCAGCCGCTCGCGGGTCCAGGCCACCCTCACCGCCCGGATCGATCTGATGCGCGGCGTCGAATCGGCCCTGGCCACCCAGGAGATCCAGCGCCTCTCCGACCTGCGCGACGACGACGTCACCGCGCTGGAGGTGCGGATCGCCCTGGTCGGCGTCTGCCTGCTGCTCGCGCTCGGCGTCTCGATCTCCGCCGCCCGCTCCATGACCCGCCCGCTGGCCGCGCTGCGGCTCGGCGCCAAGCGGGTCGCCGCGGACCCGGCGCACGAGGAGCCCGTCGCCTTCAAGGGCCGCAACGACGAGTTCGCCGCCGCCGTCCGCTCGGTCAACGCGCTGCACGCGCAGGTCGCCGCCGTGGCCCGGCGCACCGCCGAGTTGGAGGGCGAGCGCGGCCGGCTGATCACCGCCCGGCAGCGGCTGGCCGACGAGCGCGAGGTGCTCGACGGCGAGCGCGACGCGCTGCGGGCCGAGGTCGGGGAGCTGACCGAGCGGCTGGCGACGCTGCGTACCGGTGTGCACGGCCGGTACGTCAACCTCGCGCTGCGCACCGTCGGCCTGGTCGAGCGTCAGCTCCATGTCATCGAGTCGATGGAGGAGCAGGAGCAGGACCCCGAGGCCCTGGAAACCCTCTTCAAGCTCGACCACTTCGCCGCGCAGATGCGCCGCAACAGCGAGAACCTGCTGGTCCTGGCCGGTACCGAGCACGGCACCGGTCACCCGGGCCCGGTGCCGCTGCTGGACGTGCTGCGCGCCTCGGTCAGCGAGATCGAGCGCTACGACCGGGTGATCATCCAGTCGCTGCCGCCGCATGCGCAGATCGCCGGGTTCGCCGCCGACGACCTCAGCCACCTGGTCGCCGAACTCCTGGAGAACGCCACCGCGTTCTCCCCGCCGGAGGCCCATGTCGAGCTGTCCGGCTGGCTGCTGGAGACCGGTGAGCTGATGCTCTCGGTGCAGGACGAGGGCATCGGCATGACCGCCGAACGCCTCGCCGAGCTGAACGAGCGGCTCGCCGACGCGGAGGCCGCGTCCACCTCCGAGTCCATCGACGAGGCCCTGGGCCTGGGCCTGTACGTCGTGGTGCGGCTCGCCGCCCGGCACGGCGTCCGGGTGCAGCTGCGGGCCCAGCAGCAGGGCGGCGTCACCGCCGTCGTGGTGCTGCCCGGTTCGATCCTGCCGACCCGCCCGGGTCCGGTGAACACCCGCGCGGGCACGCCGGTGTCCGCCGGCCCGACCCTGCCCGGTTCGGTCGCCGAGGCGAACTCCAACGCGCTCCAGACGCGGGTGCCGCGCACCGACCAGACGGCCCTCCCGAAGCGCGGGGCGGGCCCCGCGCAGCCCTCCGTGGCCCCGGCCCCGCAGGCCGATCCGCTGGTCGCCGCAGCCGAGCGCGCCATCGACGCGGCCGGACTCCCGGACCGCGGCGCGCCCACGGACCGGAACCCGGCGGCGCAGGCCCCCACCGGGCCGCAGATGCCGAGGGACCCGCAGGTGCGGGCCCCGCAGGCTCCGGCTCCGGCTCCGCGGACGCAGATAGCTCCGCAGGCGCAGGCTCCGGGCACGGCCCAGGCCCCGCAGGTTCAGGCCCCGCAGGCGCCGGGCCCGCAGGCGCCCGTAGCCCCCGTCGTCCCGGACGCGGCCTCCGGCCGTCCCGCACCGGCCGGTCCCGTCGCCCCGTACGTCGAGGCGCCCGCCGCCCCGCAGGGGCAGGCACCGCAGGCCCCGGCCGCCCCGCAGGCACCCGTCGGCGGCAGCCCGTACGGGCCGATGTCGTCCGGCCCTTACGGCGAGCCCGGCACCGGCAGTCACCGCCGTCCGGCGGAGCCCGCGGCACCGGCCGACCCGTACGCCATCGGGCCCGACCAGCACACCCGGCCCGCTCCGGCCGCGGAGCCCGCGCAGGCGGCCGCGCCGCACGCCGAGGCGATCGCACCGGGCGCCGGGGAGCAGTCCGCGGTGCCCGAGCAGCGCCGTACGGACCTGGGCCTGCCCAAGCGGACGCCCAAGATCGTGGCGCCGAAGGAGAACGCCGCCGCGCCGCGCAAGACCGGCAAGGCCAATGCGGAGGCGCTGCGCCGACGGCTCGGCGGCTTCCAGCAGGGGGCGCGCTCCGGACGCCGCGAGGTCGAGGCGGAGTTCGGGGGCCGTCCGGAGGGCCCGGGTGGCGCGGCGCAGCCCGCCGCGCCGCAGGACCGGGCCGCGCAGCAGACCAGCTCACAGACGGACACCGGCGGTGCGGGGGCCCCGGGGATGAGCCACGTTGTCGAGGAGGCACGCGATTGATGGCCCAAGCGCCCATTGCCCACGGAGCAGGCGGCCGGAGCACCCAGGCCCGGAACCTGCACTGGCTGCTGACCAATCTTGTCGACGAGGTCCCAGGGATTCTCTCCGTCGCCGTCGTCTCCTCCGACGGTCTGCTGCTGCTCTCCTCCGACCCCGGACAGGGCGAGGCGGCGGTGCATGCGGAAGGCGGGGGGCCCCGCGGCTCCAGCGCCGACCTGGCCACCATCGTCTCCGGACTGGGCAGCCTCACCTCCGGCGCCGCCAAGCTGATGTCCGGCGGGCTGGTCAAGCAGACCATGGTCACCATGGACGAGGGCAGTCTTTTCGTCATGTCGATCAGCGACGGTTCGCTGCTCGGCGTGCACGCCACCCCGGACTGCGACATGAGCATCATCGCCTACCACATGGCGCTCTTCGTCGGCCGTGCCGGACATGTCCTCACCCCCGAACTCCGCAGCGAGCTGCGTAAGTCGATGGAGAGCGCCCAGTGAGCACCACACCCCAACTTCCCGTGCGCGGCGGGGACCGCAAACCCGCGCGCGTACGACCGTATTCGTTGACCGGCGGCCGGACCCGCTTCGGTCACGTCCTGCTCGTCGAGACGTTCGTCGCGGCGCTCGACGCCCCCAGTGAGCGGCCCGAGCTGACGTCCGGTGGCTGGGGCGATCGGGTCATGCCGGAGATGCGCGCCATCGTGGAGCTGTGCCGCCGGATGCGTTCGGTGGCGGAGATCTCCGCGCTGCTCAATATGCCGCTCGGCGTGGTCCGGGTGCTGCTGAGTGACCTCGCCGACCAGGGAAAGATCCGCGTCTACGGCACCGGTCACGGCACCGGCCGGCCCGACCGCGCGCTGCTGGAAAGGGTGCTGAGTGGACTTCACAGGCTCTGACACGATAACGGCCGGTGCGGCGGGCGCCGACGGCGTGGACCTGTTCGCCGGCGGTGCACGGTCCGCCGCCGATGCGGGCCTGCAGAGCTGGCAGACCGACCGTTCGCGCGCCCCGATCGCGACGAAGATCGTGGTCGCCGGTGGCTTCGGCGTCGGCAAGACCACGTTCGTCGGCTCGGTCTCGGAGATCACCCCGCTGCAGACCGAGGCGGTGATGACGCAGGCCAGCGCGGAGACGGACGATCTGACCGCCACGCCGGAGAAGAAGACCACCACGGTCGCGATGGACTTCGGCCGCATCACGCTCGACCAGGACCTGGTGCTCTACCTGTTCGGCACGCCCGGACAGCAGCGCTTCTGGTTCATGTGGGACGACCTGGTGCGCGGGGCGATCGGCGCGATCGTGATGGCGGACACCCGGCGGCTGGAGGACTGCTTCCCGGCGCTCGACTACTTCGAGAGCTGCCAGCTGCCCTACGTCGTCGCCGTCAACCACTTCGAGGGGACGTCGATGTACGCGGTGGAGGACGTGCGGGACGCGCTGACCGTGCCGCCCCACGTACCCATCGTGATCATGGACGCGCGGAACCGGCCCACCGTCGTCCAATCGCTGCTGGCACTGGTCGGTCACGCGTTGGCCGAAACGCCCGAATAGGCTGCCGCCCGCACCGATCCACCCCCCTCCCCGAAGCAGCAGCAACGCAGAGAAGAGCACCACCATGCGGAAGATACTCGTCGTGGGAGCCGGTCAGTCCGGCCTCCAGCTCGCCCTTGGCCTCCAGTCCAAGGGCTACGAGGTCACCCTGATGTCCAACCGCACCTCCGACGAGATCCGCTCCGGCCGGGTCATGTCGACGCAGTGCATGTTCCACACCGCCCTCCAGCACGAGCGCGACCTCCAGATCAACTTCTGGGAGAACCAGGCGCCGCGCATCGAGGGCCTGGGCGTCTCGGTCGCCGCCCCCGGCAGCTTCGAGTCCCCCGAGGGCTCCCAGCGCGCCATCGACTGGGTCGGCAAGCTCGACGGCCACGCCCAGTCCGTCGATCAGCGGGTCAAGATGGCCGGCTGGATGGAGACCTTCGCGCAGCGCGGCGGCCAGCTCGTCATCCACGGCGCCGCAGTCTCCGACCTGGACTTCTTCGCCAGTCGCTACGACCTGACGCTGGTCTCGGCGGGCAAGGGCGAACTGGTCTCGATGTTCGGCCGCGACGCGTCCCGCTCGCCGTACGACACCCCGCAGCGCGCCCTGGCCGTCGCGTACGTCCACGGCATGGGCCCGCGCCCCGAGCACCCCGAGTTCGACGCGGTGCGCTGCAACCTCGTGCCCGGCGTCGGCGAGCTGTTCGTCATGCCGACGTTCACCAACTCCGGCCGCGCCGACATCCTCTTCTGGGAGGGCATACCGGGCGGTCCGCTCGACGCGTTCCAGGGCGTCAAGGACCCCAACGAACACCTGGCGCTCACCCTCGAACTGCTGGAGAAGTTCCTGCCCTGGGAGTACGCCCGCTCCACGAAGGTCGAACTGACCGACGCGCAGGGCACGCTGGCCGGGCGGTACGCCCCGACCGTGCGCAACCCCATCGGCCGGCTGCCCTCCGGCGGTCTGGTCCTCGGTGTCGCGGACGTCGTCGTCGCCAACGACCCGATCACCGGCCAGGGCTCCAACTCCGCCTCCAAGTGCGCCGCCGCCTACCTCTCCTCCATCGTCGAGCGTGGCGACCAGCCGTTCGACGCGGAGTGGATGCAGGCCACCTTCGAGCGCTACTGGCAGACCGCGCAGCACGTCACCAAGTGGACCAACGCGATGCTGGCGCCGCCGCCCGAGCACGTGCTGAACCTGATCGGCGCCGCCGGTCAGATCCAGCCGGTCGCGGACCGCTTCGCCAACGGCTTCAACAACCCGGCCGACTTCGAGAACTTCTTCTTCGAGCCGGAGAAGACCAACGCGTACCTGGGGTCGTTCGGCGGCCCGGAGTCCTGACCTCCGGACCGTCCGTCCGCCGCTTCCGTCCGCCGTCCCCGGCTCAGTGCCCGGGGGCGGCGGACGTGGCGTATCCGGCGTCCGCCGCGCCCGGCGCCGGGCCGTCCGCGGTGACCTGACGGGGCGCGGTGTAGCCGGTGACCGGCCGGGCGGCGGGGTCCGGGCGGACGGCGCCGAGCGGCGGGTTCGAGGCGAGCGGGGAGAGGCGGACGGTGGTGCCCGGGCGTGGTGCCTGGACGACCTTCCCGGCGCCGACGTACAGCGCCACATGGGTCGCGCCGGGGAAGTAGACGACGAGGTCGCCGGGGCGCAGCCGGTTCAGCGGGACGTGCGGGAGCCGCTTCCACTGCTCCTGGCTGGTGCGCGGGATGGTTCGCCCGGCGTGCGACCACGCCTGCGAGGTGAGGCCGGAGCAGTCGAACGCGTCGGGCCCGGTGGCGCCCCAGACGTACGGTTTGCCGACCTGGCGCAGGCCGTAGGCGATGGCCCGGTCGCCCGCGGACGAGGGGGCGCCCGCCGCGCCGAGCGCGCCGCGGGATTCCAGCGTCCGCTGCGCGGTGGCGGCGCCGTCGCTCTCCAGCCGGTCGAGCGCGGCGATCTGGTCCTCGGAGAGCTGGGCGAGCAGCCGCTCGACGTCCTTGAGGCGGTACCGCACGGTGGCCTGCTGCCGGGCGCGCTGTGCGGTGAGGGCGCGCTGCCGGTCGAGGGCGGCGTCCGCCTGCCGGGCGAGGGTGTCGGCCTGCCGTGCGCCGCGGGCCATCCGGTCGATGGTGGCGGCGGCCTCGGTGGCGGCGGTGTGCAGCAGATGGCTGCGGTCCATCGCCTGCTCCGGGTCGTCGGCGAGCAGCACCCGGACGTACGAGGCGAGGGTGGCGGGGCCGCCGCCCTGGTACTGCTGGCGGGCCAGCCGCCCGGCGTCGGCGCGGGCCCCGGCGAGCCGGGCGCGGGCCTGTTGCAGCCGCTCGTCGAGGCTCTTCGCGCGCGCCTGCGTCGCCTTGAGGTCCTCCTGGGTGGCGTTGTACGCCTCGGTGGACTCCTCGGCGGAGCGGTAGAGGGCCTGGAGGCGGCGGAGGAGGGCGGCGGGGCTG
>NZ_VKJP01000274.1 GCF_007280575.1 Streptomyces benahoarensis
TTAAGTCGTCGGCAGCGTCAGAGGTGTATAAGAGACAGGGGTGCGTGGGGTCGGGCGTGCGGTCCGGCGGGCGCCGGGCCGGGCGCCTCAGCGGGTGCGGTTGAGGGTCTGCAGCGCCGCCTTGAGGAGCTGCGGGATCTGCGGGGAGCCGCCCCCGGCGACGGCGGCCTCGGCCTGCGGGGTGACGGCGGCGACCGCCTCGTCGGCCTCGCGGGTGGCGTAGCCGAGGCCGATCAGGGCGGCGTGCAGCTGATCGCTCCAGCCCGCGGTGACCGGGGCGGGGGCGCCGCCGGTGCCGAGCGGCGCGCCGAGGCGGTCCTTCAGCTCCAGCAGCAGCTTCTGGGCGCCCTTCTTGCCGATGCCGGGCACGGCGGTGAGCGCCTTCTCGTCGCCGGTGGCCACCGCGCGGCGCAGGGCGTCGGAGGAATGCACGGCGAGCATGGCCTGGGCGAGGCGCGGGCCGACGCCGCTGGCGGTCTGCAGCAGCTCGAAGGTGGCCCGCTCGTCGTCGTCGGCGAAGCCGTAGAGGGTCAGGGAGTCCTCGCGGACGACGAGGGAGGTGGCGAGCCGGGCGGGCTTGCCGATGCGCAGGCCGGAGAGAGTGTCCGGGGTGCACTGGACGGACATGCCGACGCCGCCGACCTCGACGACGGCGGTGTCCGGTCCGAGGGCCGCGACCGGCCCGGAGACGAAGGCGATCATCGGATGCCCTTCTGGGGAGCCGCCCGGCGGACGCCGGGGGTACGGACGGAAGGCGCGGCGCGGCGGGCCGCGGCGTGCGCCTGCTGGAGGCGGCCCGCCGCGGGGGCGCGCCAGATGTGGCATATGGCCAGCGCGAGGGCGTCGGCGGCGTCGGCCGGTTTGGGCGGGGCGTCGAGCCGCAGCAGCCGCGTCACCATGGCGCCGACCTGCTCCTTCCCGGCCCGGCCCGAGCCGGTGACCGCGGCCTTGACCTCGCTGGGGGTGTGCAGGGCGACCGGGAGTCCACGGCGGGCGGCGCAGAGCATGGCGACCGCGCTGGCCTGGGCGGTGCCCATGACCGTACGGACGTTGTGCTGGCTGAACACCCGCTCCACGGCGACGTATTGGGGGCGGTGTTCGTCCAGCCACTGCTCGATGCCGCGCTCGACGAGGACGAGGCGGTCGGCGATGTCGGCGTCGGCCGGGGTGCGGATCACGCCGACGCCCGCCATGGTCAGCGGGCGGCCGACGGCGCCGTCCACGACGCCGACGCCGCACCTGGTGAGCCCGGGGTCCACGCCCAGTACGCGCACGATGCCCTCTCCTCGGTCGGCCGGTCAGGCCGGGCGCGAGAGCGCCGGCCTGTTCGTGCAGGCTATCGGCTGCCACTGACAACGCGTCGGGTCAGGGCCGCGGCGCCGCCGCGCGCGGGCCCGCCCGGTGCCGAGCAGCCGAAGCGGCCCGCCGGTTCGTACCGGCGGGCCGCTGTCGGTCGTACGGGAGGAACGCCCCGTCAGGCGTCGATCTTGGCCATCGTCTCGTCGGAGACGTCGAAGTTGGCGAAGACGTTCTGCACGTCGTCGCTGTCCTCCAGCGCGTCGACCAGCTTGAAGATCTTGCGCGCGCCCTCCTCGTCCAGTTCGACCTGCATGGTCGGGACGAAGTTGGCGTCGGCCGAGTCGTAGTCGATACCGGCCTCCTGGAGGGCGGTGCGGACCGCCACCAGGTCGGTCGCCTCGCTGAGGACCTCGAAGGACTCACCGAGGTCGTTGACCTCCTCGGCGCCCGCGTCCAGGACCGCGCCCAGGACGTCGTCCTCGGTCAGTTCGCCCTTGGGGACGATCACGACGCCCTTGCGGTTGAAGAGGTACGACACCGAGCCCGGGTCGGCCATCGAGCCGCCGTTGCGGGTCATCGCGACGCGGACGTCGGAGGCGGCGCGGTTGCGGTTGTCGGTGAGGCACTCGATGAGCACCGCGACACCGTTCGGGCCGTAACCCTCGTACATGATCGTCTCGTAGTCGGCGCCACCGGCTTCGAGACCCGCGCCGCGCTTGAGCGCGGAGTCGATGTTCTTGTTGGGAACCGACTGCTTCTTCGCCTTCTGGATGGCGTCGAAGAGCGTCGGGTTACCTTCCGGGTCGGCGCCGCCGGTCCGGGCCGCAACCTCGATGTTCTTGATCAGCTTCGCGAAGAGCTTGCCGCGCTTGGCATCGATCACGGCCTTCTTGTGCTTCGTCGTAGCCCATTTAGAGTGGCCGGACATCCGCCTGTCTCCTTCGCGTAACCCATTGAGAAACCAACGCGTGCGATCCTACCGGGAGCGCCTCAAGCCGCCGTACGCACCATGTCGACGAAAAAGGCGTGCACACGATGGTCGCCGGTCAGCTCCGGGTGGAACGACGTGGCGAGGACGTTACCTTGCCGGACGGCCACCGTGTGCCCGTCGTACCTCGCGAGGACCTCGGCGGCGGCGCCGGTGGACTCGACCCAGGGCGCGCGGATGAAGATGCCGTGGACCGGCCCGCCGGGGATGCCCGTCATGTCGACGGCCGCCTCGAAGGACTCGTTCTGCCGTCCGAAGGCGTTACGGCGCACGATCATGTCGACGCCGCCGAGCGTCTCCTGGTCCGCGCGGGCGTCCAGGAGCTTGTCGGCGACCATGATCATTCCGGCGCAGGTGCCGTAGACCGGGCGGCCGGAGCGGACGAAGTCGCGCAGCGGCTCCAGCATCCCGAAGACGACGGCGAGCTTGGACATCGTGGTGGACTCGCCGCCCGGGATGACGAGCCCGTCGAGGTCGTCCAACTCCTCGGGGCGGCGCACCGGCCGAGCCAGGGCGTCCGCCGCGGCGAGCGCCACCAGGTGCTCGCGGACGTCGCCCTGGAGGGCCAGGACTCCGATGGTGGGGGTGGTCATGTACGTGCTCACCAGCCGCGGTTGGCGTACCGCTCGGCCTCGGGGAGGGTGTCGCAGTTGATGCCGACCATGGCCTCGCCCAGGTTGCGGGAGACGTCCGCGACGACCTTCGGGTCGTCGTAGAAGGTGGTGGCCTTCACGATCGCGGCGGCGCGCTTGGCGGGGTCGCCGGACTTGAAGATGCCGGAGCCGACGAAGACGCCCTCGGCGCCGAGCTGGCGCATCAGCGCGGCGTCGGCGGGGGTGGCGACGCCACCGGCGGAGAACAGCACGACGGGCAGCTTGCCCAGCTCGGCGACCTCCTTGACCAGCTCGAACGGGGCGCGCAGCTCCTTGGCGGCGGCGTACAGCTCGTTGTTGTCGCAGCCGCGCAGCTTGGCGATCTCGCCCTTGATCTGGCGGAGGTGACGGACCGCCTCGACGACGTTGCCGGTGCCGGCCTCGCCCTTGGAACGGATCATGGCCGCACCCTCGGCGATGCGGCGCAGGGCCTCGCCGAGGTTGGTGGCGCCGCAGACGAAGGGGGTGGTGAAGGCCCACTTGTCGGAGTGGTTGACCTCGTCGGCGGGGGTGAGGACCTCGGACTCGTCGATGTAGTCGACGCCGAGGGCCTGGAGGACCTGGGCCTCGACGAAGTGGCCGATGCGGGACTTGGCCATGACGGGGATGGAGACGGCGTCGATGATGCCGTCGATCATGTCCGGGTCGGACATCCGGGCGACGCCGCCGTCCTTGCGGATGTCGGCGGGCACCCGCTCCAGCGCCATGACGGCGACGGCGCCGGCGTCCTCGGCGATCTTCGCCTCTTCGGGCGTGACGACGTCCATGATCACGCCGCCCTTGAGCTGCTCGGCCATGCCGCGCTTGACGCGGGCGGTTCCGGTCTCGGGGTGTTGGGGCGTGGTGGGCGTGCTGGACACGGTTGACCTCACTCAGTGCGGGTGGTTGCGCTTCTTCACCCACACAACCGTTGGTGAGGGGGCCACGAAAAGGGCCAATTGGTGGCCGGTGGCTCGTGCCGCCCCGGGCAACCGCCGCGCGTCAGGCGGCCGTGTGCGGGGCCCCGAGGACGGCGGGCGGCTCGTCGTCCATCTCGAAGGCGAGGGGGAACGGCGCATGCCCGGCGAGGCGGAAGTACCGCACGAGCCGGTGGCGGCGCACCGCGCGGGCGGCCCGTACCGCGTCGTTGTGGAAGCGGCGGGCCATGGGGACGCGGCGGACGGCGGCGGTCAGCTCCGCGAGGGTCTGTTCGCCGCCGGGCGCCGCGCCGACCGCGTCCACCTGCTCGCGCTCGCCGAGGGTGGCGCGGAGCGCCTGCGTCAGCTCGCTCTCGGCGACCTCGCGGCCGTCCTCCGGTGCCTGCCGGGCGGCGTGCGCCGCCTGGTAGAGGACGATCGAGGCGGCGGGGTCGAGGACACCGGAGGTGCCGATCTCCTGGGCGACCGAGGCACGCCGCAGCAGTTGCGCGTCGAGGGCGGCGCGCGCCGCGTCGATACGGGCGTGCAGCCGGTCGAGGCGGCCCGCGGTCCAGCTCAGGTAGATGCCGATGAGGACGACGACAGCCGCGATCCAGATGAAGGTGGTCACGCGGCGTCACCCTACCGGCCCGGACGGCGTGCCCCGGGGGGCACCGGCGGCCCCGGGGGTCACCCGCCGTAATCCTGGGCGGTCCGCCCGGCGGGTTCGTCGGCGGCGACGGACCGGCCGGGCTCCGCGCCCTCGGTGACCGTCTCGTACACCGCGAGGATGTCGGCGCCGACCGTGGACCAGTCGAACCGCCGGACGTGCCGGGAGCCGCGTTCGCGGAGTTCGGCCAGGCGCGCGGGGTCGCGCAGCAGGCGGACTGCGGCGGCGGCGAGGGCGTCCGCGTCCTCGTTGGCGAAGAGCTCCCCGGCCTCGCCCTGGTCGAGGACCTGGGCGAACGCGTCGAGATCGCTGGCGAGGACGGCCGCCCCGGCCGACATCGCCTCGACGAGGATGATGCCGAAGGACTCGCCGCCGGTGTTCGGGGCGACGTACAGGTCGACGCTGCGCAGCAGCCGGGCCTTGTCCTCGTCGCTGACCATGCCGAGGAATTCGACGTGGCGGCGGAGCTCGGGCGCCAGCGCGGCGACCGCCTCCTCCTCGTCGCCGCGCCCGGCGACCAGCAGCCGGGCGTCGGGGACCTCCGCGAGGATCGCGGGCAGCGCGCGCATCAGGACGGGCAGGCCCTTGCGGGGTTCGTCGATCCGGCCGATGAAGCCGATGGTGGCGCCGGGCCGCGCGCCGCCCTCGTCCCCGGCGCCCTCCGCCTGCGACTGCCAGGCGGCCTTGGGCTCGGCGCGGGCGAAGAAGTCGACGTCCACGCCGTTGGGGATGACCACCGCGTCGCCGCCGAGGTGCTCGACGAGGGTGCGGCGGGCGTACTCGCTGACCGCGATGCGCGCGCTGATCTTCTCCAGCGCGGGCTGCAGGATCGGGTACGCGGCGATCATCGCCCGGGAGCGCGGGTTGGAGGTGTGGAACGTCGCCACGATCGGGCCCCGCGCCGCCCAGCAGGAGAGCAGGCCGAGGGAGGGCGAGGCCGGTTCGTGGATGTGGATGACGTCGAAGGCGCCGTGCTGGAGCCAGCGGCGGACGCGGGCGGCGGAGAGGAAGCCGAAGTTCAGCCGGGCGACCGAGCCGTTGTACGGCACCGGCACGGCGCGGCCCGCGGAGACGACGTACGGCGGCAGCGGTGTCCCGTCGTCGGCGGGGGCGAGCACGGAGACGTGGTGGCCGCGGGAGAGGAGGTGTTCGGCGAGGTCGCGGATGTGGAACTGGACGCCGCCGGGGACGTCCCAGGCGTAGGGGCAGACGATGCCGATTCTCACGGCGTCTCCGTTCCGCGGGCCGCGTCGCGCGGCTCCAGGTCGTCGAGCCAGAGGCGTTGCAGCATGTGCCAGTCCTCGGGGTGGTCGGCGATGCCGGAGGCGAAGGCATCGGCGAGCGCCTGGGTCATGACGGTGGCCTTCTCGGCGCGGGTGCCCTCCGCGGGGACCTCGATCTCGGAGTGGATCCGGCCGCGCATGACCGGCGTGCGGTCGTACCAGAGGGTGACGGGCAGCAGCATCGCGCCGGTGCGGGCGGCGAGCATCGCGGGCCCGGCGGGCATCTTCGCGGCGTGACCGAAGAAGTCGACCTCGATGCCGGAGCTGGAGAGGTCGCGGTCGGCGACGAGGCAGACCAGGCCACCGTCGCGCAGCCGCCGGGCGAGGGTGCCGAAGGCGGCGCCACCGGTGTGCGGCAACACCTCCATGCCCAGGCCCTCGCGGTAGGCGACGAAGCGGTCGTAGAGGGATTCGGGCTTGAGGCGTTCGGCGACGGTGGTGAAGGGGACGCCGAGCGCGGTGGTGACCCAGACGCCCGCCAGGTCGTAGTTGCCCATGTGCGGCAGGGCGAGGACGACGCCGCGGTCGCTCGCCAGGCCGTCCCTGAGGCGCTGGATGTCCTGCGCGGCGAAGCCCGCCGTTATGCGGTCGGTACTCCAGGCGGGCAGCCGGAAGGACTCCATCCAGTAGCGCATGTACGAGCGCATCCCGGCGCGGGACAGCTCGGTCAGCCGCTGCGGGGTGGCGTCCGGGACGACGCGGGCGAGGTTGGCCTCCAGGCGCAGCACGCCCTTGCCGCGGCGGCGCCAGGCGGCGTCGGCGATCGTGCGGCCGAGGCGTACCGCCGCGCCTTCCGGCAGCTTCTTGACGGTGCTCCAGCCCAGCCCGTACAGGGCGTCGGCGAGCTTGTCGGTGTCGATGCGGCTCATACGCCGTTCCCCCCGTGCACGACGGCATCCGCCTCGGCGGATTCCCGGCGGACCGTCACCACCCGCTGGGCGAGGGTGACGGCGCTGCCGATGCCGACGATCCACAGGGCGATCGGCAGCAGGACCTGCACACCGGGCACCCCGAAGGCGTGCAGCCCGGACAGGCCGCAGGCGACGAGGGTGATGACCAGCCGCTCGGCGCGTTCGACCAGACCGTTGACGTTCACCGGCAGCCCGATGGCCTCGCCGCGCGCCTTGGTGTACGAGACGACCTGGCCGCTGGCGAGGCAGAAGATCGCCATCGCGCAGAGCATCAGGCTGTCGCCGCCACCGGCGTACCAGAGGGCGAGGCCGCCGAAGATCGCGGAGTCGGCGACCCGGTCGAGGGTGGAGTCCAGGAAGGCGCCCCAGCGGCTGGAGCGTCCCAGCTGCCGCGCCATGTTGCCGTCGACCAGGTCGGAGAAGACGAAGAGGGTGATGACGACGGTGCCCCAGAAGAATTCACCGCGGGGGTAGAAGACCAGGGCACCGGCGACCACGCCCCCCGTACCGACGAGGGTGACCGCGTCCGGGCTGACGCCGAGGCGGATGAGCAGGGCGGCGAACGGCGTGAGAACACGCGTGAAGAACGCACGCGCGTACTTGTTCAGCATGGCCTTCCCGGAGGTCGATACGGGCCGTGCGGTCAAGGGGCCACCGGCTGGCCCATCGTAGCCAGGCGCTCCCCGGGCACCGCGCACCCACCGCGCCGCCCGGAGACGACCGGCGACCTGCGGGGACCGCCACTCCCCCGC
>NZ_VKJP01000275.1 GCF_007280575.1 Streptomyces benahoarensis
GTGTATAAGACACAGTCCCCCTCTTCGCTTCCTCCCGCCCCCGTCGCGCCGGGCCTATCTGACCGGCAGGTGATACGTCACGCGGTGCCGGTCGGCGAGGGTGACCACATCGGCGGTCTCCACGGGCCGCCCCCCGGCGAAGTACGTCCGCGAGATGACGAGCACAGCATGGCCCGGCACACCGCCCAGCACCATGACTTCTTCGGCCAGCCCCGGCCGGGCGCCGATCTCCTCCACGACGTTGTCCACCACGACATCGATGGCCGCCATCCGCTCGACCACTCCGCGCCCCGCCAGCGGCCCCTCCTCGGGCAGCATCACCGGCGTCCGACCCGTGATCTCCAGCGGCTCCCAGGACGTCGAGACCATGGCCGGCTCGCCCTCCGCGCGATAGACGTACCGCGTCCGCATGACCCGCGCGCCCGGCTCGATCCGCAGCCGCCCGGCGACCCCGCCCCCCGCCGCCTCCTGGCGGCTGCTCGACTCCCAGCTGCCCGTGACCCGCTCGTCCGTCTGCTCCTGCCGGAACGGCGTGCAGGACGGTCCGGCGTGGTGCCCAGCCCGGGCGATACGGCGATGGGCGGGGCGCTCGCGCACATACGTGCCGGAGCCGGAGCGTCCCTCGACGAGCCCCTCGGCCATCAACACCTTGCGCGCCTCCAGCGCGACGGTGTCCGAGACGCCGTACTGGGCGCGGATGCGGGCCTGCGAGGGGAGACGGGTGTGTGGCGGCAGTACGCCGTCGACGATCTTCTGACGCAGGTCGCCTGCGACACGGAGGTACGCGGGCTGCTCACCGAAAGACACGTGCCTCTCCCAACAGCTTGGCAGTCGGTAACAGCGTGGCAACTGCGCGTCGCCACCCGCAACCTTGGGCCAGGAAATCGCCCAATGTGATGACGCCCAGCTCATCCGGCATAAGGATCAAGGAAATGGGTGACGGGGACGCCGCGGGGGCCGCACGCCGAGGGAGACCCATGACCGGCAACGCCACCCCGCTCCCCGCCCTGCCCGACGACTGGCACCGCGCACTCGCCGTCGCCGCCCACCCCGACGACCTGGAGTACGGTGCGGCCGCCGCCGTCGCCGAATGGACCGCCTCCGGGCGCACCGTCACCTATCTCCTGGTGACCCACGGCGAGGCCGGTATCGACGGCCTCACCCCCGGCGAGTGCGCCACGGTCCGCGAGGCCGAGGAACGCACCGGCGCCGCCCTGGTAGGCGTCGACACCGTCGAATTCCTCGACCACCCCGACGGCACCCTCACCCCGACCCCGGCCCTGCGCCGCGACCTCTCGGCCGCCATCCGCCGCCACCGCCCCGACCTGCTCCTCACCCTCAACCACCACGACACCTGGCCCGGCGGCCACTGGAACACCCCCGACCACCGCACCGTCGGCCGCGCCACCCTGGACGCGGCCACGGACGCGGGTAACCGGTGGATCTTCCCCGACCTCGTCACGGAGGAGGACCTGCCCCCTTGGAACGGCGTCCGCCGGGTCGCCGTGGCCGGGTCCCCCACACCCACACACGCGGTCGAGGTGGGCCCCGGCTTCGACGCGGCCGTAGCCTCCCTGGCCGCCCACCGCACCTATATACAGGGGCTCACCCCTCCCGACTCCCCCGCGCCCGATCCCCCTGCCTACGCCCGCGATTTCCTCGACCGCACGCTCCCTCCGACGCCTGAGGGAGCGGCCCGGATCGTCCGCTTCGAGGTGTTCTCCCGCTGATGCCCTGCCGCACCAGCTCACGCAAAAGGACCATCGCTTGCGGGGGAGGTGGCTGAATCTGAGCCTTGCGCCAGGGCATTCCATGAGCATGTCGCCCAACGGGCCCACAACTACAGGCGTAGATCGCCCAGTTGGGGACTTTCGAAGGAAGAAGAGAGGGACCGTAGAAACACCCCCCCTCAGGCGATACAGGCAAGGGGCCGACCCCGAAGGATCGGCCCCTCATGATCTGAACGCCCGTTCAGATCAACGCCGTTGCGTCCGCTCACCCATCACACGTTGAACCGGAACTCCACCACATCCCCGTCCTGCATCACATAGTCCTTCCCCTCCATCCGGGCCTTGCCGGCCGCGCGGGCGTCGGCTACCGAGCCCGTGGTGACGAGGTCGTCGAAGGAGATGACCTCGGCCTTGATGAAGCCCTTTTGGAAGTCGGTGTGGATGACGCCGGCGGCCTCGGGGGCGGTGGCACCCTTCTTGATCGTCCAGGCGCGGGATTCCTTGGGGCCGGCCGTGAGGTAGGTCTGGAGGCCGAGGGTGATGAAGCCGACGCGGGCCAGGGTGGCGAGGCCGGGCTCCTCGGCGCCGACGGACTGGAGGAGTTCCATGGCGTCCTCCTCGTCCAGCTCGGCGAGGTCGGCCTCCAGCTTGGCGTTGAGGAAGATCGCCTCGGCGGGGGCGACCAGGGCGCGCTGCTCGGCCTTGAACGCCTCGTCGGTCAGCTCGTCCTCGTCGACGTTGAAGACGTAGAGGAACGGCTTGGTGGTGAGGAGGTGGAGGTCGTGGAGGAGCTCTTCGTTGCCGGAGCCCTGGACGATGCCCTGGGAGAAGAGGGTGTCGCCGCGCTCCAGGATCTCCTTGGCCTCCTCGACGGCCTTGACCTTCGGGGCGATGTCCTTCTTGATGCGCGACTCCTTCTGGAGGCGCGGCAGGACCTTCTCGATGGTCTGGAGGTCGGCGAGGATCAGCTCGGTGTTGATCGTCTCGATGTCGTCGCGGGGCGAGATCTTGCCGTCGACGTGGACGACGTTCTCGTCGGCGAAGGCGCGGATGACCTGGCAGATCGCGTCGGACTCGCGGATGTTCGCCAGGAACTTGTTGCCCAGGCCCTCGCCCTCGCTGGCGCCGCGGACGATGCCCGCGATGTCGACGAAGTCGACGGTCGCCGGGAGGATCCGCTCCGAGGAGAAGATCTCGGCGAGCTTGGCCAGGCGGGTGTCGGGGACGCCGACGACGCCGACGTTCGGCTCGATGGTGGCGAACGGGTAGTTGGCCGCCAGCACATCGTTCTTGGTCAGGGCGTTGAACAGGGTCGACTTGCCGACGTTGGGCAGTCCGACGATTCCGATCGTGAGCGACACGGTGGCAACTTCCCGGGGAGCGAGGCGGTGAGGGCGGACACGGCTCCCGAAGGGGCCGATCCACCAGTTTACGGGGCGCCCGCGGCGGCCCGCCCGGCCCGGTACGGGCTCCTCGAACGCACCGCCGATGCCGGCCCCTGGCGTGTCCCAAAGCCTGTTAATACCACTTAGCGGCCTACCGTTGGCGGGTGGAGCAACGAGATGCGCGCGCACCCCAGCACCGCCCGTCCGCGAGCGGCGGGCCCTCCGCGGTCCAGGATCCCCGGCTGCCGCGCCCGGCGACGGGGCCGTCCGGCGGCCGGGAACGGTCCGGCGCGGGCCCGGCGGACACCGAGCGGCGGGCCGCCGGTACCGCGACCGTCTACCGGGCCGGCCGGCGGCCACTGCCCGCCCGGGTCGTGGCGGTGCTGCGGCGGATGCCCGCGCCGAAACTGACCGGCCTGGGGTGCGGCCTGCTGAGCACCCTCGCGCTGCTCGCCTTCGCCGCCCTCGACGAACTGCTCCTGGACGGCGCGCAGACCCCGTACGGCGTGTTCTTCGTCCTGGTCGCGTTCTGCGCGGGGCTGTGGGTGCGGCCGTACGACCTGATCGCGGCGCCGGTGGCGCTGCCCATCGCGTTCACGCTCGGGGCGGTGCCGATCGAGCACGGCGCCGGCGGGTTCGGCGGGCTGGTGATGGGCGTCTTCAGCGTGCTGGCGCTGAGCGCGGGCTGGCTCTACGCGGGGACGCTGGTCTGCGTGTTCCTCGCGCTGGTGCGCAAGGTGGTGCTCATCGCGCGGCGTCGGGCCAGCCGACCGGCGACGCGACCGGCGCGTCCGGGGAGCCGGCGTCCGGCGGAGCGTCCCGGTAACCGTCCGCGGCAGGTGGCGCCGCAGCCCGAGCGGCGTGTGCAGCCATCGCGGCACCCACGATCCCCGCGTCGTTCCGAAGCCGAGCCGGCACGATCTCGGCCCTGATGCCGTCGAGCAGCGGCAGGAATTTGTCGGCCTTGCGGCTGACCCCGCCGCCGATCACGAACAGCTCGGGTGAGAAGAGCATCTCGACGTGGGCGAGGTAGGTGCGCAGCCGCCGCGCCCAGTGTGACCAGCTCAGTCCCTCGGTCTCCTTGGCATGGGTGGCGGCGCGGGTCTCGGCGTCGTGGCCGTTCAGCTCCAGATGGCCCAGCTCGGTGTTGGGCACCAGGCGGCCGCCGGTGAAGAGGGCGGAGCCGATGCCGGTGCCGAGGGTGAGGACGATGACGGTGCCGCGGTGGCCGTGCCCGGCGCCGTAGCGCATCTCGGCGAGCCCGGCGGCGTCCGCGTCGTTGAGGAGGGTCACCGGGCAGTCGCCGCCGAGGCGTCCGGTGAGCAGCTGGGCGGCGTCGGTGCCGATCCAGCCCTTGTCGACGTTGGCGGCGGTACGGGTGAAACCGTCGGTGATCACGCCGGGGAAGGTGGCGCCGACCGGGCCCGTCCAGCCGAAGTGCGCCACGACCTCGCGGACGCTGTCGGCGACCGCGCCGGGGCTGGCGGGCTGCGGGGTGAGGACCTTGTGGCGCGGCTCGGCCAGCTCGCCGCGCTCCAGGTCGACCGGGGCGCCCTTGATGCCGGATCCGCCGATGTCCACGCCGAAGACCTTCATGGGAAAAGGCTAGGCGCGGTGGGCGCGGAGCGCCCCAGGAACGGGGAACCGGCCGCCGGTACGGATGTCACGGCGGCCGGTTCCCGGGGCTGCGGTCCTCAGCCCTCCGTGGCGGCCTTGGCCTCGGCGCGCAGGTCGCGGCGGAGCTCCTTGGGCAGCGAGAAGGCGATGGACTCCTCCGCCGCGGTGATCGTCTCGACGTCGTCGTAGCCGCGCTCGGCGAGCCGGTCGAGGACGCCGTGGACGAGGACGTCGGGGACGGAGGCGCCGGAGGTGACGCCGACGGTGGTGACGCCGTCGAGCCAGCTCTCGTCGATCTCGTCGGCGTAGTCGACCAGATGGGCGTCCTTGGCCCCGGCGCCGAGGGCGACCTCGACGAGGCGGACGGAGTTCGAGGAGTTCTTGGAGCCGACGACGATGACGAGGTCGGCGTCGGCGCCCATCTGCTTGACCGCGATCTGGCGGTTCTGGGTGGCGTAGCAGATGTCGTCGCTGGGCGGCGAGAGGAGGTTGGGGTAGCGGCCCTTGAGGGCGCCGACCGTCTCCATCGTCTCGTCGACGGAGAGGGTGGTCTGGGAGAGCCAGACGACCTTGTCCGGGTCGCGGACCTCGACGTTCCGCACGTCCTCGGGGCCGTCGACGAGCGTGATGTGGTCGGGCGCCTCACCGCTGGTGCCGATGACCTCTTCGTGGCCCTCGTGGCCGATGAGGAGGATGTCGTAGTCCTCCTTGGCGTACCGGACGGCTTCCTTGTGGACCTTGGTGACCAGCGGGCAGGTCGCGTCGATGGTGGCGAGCTTGCCGCGCCGCGCCTCCTCGTGGACGGTCGGGGCGACGCCGTGGGCGGAGAAGATGACGATGTTGCCCTCGGGGACCTCCGCCGTCTCGTCGACGAAGATGGCGCCCTTCTTCTCCAGGGTCTTCACGACGTACTTGTTGTGCACGATCTCGTGGCGTACGTAGACGGGAGCGCCGTACTGCTCCAGGGCTTTCTCGACGGCGATCACCGCGCGGTCCACCCCCGCGCAGTAGCCGCGGGGGGCGGCGAGCAGGACCCGCCGGCGCTCGCGCGGGGCGTCCGCGCTCGGGGTGCTTGCGGGCTGCGGGGTGTCACCGTGACGCGGGGCGTCTCCGCTCGCGGCGGTGGCGGGTGACGGGCCGGGCGTAGCAGTCATGCGTCCCATCGTACGGGCGTACCGCACCGCACAGAGATCGCTCCGGTGGCCCAGACTGAGGGCCGCGAGGGTACGTACCGGGCGCCGGGCGCCGGGCCGGACTTCGCGGACACGATCAAGGAGGCGGTATGCCGGAAAACGACACGGCGAGCGGGACGGCCGGTGATCCGGCGGGCGGGGAGAGCGGGGCGGTGGAGGCCCCGGAGCAGGGCAGCAGCAGCCCTCCGGTGCTGCGGCGGACGCTCACCTTCCGGGATCTGATCGTCTACGGGCTGCTGTTCATCGCCCCGATGGCGCCGGTCGGCATCTTCGGCACGCTCCAGGCCAAGTCGCACGGGGCGATCACCCTCGTCTATCTGGTCGCGACGGTGGCGATGGCGTTCACGGCGTACTCGTACGCGCAGATGGTGCGGGTGGCGCCGCAGGCGGGGTCGGTCTACACGTACGCCCGGGTGGGGCTGGGTGAGGGCGCCGGGTTCATCGCCGGGTGGATGGCGATGCTGGACTATTTGCTGATCCCGGCGGTGGCGTATCTGTTCTCCGGGATCGCGATGCACGCGCTCGTCCCCGAGGTGCACCAGTGGGTGTGGACGGCGCTGGCGGTGGTGGTGACGACGCTGCTGAACCTGTGGGGGGTGCGGACCGCGGCGGTCGTCGGGTTCGCGGTGCTGGCGATGGAGATCGCGGTGCTGGCGGTGTTCGTGGTCGCCGCGGTGGCGGAGCTGGTGGCGCACGGCGCGCAGCGCGGCTGGGCGGCTCCGCTGACCGGTGAGGGTTCCTTCTCGATGACGGCGGTGCTGGCGGCGGTGTCGGTGGCGGTGCTGTCGTATCTCGGCTTCGACGCCATCGCGGCGTTCGCGGAGGAGGCGCGGGGGGCGCACGGACCGGCGGCGGGCGCCGGGCAGCGGGGCGCGGACCGGGTGGCGCGGGCGGTGATCACCTGCCTGGTGGTCGCCGGTGTGCTGTTCGCGGTGCAGACGTATCTGGCGGCGCTGCTGGCCCCGATGTCGGCGGCGGAGCTGGCGGCGAAGCCGGGTACGCAGGGTGAGGCGTTCTACGCGACGGTCGACGCGTCGGTGGGCGGCTGGCTGCACGATCTGGTGGCGGCGAGCAAGGCGCTGGGCGCGGCGTTCGCGGCGCTGGCCGGGCAGGCGGCGGCCGGGCGGCTGCTGTTCGCGATGGCGCGGGACCGGCGGCTGCCGGGGGCGATGGCCAAGGTGGACGTGGGCAGCGGGGTGCCGCGCCGGGCGCTGCTGGGCGCGGCGGTGGTGACGCTGGTGGCGGCGGTGTGGGCGGCGCGGCGGGCCGACGGGCTCGACCATCTGTCGTCGATCGTGAACGTGGGCGCGCTGACCGCGTTCGCGCTGCTGCACGCGTCGGTGATCGGCTGGTTCCGGGTCCGGCGGCGCGCGGAGATGCCGAGCGTGCTGCGGCATGTGGTGGTGCCGGTGGTGGGTCTGGCCGTGGTGGTCGCGGTGATCGTCGAGGCGTCCCGGACGGCCCAGCTGGTGGGCGCGGGACCGGCGGCGGGCGCCGGGCAGCGGGGCGCGGACCGGGTGGCGCGGGCGGTGATCACCTGCCTGGTGGTCGCCGGTGTGCTGTTCGCGGTGCAGACG
>NZ_VKJP01000276.1 GCF_007280575.1 Streptomyces benahoarensis
GGCCCCGGCCCCGGCGCCGGAATCTGCACCGTCACCCGCCGCGGCGACACCCCGTACGTCCCTGGCATCCGCCATGTCCGCTCCGCCCCGTACGGCGTCCCCTGCCCCCTGAATCCCCACCCGCCACCTCCGGTCGATGCGCACCGATTCGTGTCGCCGTCGTCGTTGGCGCGGATCGTGTCATACCGATCGGTAAGCCGACAGAGGGCGGCGCAATTCCCCGTTTTCCGGTGACCGATGCATGTCATGACGGGCCGCCCCCAGCTGACGGATGAGGTTCACCGTGCGTTCACTCTTCCCCATCGGTCGCTTCACTTGATCTGCCTAATTTCAGCCGTACCGAGTGCGCGTCGCCACCGCGAACCGATATGGGCTCCGGCTGGCTCCGCACTCTCCTGACACACCTCGCACGCCGGTGAAGCGGCGCGCCCCAGGAAGGAACTCTCGACAGTGAAGCTTCAGCGCAAGAACCGGGTTCGCGCCCTCGCGGTGGGCGCTCTCGCCGTCACCGGTGCCCTGGCCCTGACGGCGTGCGGCTCCGACGACACCAGCGCCTCCGGGGGTGGCGCGGGCAACGCCGCCAAGGCCGGCAGCATCAAGTGCGAGGGCAAGGGCAAGCTGCGCGCCTCCGGCTCCTCGGCGCAGAAGAACGCCATGGACGTCTGGGTGCAGAACTACGCCGGTGCCTGCAAGGACACCGAGATCAACTACCAGCCGACCGGCTCCGGCGCGGGCATCACCACCTTCCTCCAGGGCCAGACCGCGTTCGCCGGTTCCGACTCGGCCCTCAAGCCCGAGGAGGTCGCCAAGTCGGAGAAGGTCTGCAAGGGCGGCAAGGCCATCAACCTGCCGATGGTCGGCGGCCCGATCGCCGTCGGCTACAACGTGCCCGGCGTGGACAACCTCGTCCTCGACGCACCCACCCTCGCCAAGATCTTCGACTCGTCGATCACCAACTGGAACGACGCGGCGATCAAGAAGCTCAACCCGGGCGCCTCGCTCCCGGACCTCAAGATCCAGGCGTTCCACCGCTCCGACGACTCGGGCACCACCGACAACTTCACCAAGTACCTCAAGGGCGCCGCCCCCGACGCCTGGAAGCACGAGCCCGCGAAGACCTGGGAGGGCAAGGGCGGCCAGGCGGCCTCCGGCTCCGCCGGTGTCTCCTCGCAGGTCAAGCAGACCAACGGCGCGATCTCCTACTTCGAGCTGTCGTACGCGACCGCCGGGAAGATCCCCACCGTCAAGATCGCCACCGGCGCCAAGACCCCGGTCGAGGCCACCGTCGACAACGCCTCCAAGGCGATCGCCGAGGCCAAGCAGGTCGGCAAGGGCGACGACCTCGCCCTCCAGCTCAACTACGGCACCAAGGCCGAGGGCGCCTACCCGATCACCCTGGTGACGTACGAGATCGCCTGCGACAAGGGCAACAAGGCCGAGACCCTCCCGGCCACCAAGTCCTTCCTCACCTACATCGCCAGCGAGGACGGCCAGAACGCCCTGAAGGACCTGGGCTACGCCCCGCTGCCCACCGAGATCGCCGACAAGGTCCGCAAGACCGTCGCCGCCCTCGCCTGATCCACCGGGCGGCGGCCCTGACCACGCCGTACGGCCCGGGTCACCCCGCCGTACGGCCCCCGGGCCGCCGCCCTTCCGGTGCACCGCCGCGCCAGGAGCCCCGGGCTCCGCAGACCGGAGAAACCATGACCCCCTCAGCAACCGCGACACCCGACGCCGCGCCCCCACCGGCCACGGCCCCGGCCTCCCCCGTCTCGGGAAAGGCCCGGCGCCCCGGTGACCGGATCTTCCTCGGGCTCTCCCGCGGATCCGGTATCGCCCTCCTGGTGATCATGGCGGCCATCGCCGCCTTCCTCACCTACCGGTCCGTGCTCGCGATATCGGGCGACCACGCCAACTTCTTCACCACCCTCGACTGGAACGCCACCGGCACCGAGCCCAGGTTCGGCATCGCGGTCCTGGCGTTCGGCACCGTCGTCAGCGCCCTCATCGCGATGGTCATCGCGGTCCCGGTCGCCGTCGGCATCGCCCTCTTCATCTCGCACTACGCCCCGCGCAGGCTGGCCTCCCCGCTCGGCTACGTCATCGACCTGCTCGCCGCGGTGCCCAGCATCATCTACGGCCTGTGGGGCGCGCTCTTCCTCGTCCCGCACCTCGGCGGGCTCTACGGCTGGCTCGACGACTACCTCGGCTGGACCGGCGTCTTCAGCTACGGCGGCGGCGCCGCCCGTTCGCTGTTCACCGTCGGCATCCTGCTGGCGATCATGATTCTGCCGATCGTCACCAGCGTCAGCCGCGAGGTCTTCCTCCAGGCGCCGAGGATGCACGAGGAGGCGGCGCTGGCACTGGGGGCCACCCGCTGGGAGGTCATCCGGATGTCGGTGCTCCCCTTCGGCCGCTCCGGCATCATCAGCGCCTCCATGCTGGGCCTGGGCCGCGCGCTCGGCGAGACGATGGCCGTCGCCACGGTCCTCTCCCCCAGCTTCCTGATCGGCAAGAGCCTGCTCGACCCGGGCGGCGGCACCTTCGCGCAGAACATCGCCGCGAAGTTCAGCGAGGCCGACACCTTCGGCCAGGACGCACTGATCGCCTCGGGCCTCGTCCTCTTCGTGATCACCCTGCTCGTCAACGGCGCGGCCCGCCTGATCATCGCCCGGCGCAAGGAGTACTCGTGAGCGACGTCATGACGGAACGGCAGGCCCTCGCCGATCGGCCCGGCGGCACGTCCGTACCGGTCTCCCTCAAGCAGGCCCGGCTCCCCCGCTGGACCCCGGCGGCCCTCGCCCTCGCCTCGGCCGCCGTCGGCTGCGGCATCGGCCTCGCCGCCGGTCTGGACAGCCGCGTCCAGTGGGGTCTGATCGCCGCGCTGCTCTTCGTGGTCGGCACCTTCGTCCTGTCCGCCGCCGTCGAGGGCGCCCGGCAGGCCAAGGACCGCCTCGCCACCGGCCTCGTCTGGATCGCGTTCCTCCTCGCCGTCATCCCGCTGGCCTCCCTGCTGTGGGAGACGGTCGCGCGCGGCAGCAAGGTCCTGGACGGCTACTTCCTGTCCCACTCGATGGGCACCCTGCCGGACGCGCTGCCCGGCGGCGGCATCTACCACGCGATCATCGGCACCCTGGAGCAGGTCGGCCTCGCCACGCTGATCGCCGCGCCGCTCGGCCTGTTCACCGCGATCTACCTGGTGGAGTACGGCCGCGGCCGCCTCGCCAAGGCCGTCACCTTCTTCGTCGACGTGATGACCGGTATCCCGTCCATCGTCGCCGGCCTCTTCGTCCTCTCCATCTGGATCCTCATCCTCGGCTTCGGCCCGTCCGGCTTCGCCGGGGCGATGGCGCTGGCGATCCTGATGGTGCCGGTCGTGGTCCGCTCCACCGAGGAGATGCTCAAGCTCGTCCCCAACGAGCTGCGGGAGGCGTCCCTCGCCCTGGGCGTGCCGAAGTGGCGCACCATCCTGAAGGTCGTCCTGCCGACGTCGATCGGCGGCATCACCACCGGCGTGATGCTCGCCGTCGCCCGGATCGCCGGCGAGACCGCGCCGGTGATGCTGCTGGTGTGGGGCGCGAAGACGATCAACACCAACCCGTTCCAGGACGCCCAGCAGTCCCTGCCGCTCTACGTCTTCCAGCAGTGGCAGCAGGGCTCCGAGGCGTCGTACGACCGCGCCTGGGCCGCGGCCCTCGTCCTCATCGCCTTCGTGATGATCCTCAACCTGGTGGCCCGCGGCATCGCCCGCTGGAAGGCCCCTCGCGGAGGACGCAGTTGAGCTGCAGCGGAGGTGGGGGGTCGTACCCGAGGAACGAGGGTGCGGCACCCGGCCGGAGCGGAAGCGAAACGAAGTCCGACCATTCCACACAGACGGCCCGCTGACCGCGCGTCCAGAAAGAAGCAGTGATCCCATGGCCAAGCGAATCGATGTCAGCGGCCTCTCCGCCTTCTACGGCAACCACAAGGCCATCGACGACATCTCCATGAGCGTCGAGCCCCGCTCGGTGACCGCCTTCATCGGCCCCTCCGGCTGCGGCAAGTCGACGTTCCTGCGCACCCTGAACCGTATGCACGAGGTCACCCCCGGCGGCCGCGTCGAGGGCAAGGTGCTCCTGGACGACGAGGACCTCTACGGTCCCGGCGTCGACCCGGTCGCGGTCCGCCGCACCGTCGGCATGGTCTTCCAGCGGCCCAACCCGTTCCCCACGATGTCGATCTTCGACAACGTCGCGGCCGGTCTGCGGCTCAACGGCACCACGAAGAAGAGCGACCTCACCGACATCGTCGAGAAGTCCCTCAAGGGCGCCAACCTCTGGAACGAGGTCAAGGACCGCCTGAACAAGCCCGGCTCCGGCCTCTCCGGCGGCCAGCAGCAGCGGCTCTGCATCGCCCGCGCCATCGCCGTCGCACCGCAGGTCCTGCTGATGGACGAGCCGTGCTCGGCGCTCGACCCGATCTCCACGCTCGCCGTCGAGGACCTCATCGGCGAGCTCAAGGAGCGCTTCACGATCGTCATCGTGACGCACAACATGCAGCAGGCGGCGCGCGTCTCGGACCGTACGGCGTTCTTCAACCTCTCGGCGGTCGGGCAGCCCGGCACCCTCGTCGAGATCGACGACACCGAGCGGATCTTCTCCAACCCGTCCGTCCAGGCGACCGAGGACTACATCTCCGGCCGCTTCGGCTGAGCCGCCCGCCCGGCGGCCCCACCCACGTCCTGCGGTGCTGCATGGCGGTGCCACCGCACGACGAAGGGCCCGCCCCTCCACATCGGGGGGCGGGCCCTTTCCTTCCGTACGGGTGCGCCGGGCCGGGGCCCGGCGGCGGTCAGCCGAAGGCCAGCTTGATCACCCAGTAGACGAACGCGGCGACGATCGCCGCCGCCGGCATCGTGATGAACCAGCCCATCACGATGTTCTTGGCGACGCCCCAGCGCACCGCGCGCGGGCCCTTGGTCGAGCCCACACCCATGATCGCGGAGGTGATGACGTGCGTGGTGGAGATCGGCGCGTGGAACATGAACGACGCGGTGTACATCACCGACGCCGCCGTGGTCTCCGCGGCGAAGCCCTGCGGCGGGTCCAGCTCAATGATCCGCCGCCCCAGCGTCCGCATGATCCGCCAGCCACCCGCGTACGTACCGAGCGACAGGGTGATCGCACAGGCCAGCTTCACCCAGACCGGGATGGCGGCGCTGGCGTCCTGGACATCGGCGATGACCAGCGCCATCACCACGACACCCATGGTCTTCTGCGCGTCCTGGAGGCCGTGGCCGAGGGCCATGCCCGCCGCCGAAACGGTCTGCGCTATGCGGAAGCCGCGCTTGGCGCGGTGCGGATTGGCGCCGCGGAACAGCCAGAGGATGACGACCATCACCAGATAGCCGAGCACCAGGCCGATCACCGGCGAGATGAACATCGGCAGGACGACCTTGTCGATCACCCCGGACCAGATCACCTTGGTGCCCCCCGCGAGCGCCGCGCCGACCATGCCGCCGAAGAGTGCGTGGGAGGAGGACGAAGGCAGACCGAAGTACCAGGTGACGAGGTTCCAGACCACCGCGCCGAGCAGCGCGGCGAACAGGATGCCCATCCCCTTGCCACCCTCAGGGGTGGAGATCAGCCCCTCGCTGACCGTTTTGGCGACCCCGCTGCCCAAAAAGGCACCGGCGAGGTTCATCACGGCGGCCATCGCCAGCGCCGCCCGGGGCGTCAGCGCCCGGGTCGACACCGAGGTGGCGATGGCGTTCGCCGAATCGTGAAAGCCGTTGGTATAGGTGAAACCGAGCGCGACCGCGATGGTCACGACAAGCGCGAAGGTGTCCATGGCCGGGGCTCAGGACTCCTTGACCGCGATGGTCTCGACGGTGTTGGCCACGTGCTCGAAGGCGTCGGCCGCCTCCTCCAGGATGTCCACGATCTGCTTGAGCTTCAGCACCTCGATGGCGTCGTACTTGCCGTTGAAGAGGTGGGCGAGGAGCTTGCGGTGGATCTGGTCGGCCTGGTTCTCCAGACGGTTGACCTCGATCCAGTACTCCGTGAGGTTCGACATCGTCCGCAGATTCGGCATCGCCTCGGCGGTCAGCTCGGCCGCCCGCGCCAGCACCTCGATCTGCTGCTCGACGCCCTTCGGCAGCTCCTCCACCTTGTAGAGGACGACGAGATCGACGGCCTCCTCCATGAAGTCCATGATGTCGTCGAGTGACGAGGCGAGGTTGTAGATGTCCTCGCGGTCGAAGGGCGTGATGAACGAGGAGTTCAGCTGGTGGAAGATCGCGTGGGTCGCGTCATCCCCTGCGTGCTCCGCCGCCCGCATCCGTTCGGCGATCTCGGCCCGCGCGGAGGTGTCCGCCCCGAGCATTTCCATCAGGAGCTTCGAGCCGGTGACGATGTTGTCCGCGGACGCGGCGAACATGTCGTAGAAGCTCGTCTCCCTGGGGGTCAGACGAAAGCGCACGTGAAATCCTCGGGGTGCATCGGTTCCGGTCGAGTTGATGTTAGGCGCATCATCCAGCCACTGCTTACCAGCATTCCTTCAGTGTCGCCCATCGGGCAGCATGCTCTGCACGGGGTACCTCCGGTACCCGGAAAATTCGGTACCATATACCCACCAGGGGTATATGGATCGACGGGATACCACGGGAGACGGCCATGACGACGACGGACGCCGGTACGGACGGCACCACCGAAACCGCCGCGGTCGACCCCGCCTCCGCGCCGAAAACCGCCCCCCAGGGCGACCCGGACGCCGTCACCGACCACGACCGCGGCATCCACGGCTACGCCCACCAGAAGGACGCCCACCTCAAGCGGCTGCGCCGCATCGAGGGCCAGATCCGCGGCCTCCAGCGGATGCTGGAGGAGGACGTCTACTGCATCGACATACTCACGCAGGTCTCGGCGAGCACGAAGGGACTGCAGTCCTTCGGACTCCAGCTCCTGGAGGAGCACCTGCGCCACTGCGTCGCCGACGCCGCGGTGCACGGTCCCGAGGCCATCGACGCCAAGGTCCAGGAGGCCACCAAGGCCATCGAGCGGATGCTCCGCACCTGAGACCCGCGGCACATCGGCCGCCGGCTCACCGCCCGGCGGACCGCTCCCGCCGGTGCCCGTCGACATCCAGCAGTTCGTCGATACGGTCCGGGCTCAGCCGCTCCTCGCTCGCGGCGGCCGCGGCGATCATCAGCTCGCCGGTCAGCTCGATCTCGACGAGAGCCACGCGGTCCTGAACCGTCGCATCGCAGGTCACGGTCACGGACGACACCTTCCTTCGCGCGCCTCCCCCTCCGAGGCGGACACCGCCCAGCGTAGGGACGGCGCCACCCGCCGCCCATGGCACGGAAGGACCATTTCCGCCACCCCGCCCGGGTACCGGCCCCTTCTTCGACCCGCTCCGGAGACGGCCGAAAACCGACGGTCGAGAGGGCGGCCTTCCGGCCCGGCGACCGTTCCGGAGCCCGCTCCGGCGGCCGCACCCGGCCCCCGCAC
>NZ_VKJP01000277.1 GCF_007280575.1 Streptomyces benahoarensis
CCCCTGGGTGCCCCGGGCGGGGCGGTGGCCCGGGGCGCCGCGACCGGTGCGGCGGGCGGCTGGGCAGGCCGGTGGGCAGGCGCCGGGCACGGGCCCACACCCCGCAGCCGACGCCCCGGGCCCGCGGCTCGCCCTACTCCGCCTCCCCCTCCGTCCGTCCCTCCGGGAGGGCCTGGAGGACGAGGAGGGCCAGGTCGTCGTCGGGTGGGGTCGGGGAGAAGCCGTGGACGGCGCGGCGGATGTGTTCGGCGATGTCGGTCGCGGGCAGGCCCGCGCAGGCGGCGAGGGTGCGGGCCAGGCCGTCGTCGTCATCGAACTGGTTGCGGCCGGAGCGGCGTTCGGTGACCCCGTCGGTGACGCAGAGCAGCGTCTCGCCCGGGGCGAGGTCGAACGCCTCGCTCTCGTACGTGGCGTCGCCGACCACGCCCAGCAGCATCTGCGGCACGGCGATCACCCGGACCATGCCGTCGGTGCCCAGGACCAGCGGCAGCGGGTGACCGGCGCTGGCCAGGGTGCAGCGGACGCCGCCGGAGCCCTCGGGGTGCGGGACGATCTCGCCGTAGAGCAGCGACAGGAAGCGGGCCTGTTCGCCCTCGTCGCGCAGGCCGACGGCGGACTGCACCCCGGCCTCGGCGGCGACGGCGGCGGCCACCGCGGCGACGGAGTCCGCCGCCTCACGGGCCATGGTCTCGTTGAGCCGGTCCAGCACCGCGCCGACGCCGAAGCCGTCGCGGGCCAGCAGCCGCAGCACCGGCCGGGCGAGCCCGGTGACCGCCGCCGCCTCCGGGCCGCTGCCGCAGACGTCGCCGAGGGCGAAGCACCAGCGGCCGTCGCCCGCGTCGAAGAGGTCCCAGAAGTCGCCGCCCGCCCAGGCGCCCGCGCGCGGTTCGTAGACCACCGCGGAGGCGACGCCCGGGACCCGCGCCCGGCCGTGCGGCAGCAGCCGCCGCTGGAGCACCCGGCTGATCCGCTCCTGCCTGCTGTACGCGCGTGCGGTGGCGACGGCCCGGGCGACCCGGCGGCACAGGTCCTCGGAGAGGCCGACCGCCGCATCGGGGAAGCGCGGCAGCCCGGCCCGCCCGAGCAGCACCGTGCCCAGCCGGAGGCCGCCGCTGATCAGGGGGCAGGCGAGGGCGGCGCCACCGATGGCGGGACGGGCGTCCGGTACCGCCTCGGCATCCGGTGCGATGGACTCCCCGGGGCCGTCCGGCTCCCCCGCCCCCTCCGGTAGGGCCGGGGCGCCGGGATGCGCCCCGCCCGCGCCCTCCGGCCACGCCCAGGGGATCGCCGAGCCGTCGGTGGCGCGGGCGGTGGCCGGGGGCGGGGCCTTCTCCAGGGCCAGCCGCAGTGGGTCGATACGGCTCTCGCGGGAGTGCCAGACGTGGGCGAGGCGCGGCGGTTCGTCGCCGCCCGCCGTGCCCGGCACCGGGCCGCCCGCCTCGCCGTCGTAGAGCCACACCGCGCACCAGTCGGCGAGCCGGGGCACCGCGAGCTGGGCGGCGAGGGAGGCGATGCGGTCGGCGTCGAGCGGGCCGGAGAGCAGGTCGGACGCCTCGGCGAGGAAGGTCGGCGCGCCATGCGTGATCCACTCGGCGGCCGCGCCCGAGGGGCCACCGTCGGGTGCGGCGTACCCGTAGGAGGTGTCGCTGTAGCTGCCCGCTCCGTAGGCGGCGTCGGCGTATCCGGCGGCGGGCCGGCCGGCCGCCGGGGCCTCGGTGTCCGGGTACGCGCCACCGGTGTCCGCGGGGTCACGGCCGGGCGCCGGGCGGTACGCGCCCTCGGGAGGGCCGTCAGGGCCGTCCGCGCCGCGGTACGCCGCGGGGGCATCGTCCGGGGCGGTGCGGGCGGCCGGGACATGGCCGGGTGCCCGGTCCGGGCCGGGGTCCGGCGCGGCGGTCGCGAGGCGGAACCAGACGGCCTTGGCGGCGCGGTCGTAGGTGATCCCCCAGGAGGCGGCGACCGCGCCGACCAGCTGCAGGCCGTGGCCCCCACCGCCGGGCAGCTCGCCGTGGTGCGGCCCGCACACCGGCCGGGTGGGATGCCGGTCGGCCACCTCGACGACCAGGCCGCCGGGCCCGTCGGCGTCGAGGCGGCAGTGGACGTCGACGTCGGTACCGGCGTGCACCACGGCGTTGGTCACCAACTCGCTGACCAGCAGCACCGCTTCGTCCGTCACCCGGCCGTCCAGCCCCTCCGCACCCGGTGACCGCCGGGCCGCCCAGTCGGTGAGCGTGGCGCGGATGAAGCGGCGGGCGTCGGCCGCCGCCCGGGCCGTGCCCGGCAGCGCGAGGGAGCGGGCCGTCCCGGCCGCGCCCGCCGGGCCCGCGGCTCCGGTCTCCGCCGCTAACGCAGTCGTCGTCATCCCCGCACCTCCCGCGCGGCACGGCCGTCCGCCGCGTGCCGCACGGACAGGGTGACAGACCGGGCGCGTGCCACGACACCGCGTCATCGCGGAACGGCGCGCGGACGGCGGGCGAGCGGCCGGGAAGCGCAGGCAGCGGGCCTGTGGACGGGGCCGTCACCGGACGGGCGAGGGGGCGCGCGGCGCCCCGGTGCCCGCCCGGGCGGGCGCCCTCACGCCTCCCGCGCGCCCGCGTACATCTCGTCGAGGAGGTCCTTGAAGGCCCGCTCCACGACCGGCCGCTTGACCTTGAGGCTGGGGGTGACCTCGCCGTGCTCGATGTCCAGGTCGCGCGGGAGCAGCCGGAACTTGCGGACCTGCTGCCAGCGCTGAAGGCCCTCGTTGACCTGCTCGACATAGCCGTCGATCAGCTCGCGGGTCCGCTTGTCCGCGACGACCTCGGCGTACGGGCGGCCGCCCATGCCGTGCTCGGCGGCCCAGGTCAGCAGCGTCGGCTCGTCGAGCGCGATGAGCGCGGTGCAGAAGTTCCGGTTGGCGCCGTGCACCAGGATGTGGGAGATGAACGGGCAGACCGCCTTGAAGCGGCCCTCGACCTCCGCCGGGGCGATGTACTTGCCGCCCGACGTCTTGATCAGGTCCTTCTTGCGGTCGGTGAGCCGCAGATAGCCGTCGGCCGACAGCTCCCCGATGTCGCCGGTGTGGAACCAGCCGTCGGATTCGAGGACCTCGGCGGTCTGGGCCTCCAGCCCGTGGTAGCCCTGCATGATGCCGGGGCCGCGCAGCAGGATCTCGCCGTCCTCGGCGATCCGCACCTCGGTGCCCGGCAGCGGCTTGCCGACCGTGCCGATGCGGTACGCCTCGCCCGGGTTGACGAAGCTGGCGGCGCTGGACTCCGTCAGGCCGTAGCCCTCCAGGATGTGGATCCCGGCACCGGCGAAGAAGTAGCCGATCTCCGGGGCGAGGGCGGCGGAGCCGGAGACCGCGGCGCGCAGCCGACCGCCGAACGCCGCGCGCAGCTTGGCGAAGACGAGCGTGTCGGCGACCTTGTGCTTGGCGGCGAGCGCGAAGGGGACGGAGGCGTTGCCGGTGCGGCGGAAGGTGTCCTGGGAGACCTTGGCGTACTCCCGGGCCACGCCCGCCGCCCAGTGGAAGATCTTGTACTTGGCGGCGCCGCCCTCGCGTGCCTTGGCGGCGACGCCGTTGTAGACCTTCTCGAAGATGCGCGGGACGGCCGCCATGTAGGTCGGCCGGACCACCGGCAGATTCTCGATGATCTTGTCGACCCGGCCGTCGACGGCGATGACATGGCCGACCGAGATCTGCCCGGCGGTCAGCACCTTGCCGAAGACATGGGCGAGCGGCAGCCACAGGTACTGCACGTCCTCCGCGGTGACCATGCCGGTGGCCTGGATGGCGCGCGCCATGTACGACCAGCAGTCGTGCGCCAGCCGTACGCCCTTGGGGCGGCCGGTGGTGCCGGAGGTGTAGATGAGCGTGGCGAGCTGGTCGGCGCGGAGCGCGGCGACGCGTTCGGTGACGCAGTCCGGGTGCGCCTCCAGGTAGGCCGCGCCGCGCTTCTCCAGATCGGCGAGGGAGAGCACCCAGCCCTCCGGATCGTCCTCGGCCGGGCGCGCGTCGGCCTCCTCGATGACGACGACATGAGCCAGGCCGGGCAGGTCGGCGCGGCGCTCGCGGACCTTGTCGAGCTGGGCGGCGTCCTCCGCGATCAGCACCCGGCTGCCGGAGTCGGACAGGATGAACGCCGTCTCCTCAGCGTTGGTGCTGGGGTAGACGGTGGTGGTGGCCGCGCCGGAACAGAGCACGCCCAGGTCGGCGAGGATCCACTCGACGCGGGTCGCCGCGGCCAGCGCCACCCGCTCCTCGGGGCGTACCCCGAGCGCCATCAGACCCGCCGCCGTGGCGTACACCCGCTGCGCGGCGTCGTTCCAGGTCAGCGACTTCCAGTCGTCGGGGCCCGAGCCCGAGGCGGGCGGCACGGGGTGACGGAACGCCTCCGCGTCGGGCGTCGCGGCGACCCGCTCCAGAAAGAGGCTCGCCACCGAAGGCGGCCGGTTGTCGATCAGCGTGTGGGTGTCCGTCACGGCATCCTCCGGGGCCCGCTACGTTGCTGGTGACTCGCGAGTAACCTTTGAGCAGAGATCAGAGTAGGCCGCGTTCCGCCGCCATGTAAGGGTCTACGGCCGACTGGTTCACGAAGTGATCCGTACGCTGTACGCGCAGATGCGCCCGCACCGCATCCCCGGCATATCCCCCGGAAGCCCACCGTCCGGGATGTCTCACCGCCCGCGGGCCCCCGTACGCCGAAGGGCGCCGACCCTCGCGCGGGTCGGCGCCCTGTCCGGTACGTGCCCGCTCCTCCGTGCCGGGAGGGCGGGCCGCGACCGCTACTTCTTCTTGTCACCGTCGGAGTCCGAGGAGAGCACCGCGATGAATGCCTCCTGCGGCACCTCCACACTGCCGACCATCTTCATCCGCTTCTTGCCTTCCTTCTGCTTCTCCAGCAGCTTCCGCTTACGGGAGATGTCACCGCCGTAGCACTTGGCGAGGACGTCCTTGCGGATGGCGCGGACCGTCTCACGGGCGATGACGCGGCTGCCGATGGCCGCCTGGATCGGCACCTCGAAGCCCTGCCGCGGGATCAGCTCGCGCAGCTTGCCGACGAGCCGGACGCCGTACGCGTACGCCTTGTCCTTGTGGCAGATCGCGGAGAACGCGTCGACCTTGTCGCCGTGCAGCAGGATGTCGACCTTGACGAGGTCGGCGATCTGCTCGCCGGTGGGCTCGTAGTCCAGCGAGGCGTAGCCGCGGGTCTTGGACTTGAGCTGGTCGAAGAAGTCGAAGACGACCTCGGCGAGCGGGAGGGTGTAGCGGATCTCGACGCGGTCCTCGGAGAGGTAGTCCATGCCGAGCAGGGTGCCGCGCCGGGTCTGGCACAGCTCCATGATCGCGCCGATGAACTCGCTCGGCGCGAGGACGGTGGCCCGCACGACCGGCTCGTGCACCTTGTCGATCTTGCCCGTGGGGAACTCGCTGGGGTTGGTCACCTCGTGCTGGGCGCCGTCCTCCATGTCCACCTGGTAGACGACGTTGGGGGCGGTGGCGATCAGCTCCAGGCCGAACTCGCGCTCCAGGCGCTCGCGGACGACCTCCAGGTGCAGCAGGCCCAGGAAGCCGACGCGGAAGCCGAAGCCGAGCGCCGCGGAGGTCTCCGGCTCGTAGACCAGCGCCGCGTCGTTGAGCTGGAGCTTGTCCAGCGCCTCCCGCAGCTCCGGGTAGTCCGAGCCGTCCAGCGGGTACAGCCCGGAGAACACCATCGGCTTGGGGTCCTTGTAGCCGCCCAGCGCCTCGGTCGCGCCGTTGTTGAGCTGGGTGATCGTGTCACCGACCTTGGACTGGCGGACGTCCTTCACACCGGTGATCAGATAGCCCACCTCGCCCACGGACAGACCGTCGGCGGCCGTCATCTCGGGCGAATTGGTGCCGATCTCCAGCAGCTCGTGGGCGGCGCCGGTGGACATCATCCGGATCCGCTCGCGCTTGCGGAGGGTGCCGTCGACGACCTTCACGTACGTCACGACGCCGCGGTAGGCGTCGTAGACCGAGTCGAAGATCATCGCGCGGGCGGGGGCGTCCTTGACGCCGACCGGCGCCGGGACCTCACGGACCACCTTGTTCAGCAGCTCGGGCACGCCGACGCCGGTCTTGGCGGAGACCCGCAGCACGTCCTCCGGCTCGCAGCCGACGAGGTTCGCCAGCTCCGCGGCGAACTTCTCGGGCTGCGCGGCGGGCAGGTCGATCTTGTTGAGGACGGGGATGATCGTGAGGTCGTTCTCCATCGCCAGGTAGAGGTTGGCGAGGGTCTGCGCCTCGATCCCCTGGGCGGCGTCGACGAGGAGGACACAGCCCTCGCACGCGGCGAGCGAGCGGGAGACCTCGTAGGTGAAGTCGACGTGACCGGGGGTGTCGATCATGTTGAGGATGTGGGGCGTGCCGCTCCGCTCCTCACCCTCGGAGGGCGACCAGGGCAGCCGCACCGCCTGGGACTTGATCGTGATGCCGCGCTCGCGCTCGATGTCCATGCGGTCGAGGTACTGCGCGCGCATCTGCCGCTGGTCGACGACACCGGTGATCTGGAGCATCCGGTCGGCGAGCGTCGACTTGCCGTGGTCGATGTGCGCGATGATGCAGAAGTTACGGAGGAGGTCCGGATCGGTACGGCTCGGCTCCGGCACGTTCGTAGAGGTCGCGGGCACGCAGGGTCCATTCAGGCGGGTAGGCGGAACAGGGTGCGTCCGGCGGACCCGCCATGATCCGCAAGACCACCCTCGGGTGTGACGTCCTCCCCATGGTCCCATGAGCGGCGCCCCCGGCCCGTTCCGGGCGCTCCCCCGGCCCGTTCCGGTACCTCCCGACGGCGGTGCGTACGGACGGAAACGGCCCGGATTGGGTGGCCGAGGAGGTGGCTGGTAACCTGGTCCACTGCGCTTCGTGCCCTCTCGGTGCGCGGCGCAAC
This sequence comes from Streptomyces benahoarensis, assembly GCF_007280575.1. Classification (GTDB taxonomy): domain Bacteria; phylum Actinomycetota; class Actinomycetes; order Streptomycetales; family Streptomycetaceae; genus Streptomyces; species Streptomyces benahoarensis. The sequence goes on from NZ_VKJP01000277.1 coordinate 6,897, forward strand.
TCGAAACTCCAACGAACCTGAAAAGGCTCTTTCGTGGCGAACATCAAGTCCCAGATGAAGCGGATCAAGACCAACGAGAAGGCTCGTCAGCGCAACAAGGCTGCCAAGTCCACTCTGAAGACCGCGATCCGTCGCACCCGCGAGGCCGTGGAGGCCGGTGACCTGCAGAAGGCCACCACCGCCCAGGCCGAGGCGGCCAAGAAGCTCGACAAGGCCGTCAGCAAGGGTGTCATCCACAAGAACGCCGCCGCCAACAAGAAGTCGGCGCTGGCGAAGAAGGTTGCCGGCCTCAAGGGCTGAACGACCTCCGTCGGACGGTCCGCCGTCCGGCACCCGCACCACCCCGCCGTCGGGGACCCAGCGGCCCCTCTCTCCGCTCCTCGCACGGTGCACCACCGCGCCGCACACGGCCTGCGTTCGCCACGCGGGTGCGGCGCATCCCGGCCCACCCGGCCATTCGCCGGGCAGGCCGACATATGACACATACGGAAAGCCCCGTTTCGCCCTTCCCCAGGGCTGGCGGGGCTTTCTGTCGTGCGGGGGTCCGGGGCGCGGGC
>NZ_VKJP01000278.1 GCF_007280575.1 Streptomyces benahoarensis
GCACACGATGGTCCCGCCCCGCTCGCCCCCGTACCGCACGCTCGTAAGTGAAAGGGCCGCTATGACGCAGACGTTCACCGGCGCCGCCTGTCGGCGCGGTGTGCTGGCCATCGACGAAGGCACCACGGGCACCCGGGCCGGAGTCGTCCTCGACTCCGGCGCCGCCCACCAGGTGTTCTACCGCTCGATCGCGGTCAGCCACCCGGACGACCTGGCCGTCGAGCAGGACCCGGCGGAGATCTGGACCGCCACCCTCGACGTGGCGCGGCGCGCCGTCGCCCGCGCCCACGAGGACGGCATCGAGATCACCGCGGTCGCCCTCTCCACCCAGCGGGCCACCGCGATGCTGTGGGACGGCGCCACCGGCGAACCGCTGCTGCCCGCCGTGGTGTGGCAGGACCGGCGGTACGCACAGGAACTGACCGGCTACGAGGCCGAGTGGGACGCCCGTCTGCTGGCCCGGCAGGGACGGCCGGTCGGCGCCCGCGCGCCCTTCCTGTGGGCCGCCCGGCAGATCGCCGCCCACCCGGAGGTCGCCGCCGCCCACCGCGCCGGACGCCTCCGCTTCGGCACCGTCGACACCTGGCTGATCTGGCAGCTGACCGGCGGCGCCGTCCACGCCACCACGCCCACCAACGCGGCGTCCAGCGGCGGCTACCTGCTCGGCGCGCACGCCTGGGACGAGGAGTGGATCGGCCACCTCGGCTTCCCCCTCGACCTGCTGCCGGAACTCCGCTCCGACGACGCCGGGTTCGGCACCACCGACCCGGCGGCCCTCGGCATCGCCGTCCCGCTCGCCGCCTCGATGGGCGACCAGCACGCAGCCCTCATCGCCCTCGGCGGCCTCGCCGCAGGCCAGGGCATGTGCATGTACGGCACCGGCGCCTTCGTCGACGCCGCGACCGGCACCGAACCCGCCCTGCCCCGGCCCGACATCTCCGGGGTGCTCGCCCAACCGGGCCGGCGGCAGGGCGACACCAGCCACTTCAGCCTGGAGGCGTACACCTCCACCGCCGGGTCCGCGCTGCGCTGGCTCTGCGACGACCTCGGCCTCTTCGCCTCCCCGAAGGAGCTGGGGGAGGAGGCCGGGCGGGTGCCGTCCCGGCCCGGCCGCACCCCGCGCTTCGTCCCGGCGCTCGCCGGGGTCCGTACGCCCGTGTGGCACCCGGAGGCCACCGCGGCGCTCACCGGACTGACCCTCGCCACCACCCGCGCCGACCTGGCCCGCGCCGTCCTGGAGGGCATCGCCCACTCCGTCTGCGACCTCATCGACGGCGTCGCCGACACCATGGGCGCACCCTTCACCCGCCTGCGGGTCGGCGGCGGCGTCTCCGGCAGCGACCCGCTGATGCAGATCCAGGCCGACCTGACCGGACTGCCGCTGGAGCGCGCCGCCGACTCCGCCACCGCCAGCCTGCGCGGCACCGCCTACCTCGCGGGCGTCGCCCAGGGGCTGTGGTCCTCGCTCGACGAGATCGTCGAGGCCCAGCCGCAGGGCCGGATCTTCACGCCCTCCCTCGACCCCGCCGAACGCGACCGCCGCCGCGCCGACTGGTACGACCTGCTCGCCGCCCACCTGCACGAAAGTGCCCTGCCCCCGCACACCCCCCACTGACGGCCCGCGCGCCGTCACCCGGACGGTCCGGCCGACCCCCGGGCCGTCGCCAAGGAACACCAGGAGTTGATGTTGTGATCACCATGCCCGCCCGGAAGCCGCGGCGCAGTGCCGCGGCGACCCGCCGCACGGCCCTGCTGCTCGACCGCGCGGCCATCAAGCGCGACCTCGCCGACGAGACCTACGACGTCCTCGTCATCGGCGGCGGCGTCACCGGGGCGTACGCCGTGCTCGACGCGGCCTCGCGCGGGCTGCGCGCGGCGCTGATCGAGAAGGACGACTTCGCCTCCGGCACCTCCTCGAAGTCCTCGAAGATGATCCACGGCGGACTGCGCTACATCGAGCAGGGCAACGTCAACCTCGTCCGCCACTCCCTCCTGGAGCGCCACCGCTTCCGCAAGAACGCCCCGCACCTGGTGCACCGGCTGCCGTTCCTCTTCCCGATCCTGGAGAAGGAGGGGGTCTTCGATGCCCGCCTCGCCAAGGGCTTCGAGGGCCTGCTGTGGACGTATGACCTGGTCGGCGGCTGGCGCATCGGCAAGCTCCACCAGCGGCTGACGGTCCCCGAGGTCCTGGCGCAGGCCCCGACGCTGCGCGCGGACAACCTCAAGGGCGGCTTGGTGTACTTCGACGCCCGCACCGATGACGCCCGCCTCGTCCTCACTCTCGTGCGGACCGCCGCCGCGCTCGGCGCGACGATCCTCAACGGCGCCGCGGCCACCGCGCTGCTCATGCAGGGCGGCAAGGCGTCCGGCGCCCGCGTCACCGCCGACGGCGACGCGTTCGACGTCCGCGCCCGCGCCGTCGTCAACGCCACCGGCGTCTGGGCCGACCAGGTCGACGCGATGGCCGACGAGCACCACGCGCCGCAGGTCCGCCCCGCCAAGGGCGTCCACATCGTCGTACCGTGGGACAAGGTCCGCATCAACTGCACCGTCACCGTGCCGATCCCCGGCCGCGCCCGCCGCGCCACCTGCACCCGCTGGGGCAACAGCGTCGTCCTCGGCACCACCGACGAGGACTACCAGGGCTCGCCCGACGATGTGCACTGCACCCGGCAGGAGATGGAGTTCCTGCTGGAGGGCGCCAACACCGCCTTCGAGGGCAAGCTCACCCCCGATGACGTCGTCGGCTCCATCGGCGGCCTGCGTCCGCTGGTCGGCGGCAAGGAGGGCGCCACCCTCGACATGCGCCGCGACCACCACATCACCCTCGGCACCGGCGGCATGGTCACCGTCACCGGCGGCAAGCTCACCACCAGCCGCCACATGGGCGAGCTGGTCATCGACAAGGTGATGACCGTCCTCGGCCGCAAGGCCCCCAGCCGCACCGCCAAGCTCCCGCTGCTCGGTGGCGCGGGCTACGACGCCGAGGCGGTCGCCGCGTCCGGCGGCCTCGCCGCCCACCTCGGCGAGCGCTACGGCACCGAGGCCCGCTTCGTCGGCGACCTCATCCAGGACGACCCCGCGCTCGCCGAACCCGTCGTCGCCGGGCTGCCGTACACCAAGGCCGAGGTCGTCTACGCGGCCCGCGCCGAACTGGCCCGCTCCGTCGACGACGTCCTCTCCCGCCGCACCCGCGCCCGGCTCTTCGCCCGCGACGCCTCCGCCGCCGCGGCACCCGTCGTCGGCGCCCTGCTCGGGCAGGAACTCGGCCTCACCCAGGACGAGGTGGACCGCTCGGTCGCCGCGTACCTCGACTCCGTCCGCCACGAAAAGACCGTCCTCCTCGAAGGAGCAGCAGCATGATCAGCCGTCAGACCATCACCCACCCCTTCAACCGCGGCAACTACACGGTCGGCGCCCCCAGCTTCGCCAAATGGGCCAAGGACCGGCCGGTCGGCGACGGCCCGGCCGCGCTCCAGGGCGACCCGGTCGAGGTCCCGGAGGCCGTGATCGAGGCGCTGCGCGGCGCCGCCCGCGCGGTGCACACCACCCGCGACGAGGTCGTCACCCGCACCCGCGACTGGTGGGCCGGTTCGATGATCGGCGAGACCGAGGGCCGCCCGGCAACCCCCGACGCCGTGATCGTCGAGGCCGCCGACGCCGACCAGATCGCCGCCGTCCTGCGCATCTGCCACGAGGCCGGCATCCCCGTCACGCCGTCCGCCGGGCGCTCCAACGTCACCGGCGCGGCGCTGCCCGTCTTCGGCGGCGTCGTCCTGGACGTCTGCGGCCTCGACGCCATCACCGGCTTCGACGCCGAGTCGAACGTCGTCGACGTCCAGGCGGGCATGTTCGGCGACCTCTTCGAGAAGCAGCTCCAGGAGGAGTACGGCGTCACCACCGGCCACTGGCCGTCCGCGTTCGCCGTCTCCACCGTCGGCGGCTGGATCGCCTGCCGCGGCGCCGGTCAGCTCTCCACCCGCTACGGCAAGATCGAGGACATGGTCGTCGGCCTCGACGTGATCCACGCCGACGGCACCCGCGCCACCTACGGCGACTACACCCGCGCCGCCGTCGGCCCGGACCTGCGCCAGCTCTTCATCGGCTCCGAGGGCACCCTCGGCGTCATCGTCGGCGCCCGGCTGCGCGTCCACCCGCTGCCCACCTACGCCAAGGCCGTCGCCTTCGGCTTCGCCACCTTCGCCGAGGGCCTGGACGCCTGCCGCAAGATCATGCAGCGCGGCGCCACCCCGGCCGTCCTGCGCCTGTACGACACCCTGGAGTCGGGCACCCACTTCGGCCACCCCGAGACCAACCTCCTGCTCATCGCCGACGAGGGCGACCCCACGATCGTCGACGCCTCGATCGCCGTGGCCGCCGACGTCTGCGCCGCGTACGGCCCCGAGCTGGACAGCGATGCGGTCTTCGCGCGCTGGCTGGACGAGCGGATGCTGGTCGGCAAGTCCGCGGACGGCTTCACCCCCGGCCCGGGCTTCGTCGCCGACACTCTGGAGATGGCCGCCTCCTGGACCGATCTGCCGGTCATCTACGACGAGGTGGTCGCCGCCATCCAGTCCGTCGAGGGCACCCTCGCGGCCTCCGCGCACCAGTCCCACGCGTACACCGACGGCGCCTGCGTCTACTTCTCGCTCCGCGGCGACGTCGCGCCCGAGGCGCGCCGCGACTGGTACCGCGCGGTGTGGGACGCCGCCAACGCCGTCCTCATCAAGCACCGCGCGGCGCTCAGCCACCACCACGGCTGCGGACTGCTGCGCGGCCCCTACCTGGAGGAATCGCTCGGCGCCGGCTTCGCGACGTTCGTCGCCGTGAAGAACGCCCTGGACCCGGAGGGGATCCTCAACCCTGGCAAACTGGGCCTCCCCAGCCGCTTCGGGACGTCCCCGCTGAGCTGACCCGGAACGCCCCGGCGGGCCCGGTCCACCGGCCCGCCGGGGCGCCCGGCGGCTCCCCCCTTCCCGCTCCACCGGAAGGTCCCCTTCACCGGAAGGCTCCGCCATGGCCCCCTCTTCCCGGTCCGGCGCCCCGCTCGACCCCCGGCTCACCTCGGTCCTCGCCGAGGTCCCGGTCGTCGCGTCGGTCGTCGGCAGCCAGCCGCTGCGGCAGTTCCTGACCGCACCGGCCAAAATGTGCATCCTCGCGTCGTTCGCCGTGGGGCAGCTGCCCCAGGTCGTCCCGGCGCTGGGCCGGGCCGGGAAGGCCGTGTTCGTCAACGTCGACTCCAGCCCCGGACTGGCCCAGGACCGGGGCGCGCTGGAGTTCCTCAAGGACCTCGGCGCGCACGGCGTGGTGAGCACCCGGCTCTCCCTCATAGAGAAGGGCCGGCCGCTCGGCCTGCTGACCGTCATGAAGGTCTTCGTCACCGACCGTTCCAACCTGCGCCGCTCCCTGGACGCCGTCTCCCGTGGCGCGCCCGACCTCGTCGAGGTCATGCCCGCCCCGATCATCGGCCGGATGAGCGCGCAGTCCCGCGGTGCGATGTCCCCGTCGATCGCCGCGGGCTTCGTGGAGTCCCCGGGGGACGTCGCCCTGGCGCTGGCCCAGGGCGCGGCCGCCGCCGCCACCTCCGACCCCCGCCTCTGGCATCTGCGCCGTGACCAGCTCCCGCCGGTCCCGCCGTCCGCCCTCAAGAGGCCCGCCGCACCCCAGGAGTAACCCCATGACTTACGTGGTCATCGCCCGCTACCGCACCCTGCCGGACGCCCAGGACACCGTTCTGCCGCTCCTCGACGCCATGGCCACCGCCTCCCGTGCCGAGGAGGGCTGCCTCGGCTACCGGGTCCACCAGGGCACCGAGGACCCCCGCGACCTCGCGCTGTACGAGGAGTACCGCTCCGAGGCCGACTTCACCGCGCACTGCGCCTCCGGCCACTTCCGCGACATCGTCCTCGGCAAGGTCGTCCCGCTGCTGGAGAGCCGCGAGGTGCTGCGCTGCGCGCCGCGCGTGGAGGTGGCCGCGTGAAGACCCGCGCCGCCGTCCTGCGGACCGTCTCCACCGATCGTCCGTACGCCACCACCGCCCCGGTCGCCGTCGAGGAGCTGGAGCTGGGGGCGCCCCGTGAGGGCGAGGTCCTGGTCAAGATAGCCGCGGCCTCGCTGTGCCACTCCGACCTCTCCGTCGTCAACGGCGACCGGGTCCGCCCGCTGCCCATGGCGCTCGGCCACGAGGCCGTCGGCGTTGTCGTGGAGACCGGCCCCGGTGTCCGCCGGGTCACGCCGGGCGACCATGTCGCGCTGGTCTTCGTGCCGAGCTGCGGCTCCTGCGCCGACTGCGCCCAGGGCCGCCCCGCGCTCTGCGCCGCCGCCGCGACGGCCAACGGCTCCGGCGGGCTGCTGCACGGCCCGTCCCTGCTGACCGACGCGGCGGGCGAGCGGGTCCACCACCAGCTGGGCGTCTCCGCCTTCGCCGAACATGCCGTCGTCGCGCAGGAATCCCTCGTCCCGATCCCGCGCGATGTGCCGTTCGCCGTCGCCTCGATGTTCGGCTGCGCGGTCCTCACCGGCGCCGGCGCGGTCATCAACACCGCGGCGCTCCGCCCGGGCCAGTCCGCCGTCGTCTACGGGCTCGGCGGCGTCGGCCTCTCCGCGGTGCTCGGCGCCCGCGCCGCCGGGGCGTACCCGGTCGTCGCCGTCGATCCGGTGGCCGAGAAGCGCGAGCTGGCGCTGCGCCTCGGTGCCTCGCACGCGTACGCCCCCGACGAGGCCCCGGCCGCGATCCGCGAGCTGACCTCGGGCGGCGCGGAGATCGCCGTCGAGGCGGTCGGGTCGCCCGCGGTGATGGCCGCCTGCCTGGACGTGGTCGGCCGCGGCGGCAAGGCCGTCTCGGTGGGACTGCCCGCCCCCGGCCGTACGCTGGAGGTACCGGCGCTGGCCTTCGCCGGTGAGGGCAAGTCGCTGCTCGGCTCGTACATGGGTGACGCGGTCCCCAGCCGCGACATCCCGCGCTTCCTCGACCTGTGGCGCGCCGGTCTGATGCCGGTCGAGCTGATGCACACCGGCACCCTGCCGCTGACCGGCATCAACGACGCCCTGGAGGAGCTGGCCTCCGGCCGTGCCATCCGCCAGGTCCTCGACACCAACGGTCTGCTGGGCGGCTGACCCGCCCCTCGAACGCGCGCCCGGCACGGTTTCCCCCGAACCTGCCGGGCGCGCCCCGTTTCCGCCCGGTCGCGGCGCTTCCCGGGACGGCGCAGGGTGAAAGGGAGGGCCGCGCGTCCGTGAGACGGCCCGGCGGGTGTGCGGAGCATCAGCGGTGAGCAGGCGCCATCGTGAGACCACGGGCCGAGCCGCGAGGAGGAGTCACCATGACCTGTCTCTTATACAATCTCCGAGCCCACGAGACGCTCAT
>NZ_VKJP01000279.1 GCF_007280575.1 Streptomyces benahoarensis
GTCGGCAGCGTCAGATGGGTATAAGAGACAGGTGGGGGAGAGTGGGCGCGGCGGCGGGCGGGATCGCGTCCGCCGGTCGGCCGTTGTCGAGGAGGAGCATGTCCACCGTGCCGTCCGAGGGCTCGGGTCCCGAGTCCGTCCGCGCGCCGGGTGCGGAGGCAGCGTCGGCCCGTCCTGGGGATGAGGCGTTCGCCGGGCTGTTGCCGGAGACCCGGCGGGAGTTGGCGTACCGGCTCGCGGCCGGGCAGCGCGAGGGGCGGGCGCCGTCCGTGGTCGGAGCGGTCGTGCGGGGCGGCCGCATGGTGTGGAGCGGGGTCCGGGCGGCGGATCCGCCCACGGCGTACGGCACCGTGCAGTACCGCATCGGCTCGTTGACGAAGACCTTCGTCGCGGTGCTGGTGCTGCGGCTGCGCGACGAGGGCGCGTTGCGGCTGGACGATCCGCTGGGGCGACATCTCGACGGGACCGAGGCGCCCGACGCGACGGTCGGCCAGCTGCTGTCGCACCGTTCCGGGCTCGCCGCCGAGCCGCGCGGCCCCTGGTGGGAGCGGACCGCGGGCACGCTGCGCCCGGAGCTCGCGGACCTCTTCGGCAAGCGCCCGCAGCGCCTCCCGGCCGGTGACCGCCACCACTACTCCAACCTCGGCTACGCCCTGCTGGGCGCGCTCGTCGAACGGCTCCGGGCCGGCCGCCCCTGGGACGAGGTGCTGCGCGCCGAGGTGCTGGAGCCGCTGGGCATGACGGAGACGACGACGCGGCCCCGGGAACCGTACGCGCGGGGCTGGGCCGTGCACCCGTGGGCCGACGCGCTGCTGCCGGAACCGGCGCACGACACGGGGCTGATGGGACCGGCGGGCCAGCTGTGGTCCACGGTGGAGGATCTGTGCCGGTGGGCGGCGTTCCTGCTGCGCGGTGACGAGCGGGTGCTGTCCGCGGCGAGCGTCGCGGAGATGCGGGTGCCCGCGGTGCCGCCGGAGGGCGACGGCTGGGACGCGGGGTACGGCCTGGGGCTCCAACTGGCAGGGACGAGCCCCCGTACGGCACCGGGCGGGCGGCTGCTGGCCGGGCACAGCGGGTCGATGCCCGGCTTCCTCGCCTCGCTGTGGTGCGACCCGGAGGAGGACCTCGCCGCCATCGCGCTGGCCAACTGCACGCACGGGCCGTCCGTCGCCGGGATCGCCACCGGCCTGCTGGAGGCCGTGGCCGACCGTGAACCACGCATCCCGGAGCTGTGGCGGCCGCTGACCGGACCGCTGGACGAGGAGCTGCTGGCGCTCACCGGCCCCTGGTACTGGGGCGCGAACCCGTTCGCGCTGCGGCTGCGCGAGGCGAGGTGGCTGGAGCTGACGCCGCTGTCCGGCACCGGCCGCGCGTCGCGGTTTCACGTGGAACCGGACGGCACCTGGACCGGCCTCGACGGCTACTACGCGGGCGAGACGCTGCGCGTGGTGCGCGGTGCCGACGGCTCCGTCAGCCATCTCGACCTGGGGACGTTCGTCCTCACCCGGGGTCCGTACGCACCGCAGGCGCCGGTGCCGGGCGGGGTGGATCCGGAGGGCTGGCGGATCTGATACCGGTCGCGGACGGGGCGTGGCCGGGGCCCGTACGGGCTGGTGGCCGGGCCTCCGGTCGGCGCCCCGGGCCCGTACGGCGGGGGCGGCGGGCCCGGACGTACAGTCGAGCGAGATGTCAGGAGCCGTGCCACCGTGCGGCTCGCTACCGCTGGAAGGCCACTGTGACTGCCGTGACTGCCGTGACTGCGAATGCCGAAGCCCCGGTTCTGCTGGATCTGCCGCCGCTCGACGCGGCCCGTTTCGCGCGGATCGAGGACAAGGTCGCCGCGCTGATGCGGACCCGCTGCGATGTCGTGGCGACGCAGGGGGAGGCGCTGCTGCCGCTGGAGGCGTGCATCCGCTCGGCGGTACGGCCCGGCAGCACGGCCCTCAACATCATCACCGGGCCGTACGGCGAGACCTTCGGCGGCTGGCTGCGGTCCTGCGGCGCCGAGGTGGTGACGGTGACGGCACCGTTCACGGGAGCGGTCACCCCGGAGCAGGTCGCGGCGGCGCTGCGGGAGCACCCGGAGATCGACTTCGTCAGCCTGGTGCACGCCGAGGCGGCGACCGGCAACACCAACCCGGTGGCGGAGATCGGCGCGGTGGTGCGGGAGCACGGCGCGCTGCTGATGCTGGACGCGGTGGCGTCGGTGGGCGCCGAGCCGCTGCTCACCGACGAGTGGGGCGTGGACCTCTGCGTGATCGGCGGGCAGAAGGCACTGGCGGGCCCGGCGGGCGTCTCCGTGGTGTCGGTCAGCGCCCGCGCCTGGGAGCGGATCGAGGCCAACCCGCAGGCGCCCCGGCGCTCGTACCTCTCGCTGCTGGACTGGAAGCACCGCTGGATCGACGGGGGCCGCACCGCGCTGCCGCACGCCCCGGCGCAGCTGGAGATGCTCGCCCTGGAGCAGGCCATCGACCGCGTCGACGCCGCGGCGCTGGACGCGGTCATCGTCCGGCACCGCGCGGCGTCCGCCGCCACCCGGGCGGGCGTCCGGGCGCTGGGCGGGCTCACCCCGTACGTGACGCGGGACGAGGACGCGGCCCCGGCGGCGACCACGCTGCGGGCGCCGGACGGGCTGGACGCCGGTGAGCTGGTGGCAGCCGCGCTGGCCGCCGATGGCACGGTCCCGGTGCAGGCCGCGGCGGGGGCGCTCGCCACGGAGATGATCCGGGTGAACCACTACGGCCGGGCCGCGGACCTTTCCGTGGTGCGGTCCTCGCTGGCGGCGCTGGCCGCGGGGCTGGAGGCCCGGGGTGTGACGGCCGACGACGCTGCCGCGGTCGAGGCCGCCGAGGCCGCGTGGCACGGGGTGCTCGGCGGCTGACGCGGAGCGGCGGCGGGCTCGCGCGAGGCGCCGGTCGACGGTGAACCCGAGGGGTGGGGCCGTGTTTCACGTGAAACACGGCCCCACCCCTTTGTGCGGTAAGGGGAGTTGGCAGATTTATGCGGCAACTTCCCTGTGAAGTAGGCGAGTTGTGGGTGGATGAGCGAGGGGTGGAGAGGGGGCGTGAGTCTTCTCGGGGTGGCCGCCGCGGGTAGCTCGGTGGCCGGGGCGGATGGGGATGTGGGGCATGCTGGGACATTCGGGGGCGCGTTGTTGAGGCGGGCCTGAGCGTGCGCCCGGTACGCGGGCCTTGCCTGTACGTGGGCCTTGTACGTGCTGCCGGGGCGCGCCTTGGGGCCTTCTGTGCGGAATTCCTCGCCTCGTCTCTCCTCTCCAGCCTTCTTCTCTCCGGGTTCTCCTCCTCGCGTTTCTCCGTTCTCCGTTCCCTCGGATTCCTCCGCGTCCGCCCGGTCGTCTCGTCCTGCCCTGTTTTCTCGCCGCTCGCTCTTCCTCTTTTGCTTCCTCACGCTCGTCCGTAGCTCCGTCACAGCCCGGTTTTGAGGCCAGAGATAAAACGGGTGCCTCGACCCGTTTAATATGGCGGCTGAATCCGAGGTACGTGGGTGCTGCTCGCTGGAGGGATGCGGATGTCTGGCGGGGGTTCGGGGGCTGCGCGGTCGGATGCCCGGCGTAACCGTGCGCTGGTGCTTCAGGCGGCCCGATCAGCCTTTGCCGAAGGTGGGTTGGCGGTCACGCTCGACGAGATCGCGCGGCGCGCGGGAGTGGGTGCGGGCACCGTTCACCGCCATTTCCCGTCGAAGGGGAAGCTGTTCGCGGCGGCGGTGACGGACCGCGTCCGGCTCTTCGCCGACACCGCGCGGGACCTGGCGGATGTCACGGAACCCGGTGAAGTGTTCTTCCGTTTCCTCGCCTCCGTGGTCCGGCTGGCCACGGAGAACCGGGCGCTGGGCGAGGCGCTGGAGGCGGCGGACACGGCCGGGCCCGGCGGAGCGGCGGAGGCCGGGCGGGAGTTCGTCGCGGGGCTCGACGTCCTGCTGCGGCGGGCTCAGGAGGCCGGTGCTGTACGGGCAGACGTCGTGATCGGCGACGTGCGGACGCTGCTGGTGGGCTGCCTGGCGATGGAGCGGCGGCGGGCGGCGGAGGGCGATACGGCCGGTGTTCCGGGGCGGATGACGGAACTGGCGTGCGACGCGCTCAGGGCGAGCCGCACCGTAACGAAACTCCCGTCCGGCCCCCGGAGGCGTAACGCAACGGAGTGTGGCACCTGTGGTGCCCCGGTGCCGGTGGCACGAACGGGACGACCGGCGCGGTACTGCGGCGGGGCGTGCCGGCAGAAGGCACACCGCGCACGGCGGGCACGGGCGCGGACCGGCGACGGGGCGTCGGTCGAGCCACGGCGCCCGTAGGAGAGCGTGACGTGCGGACCTCGGAGGTGGGCGCGGGCCAGGATCAGGGGCGGCCCGCGCCGTCAGAGCTGACGCTTGAAGCCCAGGTGGGAGGCTTCGAAGCCGAGCCGTTCGTAGAAGCGGTGGGCGTCGATGCGGGTCGCGTCCGAGGTGAGCTGGACGAGGTGGCAGCCGAGGTCGCGGGAGCGGTCGACGGCCCACTCGATGAGCTGGGTGCCCAGGCCGCTCCCCCGCTCGTCGGCGTGGACGCGGACGCCCTCGATGATCGAACGGGTGGCCCCGCGCCGGGAGAGCCCCGGGATGACGGTGAGCTGCAGGGTGCCGATGGTGCGGCCGTCGCGGACCGCGACGATCAGGTGCTGGTGCGGATCCGAGGCGAGGACCTCGTACGCGGCGCGGTACGGGGTCAGATCGTCCGGGGACTCGCGGGTGGCGCCCAGCGGGTCGTCGGCGAGCATCGCGACGATGTCCGGGAGGTCGGCTTCGGCCGCGCGGCGGATCTCGATATCGCTCATGCGCGCGACCCTATGCGGTACCCGGTAGGGCCGGTACGGCCCGGGGAGAGGCGGCCGAGGGGCGTGGGCACGCCCGGGGCGTGGGCCGTTCCGGGAGGAGTGGCGGGCCGACCGCCCGTTCGCGTCGGTCACCGGCTCATACCGGCGTGCCGTCAGACCGTCGGGGCGAGCGTTTCGACGGCTCGCACCAGGGGGGCCAGCTCCGGGCGGCGCGCGGCTTCGGTGAGGGCCTCGCTCAGGGCGGTGTCGTGGGTGGGGCGGGCCTCCGCGAGGAGGGCGAGGCCGTCGGCGGTGACGTCGGTGTAGATGCCCCGGCGGTCGTCGGCGCACAGATACCGGGACAGCAGGCTGCGCTCCTCAAGGCGGGTGACCAGCCGGGTCGTCGCGCTCTGGCTGAGCACCACCGCGTCCGCGACCTGGTGCATCCGCAGGTGGCCGCCCGGTCCGTCGTGTTGTTCGCTCAGGACGTTGAGCACCGAGAACTCCCGGACGCTCAGCTGGTGGCCGCTCTGCAGTGCGCGCTCGATGTGCGATTCGATGCGGCCGTGCAGCGCGGAGAGCGCGCACCAGCCCTGGGCGAGCCCCCGGGCGGTGGGGGTCGGGCAGCCGGACGCGTCGCCGGAGACCGGGGCGGTGGCCGGTTCCGCCTGCGCCACGGGGGTGGCCTGCGGCGTGCGGGGCGTCGGCTGCGTCATCGAAGACCTCCTCGGGGCGTACGAACCAGCGTAGGTCACGAGCGAAATAGAGGGCGTGTGCAAGGAGGGGAGGGGAGCGGTTGCCGGCTTGGTGAGGAGCGCCCGTCCCGCCATCGTCCCGGAACTCTCCCGGAGATCTCCGCCCCGAGACGGCCCACCCCTATGAGAGCCGTTTGCCTGAGCCGGGGGGTAGGGGTCGAAATGGGTGAGAAGTAGGGGTACGGGGGGCGTGGCGGGGCGACGTGGAGCGCCTAGGCTCCGCGGCATGGGGAAGCTGCATCTGTTCGACATGGACGGGACGTTGCTCCACGGTTCGGCCGCCGCCGTGGAGATCTCCCGGCTGCTCGGGCTCGACCGGGAGATCGCCGAGCTGGAGCGTGGGTTCGCGGCCGGGGAGCTGGCGCCGCCGGAGTTCGCACAGCGGGCGTGCGATCTGTGGGCGGAGGGGCTGACGGAGCCCCTGGTGGCCGCGGCGTTCGAGGGGGCGCCCTGGCTGGCCGGGATCCGGGAGGTCTGGGCGGACATCCGGGCGCGCGGCGAGCGGTGTGCCGTGATCTCGCTCTCGCCCGGCTTCTTCGTGGAGCGGCTGCTGGGCTGGGGTGCCGACGTCGCGCGTGGCTCCCGCTGGCCCGCGGTGCCGATCCGGGAGCGGGTGGATCCGGCGGGCATCCTCTCCGCGGCCGCGAAGGTCGAGATAGCCGACGAGCTGTGCGCGCGGTACGAGCTGACCCGCACGGACTGCGTGGCGTACGGCGATTCGATGTCGGACAGTGCGCTGTTCGCCGCGGTGCCGACGTCGGTCGCGGTCAATGCCGATCACCACGTCAGTGGGCTGGCGACATGCGCGTACACCGGGCGTGATCTCAGGGAGGCATATGAACTCGCCGCCACCCCTTGGTAATTCGGGATTTCGTGGCGGATTCGTCCGTTGCGCGGGGTGAATTTTTCCCTCCGGAGGGAACCGCGGATATCGGATGCCGCGTGTGGAGGGTGCGCGGGTGTGGTGCAGAAGTCTGGTGCGGAAGGGGACTTGTGGTTTCAACTACTGCCGGTATGGTCAGGGCGGTTCGGCGGCGGGGCGACGGGGCGGCGTGAGCCCCCGCGCGACGGGCGTGGAAGCGACGCGGTCCGGCGGTGAGACCACCCACGGTATCCGGACTTCTGTGCATCTGTCCGTTCTGACGGGTCGAGAGGTCGAGGTGCATGGAGGGCGCCTACCGGCGCTATAGCGGAAATGTGAGTTTTGTCCGCCTTGGCGGGTATTGCCGGAATGGCGTGTGGCGTTGAAGAATTCCGGGGCAGGCTGGGGGAATTCAGGCACGTTCCGGCCGACGGAAAGTGCGACGACAACCAAGACGTTCGAGGCGAGGCAAACCATGGACGCTCCGACCACCGCGACGGCCGATAACGGCTCCTCCGGAGGCAGCAGTGGCGATTGGGGTTGGTTCACTCCGGCGAAACCGTCGAAGGAGTCCCCCGACGAACAGCAGGAGCGACCGGACGGCGCACACGGCGGGCCCGACGCCCAGGTGGACGGCGGTATCCCCGACGGCGGCGCCCATGGCCACGACCTCGGACCGGAGCCGGATCACGGCGGCCACGGACCCGCCGACGGGCACGGCCACGCCCCCGACCTCGACTGGTTCGCCGATCGCCACGACACCGCGTTCGACGGGCCTGGGCCGCGCGTGCCCGAGCAGACTCCGGCGACCCACCAGGAGCGCATACCCGAGCGTCGGCCGACCCCGGTACGCCCGGTCGGCACCGCCGCCGCCCGCGGCGTAGCGCCCGGGCCCGACGAGGCCGCCGCGCCGCCCGGGCCCGCACCGTTCTCCGCCTTCGGGAACCGCCCCTTCCAGGCCGCGTCGGCCCCGGACACCGCCCCGGCCCCGAC
>NZ_VKJP01000027.1 GCF_007280575.1 Streptomyces benahoarensis
GTCTCGTGGGCTCGGAGATGTTTATAAGAGACAGGGTTGGGACAGGAAGCGGTTGATCAGGGATCGGGTCGCGGCTGGTGAGAGCAGGGAGTCCCCTGTGGCGACGACCCTGATGGCGTCCAGGAGTTCGTCGGGGTTGATGCCTTTGCCGAGGAATCCGCTGGCGCCGGCGCGTAGGGCTTCGGCGACGTATTCGTCGTTCTCGAAGGTGGTCAGTATGAGGATCTTGACGCCTGCGAGGTTCTCGTCCTCGGTGATGAGTCTGGTGGCGGCGAGGCCGTCGAGGTCGGGCATCCGGATGTCCATGAGGATCAGGTCGGCGCGGTGGCTGCGGGCCAGCTCGACGGCCTCGCGTCCCGTGGCGGCTTCGGCGACCACTTCCATGTCGGCGGCGGAGTCGACGAGTATGCGGAAGGTGCCGCGCAGCAGGGCCTGGTCGTCGGCGAGGAGGACACGGATGGTCATGGTCAGCCCTTTCGGCGGCCGCGGAGCGGCAGTTCGGCGTTGATCCGGAACCCTCCGGCGGGGCGTGGTCCGGCGGTGAGGGTGCCGCCTGCGGCTTTGGCCCGCTCGTGCATCCCGATCATTCCGTGTCCAGTGCCGGTGCCAGTGCCTTGGGTTTCGTCGGTGGTTGTGGTGGCGGGTGTGTTGCCGCTGCTGATTCCCGGGGTGCTGGGGCCGTCATCTTCGACGGCGATCCGCAGGGCGTCAGCGCGGTAGTCCAGGTGGACCCGTGCCGATACGAGGCCGGCGTGCTTGCGGGTGTTGGTCAGGGCTTCCTGGATGACCCGGTAGGCCGTCAGATCGGTGATCGCTGGCAGCTCACCCGGTTGCCCGGTGCGTTCGGGGGTGACGTCGAGACCGGAGTGGCGGAAGGAGTCCAGCAGAGCGTCGAGATCGGCGAGGCCGGGAGCGGGTTCGCAGGGCGCGGCCGGGTCGTCGCTGTAGCGGAGCAGTCCTACGGTGGCGCGTAGCTCGTCCAGTGCCGCCCGGCTGGTGTCCCGGATACGTTCGAGCGCTTGGTAGGCATGGTCGGGCTCGGTGCGCATCAGGTGGTGGGCGACGCCTGCCTGGGCGTTGATCAGGGTGATGTGGTGGGCGACGACGTCGTGGAGCTCCCGGGCGATGCGGAGGCGCTCTTCGGTGACGCGGCGCCGGGCCTCCTCCTCCCTGGTGCGCTCGGCCTGTTCGGCTCGCTCCAGGGCGGAGTCGAGCAGTTGGCGGCGGCTGCGGACGGCGTCGCTGCTGGCCACCGCGAGGCCCAGCCCGGCGATCAGGGCCAGGTGTTGCCAGAGGTTCTCCAGGCCCGGACGGCAGATCAGCGAGGCAACGACGAGCACTGCCGTCGCGCACGCGCCGACTCGCCGGGCAGTGCGCCGGTTGGTGCGTATCGCCACTGAGTAGAGCGCGACCGCGGTGCAGACTGGCGACGGCCCGGGTAGGGAGAAGAGCAGGAACTGGACGACGCTCACGGTCAGGGTCGCCGCCAGCACCTGAAACGGCCAGCGGCTGCGGGCGAGCAGCGGCACGCAGGCGATCGCCAGGGCACCAATGGGCCAGGTCACCGGGGTCCCGTGGACGAAGGAGCCTGCTACCGCCACCGGGGTGGACAAGACGAAGCAGATGACCGCGACGGCCAGATCACGCATCCACAGCTGGACCAGCAGCGACTTCCTGAGCCGTTCGAACATCTGCACCCCTTTACCTTACGTAGTCCGGCCGGACCGGCTGATGACGCCGTTCCGGCCCTGCGGTGCTCGCCGGCCTCTTGCCATCCGCTCCCCCCCCCGCACCCAGGACATCCAGACGAGGCATGCCTCCTTCCTCGTCGGCCGAGGTCCGGCCTCGACCAGAGATCACACCTGGTCGAGGCCGGACCGTACCGGACCGCACGGGTCGCCCCTCGCCTGCGTCAGATCTTCCAGCGCGGCGCGCAGGCCCGCCCGGTGACGGTTGTCAGTTCGCTGCCACTGCCACGATCTGGTCCTCGTGCCAGCAGTTGCTGCAGCTGCGTCCTCTCGGCGTGCAGGCCCTCGAAGAGCGCGGCCCGCAGTTCCTCGGGGAGCGAACCGATCGAGTACTTCGTCAGACGCGATGCGTCGCACCATTCGAGGAGCCCGCGGTCCGCAAACCACCGCAGGAGCAGGTCATCGAGGTGCGCACTGCCGCGAAGCCAGTCCAGGGCGGTGTTGGGGTGAGGCGCGGCGACGCATATCCCGTTCTTCTGCGCGTCGTCTTCGTATGTTGCCTCGACGTGGGCGGCGAAGGCGGCGCTGAACACCTGCTGGCACGGGACGAGCGCCTGCAACGTGATGTGGGAGCCACTGAACATCGGCACCACCGGCCGCGCCTCAAGGCCGTCCGCGGTGCAGTCGATGTAGAGGGTTCCGGGGCGCGCGGGGACGGTCGCGCCGTCGAGCTCCACCGCGTCGGGGCCGATGCGCCGGACCCTGCCGTGGCGGACGATGTCGGTGATCCGCCGGAGCTGTTCGAGTTCGGTCCGGCTGACGGTCGCGCAGCGATACGCCGTCGGCGTGACGTCCGAAGACAGCCTCAGCAGGAGCCCGCGCTCTTCCAGCCGCTGAAAGAGCTCCTCGACCGTGCGGGATTCGAGCACCGCGCGGATGCGAGCGGTGAACGACTCGGCATCGCTCGCGGCGGACTCCGATCCGGGCTGGATCTGAGCACGGTCGAGCAGCCACGAGTCGCGCGGCATGATCCAGGTGATGCCGGACGGGTCGACGCCATGCTGCAGAAGCCACAAGCACGCGTCGATGCCCGTCTTCCCCGCTCCCACCACGGTGTAGTGCGACGCCTGCTGTTCCAGGGCCGGCAGCAGGTTGGGAGTGATCAGCCCGACCCCGGAAGCCACCTCATACTTCGGCGGGCACATCGCGGGAACCGTGACGTTCATGTAGGTGGCGTCCACGGTCCGTCGACGCACGCGGATGTCGAACTCGTCACCGGTGACGACGGAGTGACACCGCTGGATATCCGGTCGCGCCGGATCCGCACCATCGTAATGGGACATGGGGAAGTACGAGACGCGACCGCTGGGCAGGAGAGTTTTGCGCATCACCTGGTCGAAATAGGTGAGGATCTCATCGGACGTCGCCAGCTCGTGAAGCCCTGCATTCCAGCCGTGCTGGTCCACTTCACCTGTGCCCAATTCACGGGAATTGACACCGTAGAACGACGAAGGCTGATGCAGGCGCACGAACGGGTAGGCGACCGTCCAGTGGCCACCGGGCTGCCCGTAGCGATCGACGATGGCCACGGTCGCGTCCGTCTCGGCTAACAGAGTGTCGGCGAAGGCCATGCCCATGGCTCCGGCCCCGACGATCAGGTAGTCGACCTCTATTGTTTCCCGCTCTGACATCGTATTCCCTCTCTCTTGTATGGGTGCAAACTCGCAATTGCGCTGGCAAAATGACGTTTTCGTCGCCGCTCACCAGTGCTTTTTCTCCGCTGTGTGCCCGTGCGTACACGGCAGGACAGCGACCCGTCTCGTCAGGACTCGCGTCCGAAGGCGGCTCGCAGCTCGGAGACGAAGAGATGCGGAACCTCAAGGGAGGGGAAGTGCCCGCCACGGTCCAGGGAATTCCAGTAGCGCAGGTCCTCAAAGCGCGCCTCGACCCAGGCGCGGGGCGCTCGGAACGGCTCCTTCGGGAACCTCGACACCGCCGACGGGACAGTCACCGGAGTGAAGTTCCGGGGTGGCAGGCTCTCCCAGTACAACCGCGCCGACGACGCGCCGCACGCGCCGAACCAATAGATCGCGGCATTGTCCAGCAGCCGCTGACGAGGCACCGCGTTCTCCGGGTGCCCGTCGCAGTCGGTCCAGCCCTGGAACTTCTCCACGATCCAGGCGAGTTGCCCGGCCGGGGAATCGGTCAGGCCGTACCCGAGCGTCTGGGGGCGCGTCGACTGCACAGTCATGTACCCGCGCTCGGCCGCCAGCACTTTCCTGGTCGCAGCCAGGTCCGCGCGCTCGGCTTCGCCGAGATCGTCCTCGGTGAACCCCAAGGGCGGCTGGACCGGCGGCATCGTCGTGTGCAGCGCCTCGACACGGTCAGGGTGACGGACCCCCAGCGCCGTCGTCACGAACGCACCCCAGTCGCCGCCCTGGGCAAGGAAACGCTCATAGCCGAGCCGGGTCATCAACTCGGCCCAGGCATCGGCAATACGCTCGATCCCCCAGCCCGCCCCAACCGGCTTGTCGGAGAAACCGAAACCCGGCAACGAAGGCACCACCACGTGAAACGCGGGCTCACCGGCCGGCGGATCGGCCAGCTCGTCGAGAATATCGAGGAACTCCACCACCGAACCGGGCCACCCATGAGTCATCAGCAGGGGCCGCGCATCCGCACGAGGGGAACGGACGTGCAGAAAATGAATCCCCAGCCCGTCGATCACCGTGCGCCACTGACCGCGGTCATTGAGCTCGGCTTCGAGCCGGCGCCAGTCATACTCTTCGAGCCAGTACCGGCACAACTCCCCGACGTAGGAACGCGGAATCCCCTGTGACCAGTCATCGACCGTCTCCGCCTCGGGAAGCCGGACACGACGCAAACGGTCGCGCACATCCTCCAGCGCTTCGTCGGAAACGCCGAGCACAAAGGGCACGACGGTATCGGAATCAACCACAATTACTCACTCCCCCGCATCACAGACACAGCGGCGATACGGTCGTTGCGTTCTTGCATTACCAGAAGCCGCTTTTGCGTATACACGACACAAAGGAGACCGGAGCGGGTTCGCTCGCGCATACCCATAGGCCCCGCCCCGAAGTCAGGAAGCCAGCGACGTCAGGCCGACCGCTCGGCGACGATCTACTCCACCGCGGGAGTTGGCGCATCCGGCGCACTGTGAACGGGCCGATGAGCAGCCGCCGGAACCAGGTGCTCTCCGGCGGGCCCCTCATGACGAACTTCCCCGGTGCAGGCGATGGCGTCGGGGAATCGTGCGCCGCGTCCCCGCCGATGCCTACCGGGCAGCGGTTCGCGCCGAATCGCGGGGTCGGCCACAGCCGTCAAGCGATCGTGACTGCCGCAGCGGTGCCCTCCAAGGACACGCCGGTAGACGCGCCAACCCAGCAGTGCGCTGAGCGCGATGACAACCGGCCCGAGGACATCGACCGCGCCGAGGGCGACGGTCTGGCCGGACAGGAACAGCGGGAGCTGTATCGCCAGCATCTTGAGATTCCCGGCGAAGACAACCAAGTTGCCTCTGGTGAAGGCCCAACGGCGCACCCTGCACCGGCGCCAGCCGCTCCCCTCCTTCGTGATCAGCCCCACCACCACGCCCATCGGCGGCCATCCGAGCAACAGCATCACGGCCGACACCACGGCCATCACGGCGTGCAGCATCAAACTCGGCAGGAAGAAGCTGGTGGCCTGCCCGGTCCCTGCGGCCAGAGCACCCGCAACACACACAAGGCCGAGGGCCCCGAGGGCGCCCCACACAGGCTCTCTGCGCGCCGCTCGGTAGACGCAGACCGCGGCCCCGGCCACGCAGGCGAGCGCCAGCGCAACGGCAATCCGGTGAGTGAGCGCGAAGCTCAGGGTGAATCCGAAAACGGGCACAACATTGACCACTGCATTGCGTAGCCGATGGCGCATGGCGGCCCGGATCGCATCCTCGCCACCGGCTTCGCGGTGTACTGCAGGGTCCACAACTGCTCCAGGCTCCTCGACAGATTGCTGCTCACTTCGCCGCTTGCGGCACTGACTACCGTGCCGTCTCGCCCCGAGGCTGTCGTTGTGCGCCCGCAGACTCTTGATCTACCGCAAGCGCAGTACGAGGTCTTCAGCGCCTACCACCAGCGCAGACGCCGACCACATGTCACCTGGACTCGGCAGTCGCGCCGTCAGCCGGATGCAGCCGCCGCTTCGGGGCGGCAGGCCGCGGGCGCGAGGGGGGGCAGCCCCTGTAGACGCCCTCGATGTACCGACCCTGTTCCATCAGGGTCCGGAGCCAGTCCTGGGCGTCCGTTCGGTCGGCGCCTTGGGAGCGTCGCAGGTACACGGCCTGGAAGGCGTCGCGCACGCCGGGCACCATACGGGCGCCGTCGCCAGGACGTGGACCCGGGCTCCGGTGTTCACCAGCTCCCACACTTCGTCGGCCTCGGCGGTGAGGCGGTCCTGCACGAAGCGCCGGCCGTCGATGGGGGCCTCGCTGAAGGCAGGACGCAGGGCGACCGCGCCGGCCCGTTCGGCGGCGTGCAGCTCGTCGGCGTGCAGGTAATCGGCGTCGGTTTGCGTTCGGGGAAGCCGCCGAAGGACGTGAGATCGTCGCGACGGAATACGGAGCAGCAACCCGAGCACAGCATGGGGCTATTGGCGCGGAGCCTGGATGGGCGGAGTCAACGGGAGCCGAAGGGACACCGAGCCCACCACCTGACCGGGTTGAGGCGCTCAAGCGCGTACAGCTGTTCCCAGGTGCTCGTGTCCAGCACGCCGACCTCTCCCACTCCAGGCTGTGGAGTCAATGGGTACCGCGAAGGTGAGCTCCTCACCGGAGGAGACGAACGCAGGAGGGTCCGCGTTCTGGCCGTGACACACTCAAGGCACAGCGTTGCCTACCTGTCCGCAACAACGGTCACTTCCGCGGGCGACCGACTCATGGCCGCCCAAGAGCGAGGCCGCCGACCAAGCCTCAGCCCCCTTCATTCCCTCCGGCAACGCTCTGACACGAGCGAACGACTGCGTGGTCGGCCACAATCGGGGCATCGTGTGCATCCAGCTGGCTCGTGAGCAGGCCAGCCACAGTGCGAGGCAAAGACAGGGGTCCGCAGCCAAGTCAAAACCGGTGCCAGCGCTTCAACTCCGTCCTCAGCCATTGCCGGAGCTCTCTGACCTGGACTAACGTCCTCCGGACCGATAGCACTTTCCTCGGAACTTCGCAGGGGCCAGGTTCGCCGTCCTGTCGGCGGAAAACCCTCAACCTCCACGACCACCTCGCGGCATACGCCCCCAAGCGCCCCGGCGCCTACCTCCGCATCTCCTCCGACCGCTTCGGCCTCGAAACCGGCGTCGACCGCCAGCTCGAAGACGCCCAAGACACCCGCGCCCGCCTACGCTGGGGACCATTCGCCAAGATCTACCGGGAAAACGACACCTCAGCCTTCAAGAAGCGCAAGGTCATCAAGCCCGACGGCTCCAACGACTGGATCGCCTGCGCCCCGAATTCCGCCAGCTCCTGGCCGACCTCGCCAACGGTGTCATCGACGGCGTGATCTTCTACGACCTCGACCGGCTCGTCCGTCAACCCCGGGATCTCGAAGACCTCATCGACATCGTCGAATACGTCAAGCGCCCGGTCACCGGCGCCACCAGCGGCCGCATGAACCTCATCAACGACAGCGACCACCACATGGCTCGCATGATGTGCGTGATGGCGCTCAAGTCCTCCGAGGACACCGCTCGCCGCGTCGCCCGCCAACACCTCTCCGCCGCCCAGAACGGACTCGCCCAAGGCCGCATCGCCTACGGCTGGGTCCGCAAAGGCGAGCGTAAGGGGCAGCTCGTCCCGAACGAGGCTCCCGTGTTGCTTGTCGGCTCACAGCACAGATCACGCATTGTGTCACGTGAGCAACAACCTTGACATGCAGGGCCATTGAGTGCGTCGCGTTTATGAGCGAAGCGGTGGCGGCCTTTCCGCCCGGTGGTCATGATGCCTTCATGACACCCGGACGCGGAGAGTCTTTGGAACTCCTCGGTCCGGCCCTCCAACTACTCTGCGCGCAGAGAGACGCACCAGGCTGCGATATTCGAGCAGTACAAGCTGGGCGTGGAGATGGCCGACCGGGTCAGTGCGCGGCGCAACCTCGCCAACACGTTCTTCCTCCCCCTCAACAGCATGGTCTCCGCGGTAGTCGCCGGGACCTCTGCCGACCTGGCAACGCGGGCTCCGGGCTGGCTGCTGCCGACAGCTCTCATGGTCCTGCTGGGACAGTGCGCGGCGTGGGCGGTGATGGTGCGCTCCCACCGGCAGCTCAACGCTGCCATGTTCAAGGTTGTGCACATCCCGCTGGCCTACGTGGAGCAGTGGGTGCTCGTGATCTACTGCGCCGCATACCTCGTAGGGTTCATGGCACTCGCGATCTGACTCGGGTGCCCTCATGACGACATTCCGCGGATTCACATCAAGGTCACGGACCCGAGAGGATCGCGTCATCGGCCGGACCCTCGTCGTGATCGGCCTCATCTGGCGCCTCGCCGTCGCCGCCTACGGCATCGGAGTTTTCCTCCAGCTCATCCTGGCCGACGGCCTGTCGTCCTGGTGGACAATCACCCTCCACACCACCGTGCTGCTGGTGTGCCTGCGACTGTCCAATGTCGGCCGCCGGATCGCGCGCCACGGACGCCGGTACCTCACGCCGGTCATCCATTCCGTGGCGGACATGAGCGACGACCCGTTCGTGCTGTATCTGCGTCCGTTCGCCGCCGATGCGGACGGAGCGTCCATGGCACAGCAACCCGAGGTCCCCTGGCCCCCCGTGGGCTTCATCACCTCAGGGCGCACCTTGGAGGAGCAACTCGGTCGGCTGTTGCGGGAGTTCGGCGTCCTGATCGCGGTGGGGCAACCAGGTGAGCAGCTCCCCTACGCGGGCGCACACCGCACCTATCTGCCACTGAACGACTGGCAGGACACCGTACGCGATCTGATGCTGCGCGCGCGGCTGGTCGTGCTCGTCGCGGGGCCGGGTCCCGGAACGATCTGGGAGTACGCGGAGGCGATCCGTCTCCTTCCCCCTTGCCGCCTCCTCCTGGCCGTCTACCACGGCCCCGAGATCTACGAAGCGTTCCGGCAACTGTCGGAAACGGCATTCGAGCAACAACAGGGCGAGCTTTCCTTACAGATGGGGACCTCTGGGTTGCCACCGGCACTGCCGGACTACCCGAAGCCCACGGAATCGGGCACGCGGGACTACGCACTCAAGGGAGTCGTCCACTTCGACTCGGAATGGGGATCGCACTTCATACGCTTCGATCCGGCCAAGGGAAGTGTGATGCGCAGCCGAGCAGCCACCAGCAGGGCGGTCCGCCAAGCGCTGCGTCCCGCGTTGAAGGCGATCCGACTCGACGGCGAAACGAGCTGATGCCGCATGGAGATGTCGAGGCCCTTCTTCGCCGGTGGCGGTCCGGATCAGTGACGGTCGTGTACCGGTGCCGCAGAAATCGCCTGACGGGCTCCAATGCGGACAACGTCCGGCGGACCCGCCGAGGTTGTCGTCTGGACGCCGAATTTTGCAGGGCCTCAGTTACCGGGGCCGGTGGCCTCGGCGGCGGTACTGGCTGACCGTCGCGAGCTGCTCCGCGGGGCCCGCAGGCATGGCCGCAGCCGGCGCCGGCTTCCGCTGCCCCAGCGCGGAAACCACGTGGAATATCCGTGGCCGACCGTCCGCCCCGCCGGGGAGCCCTGCTGGCGGGGGCGGGCATCAGTTTCACCCCGCTGGAGGCCATGCCGCACGAAGCCTTCCTCGCGCTCGCATGCTCACTCATCTGCTGGCGCCGCCAGCTGTCCCCACCGGGACGGCCATTGGGGCCACGGCGCTCCTCAACCTGGTATGGAGCAGCACCGGGGCTGAGGATGAGGCTGAGGATGGAGCGCCCCGACCAAGCTACGGCGGGGGGCGCGAGGTGCTCACCGCCTGGCGGGACGGGTGGATCGAGCCTGGTGATGTTCGTTACCGGCCACGGGATCTCCGGCAGCTCACGCATCAGGAGCCGACACCGTGCCCACAGCAGCCCCCACCGTCTGGGAGGACTTCGAGGTCCCCGCCCATGCCCGCGGCGGACAAGTCACCCTCAACCTCCACGACCACCTTGCGGCATACGCCTCCAAGCACCCTGGCGCCTACCTGCGCATCTCCTCCGACCGCTTCGGCCACGAAACCGGCGTCGACCGCCGGCTCGAAGACGCAGTTCGTCGACCACGGCGCGGGCGGCGGCGGGTAACCGGTCGTCGGGATGCTGCGGCCCGGCAACGCAGGCAGCAACACCGCCGCCGATCACATCGAAGCCGCCCAGCTCGCGCTAACCCAACTGCCGAAACTCTATCGGCGTGGACGCCAGACACGGATCCGTACCGATTCCGGAGGCGGCACCCATGAGTTCGTGGCCTGGCTGGCCCAGCGCGGCCGGTGGCTGTCGTACTCGGTCGGCATGACCGTAACCGACGCCATCCACCAGGCCGTTTGCACGTTCCCGCCTCCGCCTGGACGGCGGCCGTCGACGGCTCCTCCTGGAAGCCGTCGGCGGCATTGGAGCGCGGCACCAAGTACAAGCTGGTCGCCAACGCCAAGGACGACAAGGGCCGGGCGGCCACCGAGCACGCCACCTTCACCACCGTCTCCTCGAAGAACAGCTTCATCGGCTCCTACACCCCGCACGGCGGCAAGACCGTCGGCGTGGGCATGCAGGTGTCCTTCACCTTCGACAAGGTGATCACGAACAAGAAGGACGTCCAGTCCCACATCAAGGTGACCTCCAGCAGCGGCCAGCAGGTCATCGGCCACTGGTTCGGCGCCCAGCGCCTGGACTTCCGGCCGCAGGTGTACTGGAAGGCCGGCCCCAAGGTCACGATGAAGATCGACCTGGATGGTGTGAAGGGCGGTAGCGGCATCACCGGCGTGCAGTCCAAGACGGTGTCCTTCACCATCGGCCGCTCCCAGGTCTCCACTGTCGACATGGATACCCGGACCATGACGGTGGTACGGGATGGCAAGACTCTCAAGTCGGTGCCGATATCCGGCGACAGCCCGCAGAGCCCGACCTACAACGGCCAGATGGTGATCTCGGAGAAGCTCGTGCAGACCCGGATGGACGGTTCGACGGTCGGCTTCGGCAAGGACGCCTACAACATCCCGGACGTGCCGCACGCCATGCGACTGTCGGCCTCCGGCACCTTCCTCCATGGCAACTACTGGGGCAATCCGTCGATTTTCGGCCGACTGGCACCAGCCACGGATGCGTCGGCCTGCAGGACAACAAGGGCGGCGGGGGCGACACACCGGGCAAGTGGCTCTTCGAACAGTCGCTCATCGGCGATGTCGTGGTCGTCAAGAACTCGCCCGAGCAGACCGTCAAGCCGGACAACGGCCTCAACGGGTGGAACCTGTCCTGGTCCGGCTGGCAGGCGGGAAGCGCGCTGTGATCGGCGTCCGCGCCGTACGGAAGGACGGCGGTGCGGCCCCCGCAAAACGGCGCGTCGTCTGAGCGGATGTGCTCCACCGTAGCTGGAGAGGACGGCAGCCGGACACCGCTACGATCAGCCAGCCGACAGGCTCTCAGGGGGCCGGCCCGTAAGGACACCCGCGCAGGACGTTCGACCGACGGGGAGGCGTGATCGCTCGCCGACGGCCCCGACGCTGCCGGCGGGTGTGTACTCACCCGGTCGGCCTTTCCGAAAGTCGGGGCGTGCGTGGGCCCCGGCCTGCTGGACTCGCCGTCGCAGCCTTCGCCCGGAGCTGCCTGACTCCGGGCGAAGGCGTGCAGGTTCCTCGTGCGGGGTGAGGGGCGCGCCTAGAGGAAACTGACGTTCTGTGCAAGAGCGAGCCGGCTGGAGTAGTTGATGGTGTTGGTGGCCGGACGCATGTAGGCGCGCCAGGAGTCGGAGCCGGACTCACGGCCGCCGCCGGTCTCCTTCTCGCCGCCGAAGGCTCCGCCGATCTCCGCGCCGGAGGTCCCGATGTTGACATTGGCGATGCCGCAGTCGGAGCCCTCCGCCGACAGGAAGAGTTCCGCCTCCTGCTGATCGCGGGTGAAGATGCTGGAGGAAAGGCCCTGCGGGACGTCGTTGTGCAGCGCGATCGCCTCGTCGAGTGTGTCGTAGGTCAGCACGTACAGGATCGGGGCGAAGGTCTCCTCCCGCACGACATCGCTCTGCTTGTCGACGCGGACAATGACGGGTTCGGCATAGGCGGCCTGGGCTGCGGCTTCGGCCAGGCGCCGACCTCCACCGGCAAGGATCTTGCCGCCCTGGCCCTGGGCGCGGGTGAGTGCGTCCTGCATGCCGTCGAGAGCCTTGGTGGAGATGAGTGGCCCGACGAGGGTGGCGTCGTCGAAGGGGTTGCCGATGGGGAGCTTCTGGTAGGCGGCGGTCAGCCGTGCGACGAGGGTGTCGGCGATGTCGCGGTGCACGATGAGGCGGCGCAGGGTCGTACAGCGCTGCCCGGCGGTGCCGGCCGCGGCAAAGACGATCGCCTGCACGGCCAGGTCCAGGTCGGCGGAGGGCGCGACGACGGCAGCGTTGTTGCCTCCGAGTTCCAGCAGGCTGCGCCCGAAGCGGGCCGCGACGCGGGGGCCGACTTCGCGCCCCATGCGGGTCGAGCCGGTGGCGCTGATGAGCGCGACGCGCGGGTCGTCGACGAGCTTCTCGCCGATGGTGCGGTCGCCGAGCAGCAGCCGGTGCACGTCGCGCGGCGCGCCGACCTCTTCGGCTGCCCGTGCCAGAAGATGGTCGCAGGCCAGGGAGATCAGCGGAGTGAGTTCGGACGGCTTCCAGATCACGGTGTCACCGCAGGCCAGAGCCACGGCGGTGTTCCAGGACCACACCGCGGCGGGGAAGTTGAACGCGGAGATGACCCCGACGACGCCGAGCGGATGCCAGGTTTCGGCGAGGCGGTGGCCGGGGCGCTCGGAGGCGATGGTGCGGCCGTAGAGCTGGCGGGACAGGCCCACGGCGAAGTCGCAGATGTCGATCATCTCCTGGACCTCGCCCAGGGCCTCGGAGCGGATCTTGCCCGCTTCGATGGTGATGAGGTCCGCCAGGTCGCTCTTGTGGTCGCGCAGCAACTCGCCCAGACGGCGTACGAGTTCGCCTCGGCGTGGGGCCGGCGTGGTGCGCCAGGTGAGGAACGCCGCGCGGGTTGCGGTGAGGGCTTCCTCGGTGTCGGCGGCCGTTGCGGCTTCCAGACCGAAGAGGTCCTCGCCGGTGATGGGGGTGCGGGCCCGGAAATCGGTGCCTTCGGGGACGGTGACGCCGACGCGCTCAAGGCTGGTGCGGGCGCGGGTGCGCAGGTCCTCGGTGGTGGGCAGGGCGGTGCTGGTCATGATGCTCCTTCGGGGAGGTGAGGGGCTTGGTCGAGGGCGCCGTCGAGTTCCAGTTCGCGGGCGGCCTGCCGGATGGAGTGGTTCTGCTGCTGCTCGTAGAGGGAGAAGGGGTCCAGGACCTCGCGGCCGATCGCGCCGGAGAGCCATGCGGCGTCGTACGCGGCGCCCTGCTGATCGTTGTTCCGCGAGCCCTCGCCGCTGAGGTTGGACTGGAAGATGCCGGCTGCGGAGCGGGGCAGGAAGTCCTCGTAGACGATGGGCTCGGCGCGTACCCAGCCCTGTTCCACCAGTTCGCTGATGCGGGTGGGCGGTCGGCTTCCGTCGCGCGGCCGGTCGGGCGCGACGTGGTAGGTGAAGTAGGCCAAACCCGAAGTGGCGAGCTCGTGTTCGGTGTGGGGCATGTGCTCTGCCCAAACGGTGTGGGCGAGTTCGCTTCGATCCTTTCCCGGGTGGGCAGACGCCTGCTCGTCGATGCGGGCGAGCAAGCTGTCGTAGAGAGCCCGGCCCTCGCGGGTGAGGGCAAGGCCACGGGCCTCGACCTCACCGAAGCGCACCCGCAGGGCTCCCCTGATGACGGTGCCGTCCGGGGTGCGCAGGGCGCGGGGCTCGGCAAGGGCCCGGAAGGATGTCTGGCGCAGCAGGACGTCGGGGCCCTTCCAGGCCGGCGGGCCCTGGATGGTGTCGATCATCTCGATGCCGCGCTCGGTCATGCGCCGGTAGAGCTCGTCGATGTCCAGGACACGCGGGGTGAGGTGGTTGATGTGGGTGCTGCGCACGCCGCCGATGTCCGCGGCGACGGCGGAGACCCTCTCCAGCCTTTCGTACCACGCCTTGTCCACCGGTTCCGTCGACAGTTCGAAGGCATGAACGGCCAGTTGGAGGAAACGTTCGGCCTCCGCTTCGGGCAGTTCCCCCTCAGCTTCGGCCCGGTCGGCAAGAGCGAGCAGTTCCGGGGGGAACAGCTCGCGGCCTGCGAGGAAGGTCTCCAGGCGGGCGCGCAGGTCGTCGTCGAAGAACCGCGGGTCGGCGGGGGTCAGCATGGAGGTGAAGACGCGGAACGGGTTGCGTGCCAGCTCTTCTCTGCTGGTGGGGCGAAAGGCGGTGGAGATGACGGGCACCGCGCTGGCGGCGGCCTCACGCAGGTCGTAGAAGCCGACCGGGCGCATGCCCAGGGCGCCGAAGATGCGGGCAACCTGCTGCATTTCCTGGGGGGTGCCGACACGGATCGCGCCGTGCCGCTCCGCGGTCACCCGGCTGATGGAGCCCAGGCGTTCGGCGTCGGCGCCCCGCGCGCGCAGGACGTCCTCGTTCACTTCACGGGAGACGTCCACCAGGGTGGTGTAGGCGGGGACCTCCCGCCCGTACATGTCGGAGAGCCGCGCAGCGAATGCGGCGCGCAGCTGCCACTGGCTGGTCATCGCAAGTGTTGCCTTTCAGTCGGGGGACTCACACCACGTGGGCTTCGGGGCGGACTTCGGCCCCTGTCATGAAGCGGTCGGCGCTGAGCGGAGTGACATCGACGAAGGGTTCGCGGTCCAGGTACAGATCGCGGACGATCTCTCCGACGGCGGGGGCCTGCAGGAAGCCGTGCCCGGAAAACCCGGTCGCATAAAGGAAGTTGTGCACCTCGCCGGAGCGGCCGATGAGTGCGTTGTGGTCCGGGGTGACCTCGTAGAGGCCGGCCCAGCCGTCGGCGATCTCCATGTCCGCCAGGGCGGGCGCCCGGCGCCGCGCCGCGCCGCGGAACAGCTCCAGCCATTCCGGCGTCCAGTCGGTGTCGAAGCCGTCCTGCTGGTCGGGATCGGCCAGACCGAACAGCAACCCGTCGTCGCTGTTGTGGAAGTAGCCGGTCGAGGAGAAGTCGATGGTGAAGGGCAGCTGGCGGCGTACCGGACGGACGGGGAGGTTGATCCCGAGCATGTCCCCGATCTGAGCCGACCAGGCACCGGCGGTGCAGATGACGGTGGCGCAGGAGATCGTTCCGTGATCGGTGTGCACTGCCGTGATCCGGTCGCTGCGGGTGTCGATGCCGGTGACGGCGGTGTGCGTCGCGAGGGTGACGCCAGCCTGGTTCGCGGAGCGCGCGTATCCCTGGACGACCAGTCCGGGGCGGGCATGGCCGTCGGTGGGAGAATAGGCGGCGGCCACGAGTCCGTCGGTGCTGATGTAGGGACACAGCCGGTGCGCCTCGCTCGGGCCGATCATGCGGCTGGGGACGCCAAGGCTGTTCTGGATCCGGACGCTGTTCTCGAAGTCCGTGGCCTGTTGGGCCGTGCTGAGCAGGAACAGGTATCCGACGGTGTCGAGTCGGATACCTGCGCCGGGGCGGTGCGGGAAGTCCTGGTAGGCACGCAGGCTCCGGTTTCCCAGCTCGATGTTGAGCGGGTCGGAGAACTGCGCTCGCACCCCGCCGATCGGCTTGCCCGAGCTGCCGCAGCCCAGGTCGCCGCGTTCGACGACAACGATGTTCTGCACCCCTGACTCGGCCAGGTGGAACGCGGTACTGGCACCCATCACTCCACCGCCGATGATCACGACATCGGCGGTCGGCGGAACGGTGCGGAAGGTGGATGAGGAGGACAAGAGGCCGGTCCCTTCCAGAGGCCAACGCCAGAGCCGATAGGGCATCCGTGGGGCGTGGCTTGGGCTGTCAGTGCGTGTCGATGCTGATCAGCTATCTGTGCGTCATCGTGTAGCAACCCGACCGTTGACGTCCATGAATAGTTTGTTCCCCATATCTATTAGAGTCTCTATATGGACTGGACGAGCGCTCAGCTTCGCTCCCTGGTGGAGCTGACCCGTCGCGGGACCGTCACCGCGGTGGCGGAGGCTCTGGGATACACGCCCGGCGGGGTCTCCCAGCAGATCGCCGCGCTGGAAAAGGCCACCGGCATGGAACTACTGCAGCGGATCGGGCGCCGGGTGGAGCTGACGGACGCGGGGAGGACGCTGGCCCGGCACGCAGAGCGGATCCTGTCCACGGAAGCCGAGGCCGTCGAAGCGCTCGAACGCACCCGCAACGAAGCCTCCGGGTCGCTGCTGGTCGGCCTCTTCGCCACGGCTGCCGCCGAGATCCTGCCTCTGGTTCTGCACAAGGCCCGCGAGATCCATCCGGGGCTGCTGGTGCACAGCCGTGACATGGACGTGGACGAGGTCTATGACGCCGTCACGTCCGGATCCGTGGACCTCGCACTCGGCCTGGACTACCCGGATGTGCCCATCCGCCGCGATCCGGCCCTGCGGGTGATTCAGCTGTACCGGGAACGTTTCTCCCTCGCGGTGCCCGCAGGGTCGATGAACGGCCGCGAGGGGATCTCCCTGGCGGACACTCAGAACCTGCGATGGATCCTGCCGTCGACCGACAGCTACTACGGCCGTGCCGTGCGCACCGCATGCCGACGGGCGGGCGTCGAGCCCGAGGTGCAGCACGAGGTGACGGACACCGCGGCCACACTGGCGCTTGTCGAGGCGGGCGTCGGTGTGAGCACGGTGACGGATCTGATGCTCTCACTGCGCTCGTCACGCTTTGACGTGGTGGAGCTGCGCGAGACGATCGAGCGGCACATCGTCGTCGTCATCCGCTCCTCCGCGGAGCACCGGCCTACGGTGGCGGCCCTGGTCTCCGTCCTGAAGGCCGTTTCCGAGGCCCGGCGCGGCAACCCGGCGTAGGCACTCATAGGGTCGACAGCCGGCCTCCGGAAGCGCGGAGGCCATCCGGCCACGGATAGGTGCGCTCTGCATCAGAGGTCGCTTTCCTCGCCCTCCACCGCACAGGCATCAGCTTTGCTGGCCCTCAGCGTCGCAAGTTGTCGGGCTGCACTCTCTTTCGCCGACCGAGGAAGTGGGTGAGGGTTTCAGGCCAGTGGTGACCCACGCCACGACGGTGGCCCGTCGTGCCGCCGTTGCCTGACAGGGAGCGATCGATGTCCCCCCATCACACCCCGAAATCTCACCTTCCCCCTTTGCTGGGAAGAGGCCCACAGGGAGTCTTCAGGCGAACGCTTCCCTCCGAGCAGCCCGCCGACAAGCGCATGGTGCGCACGCTCGGCCTCACCCAGCTCACGATGATCGGTATCGGAGCCATCATCGGAGCCGGCATCTTCAGCCTGGCCTCGGCCGTGGCCAGGAATGTCGCGGGCCCCGCTGTCCTGATCTCCTTTCTGGTGGCCGGGGCGGCGTCACTGTGCGCCGCCTTCGCCTACGCCGAATTCGCCGGCATGGTTCCGAAGGCCGGCTCGTCCTACACGTACTGCGCCGCGGTCCTCGGGGAGATCGTCGGTTGGATCGTGGGCTGGGACCTGCTGTTGGAGTACACCGCGATCGTCGCCGTCGTCGCGATCGGCATGTCGGGCTATCTGGGATTCCTGCTGGACGCCGTCGGCATCCACCTGCCCACCTGGGCGCTGGGCGCTCCGGGCACCGGCGACGGCCATAGGGTCGATGTGCTGGCCGCGGCGATCTGCCTGGCCGTGGCCTGGCTGCTGACTCGCGGAACGCGCACCTCGGCCCGTGTGGAGACGGTACTGACCATCATCAAGATCGGCATTGTGCTGTTGGTGATCGTGGTCGGTTTCACCAAGATCAACACCGACAACCTGACCCCCTTTGCGCCGTTCGGCATCAGCGGGGCCTTCACCGGCGCCGCAACGGTCTTCTTCGCGGTGTTCGGCTACGACGCGCTGAGCACGGCCGCCGAAGAGTCGGTGGAGTCACGCAAGAAACTGCCCAAGGCGATGATGCTCTCGCTGGCCATCTCCATGGTTCTGTACGTCCTGGTCTGCATCGTGCTCACCGGCGTGCAGCGCTACACCGATCTCAATCCGAGCAGCGGGATCTCCAGCGCCTTCGCGAAGGTGGGATTGAACGGGCTGGCCAACGTCATCGCCGTCGGTGCGGTGATCGGCATCGTCACGGTGACGTTCTCCTTCATGATGGGCGCATCCCGTCTCTGGTACGCGCTGAGCCGTGACGGACTGATGCCGGCATGGTTCGGCGCCATCCACCCCAAGCGGAAGGTTCCGCACCGCGCCACCTGGGTCATCGGCGTCGTCTCCGCCGTACTCGCAGGCGTGCTGCCCATCAACGCCGTCGCCGAACTCACCAATATCGGGGTGCTGCTGGCCTTCGTGGTCGTCTCCGCGGCGGTACTGATCCTGCGCTACACCAAGCCGCACCTCAAGCGGGGCTTTCGATGTCCGGGAATGCCGGTCGTGCCGATCCTCGGCATGGTCTTCTCCGTCTGGCTCATGTCGTTCCTGGAATGGGAGACCTGGGTACGACTGGGCGGCTGGCTGGTCGTCGGCCTCGTCATCTACGCCGCCTACGGGTATCGCCGCACGCGCAGGGTCATGCCGGGGGGCTCGGTGGATCTCGACGCGCTCGACGACATGTCCGACTCCGACGAACCGGCGCCCGATCCCGAACGGGAGCCCGCCCGGTAACGCGAACGCCGGGCGCACCATCGGCCGACTGGTTGCCCTCCTCCCTGGCCACTGGACACCAGGGAGGATGCCTCCTCTAGGCGCCCTCGGCCGGGTGCAGATGCGGCTCGCCAGTGGGCACCGCACGCCGCAGCGCGTCGAACATCGTGGCCAGCAAGGGGTTGCTGTTCTCGCTGCGGTGCAGCGCCATCACCTGGCGGTGCGCGGAACGCTGCGTCAGGCGGGTGGCCTCGATGGCTTCACTCGGTACGTGGCCGAGTGCCGGCACGATGGCCACCCCGAGCCCGGCAGAGACCAACTCCCGCACCACGTCATAGTTGTTGCTGCGGAAGGCGACCGCGGCATCGAACCCTGCCGCCGCGCACAGCCGGGTGAGCGAGCGGGCCCCGGCCGTTCCTTCCCGGCTGGTGATCCACCGCGCCTTGGACAGGTGGGCAAGCTGCGCGCTCAGGCCGCTGCCGTGCGCCCGAAGCAGGATCAGGTCCTCCCGCAACAGATGACGGCAGGTCAGTCCGTCGGGCCACTGGCGTGGACTGAGCCCGTACTCGTACACCAGGGCGATGTCCAGGTCGCCGCTGCCGAGGGCGGCGATGAGCTCTTCCGGTTCGCCCTCCTCCAGTTGGATCTGCGCGCGCGGATGCGTTTCGCTCAGGGGCGACAGCGCGGGCGGCACCAGCCTGACGCCGGCCGTCGGGAAGCTGCCCAGCCTGAGGCGCCCCGTGGCGCCGCTGGCGAGCTCCTGCACCTGGTAATTCAGGTCGTCCATGGCGGCCAGCGCCCGCGTACTGAGGTCGACCAGGCGGTGCGCCGCGGCGGTCGGATGGATGCCGTGCGCCTCCCGCTCGAACAGGACCAGCCCGGTCTCCTTCTCCAGGGCGGAGATCTGCTGCGAGATCGCGGAGGACGTGTAGCCGAGATCGCGGGCCGCGACGGCGAATGATCCACTGCGGACGACGGCCTTCAACGTGAGCAGATGCAGAGGCTTCAGCACAGCGGGCTCCTGAGGGGTTTCGAGACGGCGAGCATAAGCAATTATTGGCCTCAAGCGTCAAATCTTTCGTCCTGCTGGCTCTTGTCTCTGTGGTGGTCGGCCCACATCGTGGGGTGACCAGGTCGAACGTGGCCGGTGAACGAAGGAGCAGCACAGTGACCACGACAGTGCAGGACCTCGGCAGCGTGGATACGGCAGCAGTGACCGACGCCCTCAGCCGGGGAAATTGCGGTGAGGTCGCCGGCGACGCCGGCCGCCGGGCACAGTACTCGGCCGACGCCTCCAATTACCGGCAGATCCCACTGGCGGTGGTCTTCCCCCGCGAGCGCCGGCACGTCCTCAACACCCTTGGCGTGTGCCGCCGCCTCGGCGTGCCGGTCACGTCCCGGGGCGCGGGCACCAGCACGTCCGGTCAAGCTGTCGGCGCCGGCGTGGTGCTCGACTTCTCCCGCTTCTTCAACCGGCTCCTCGCCCTGGACCCGCAGGCACGCACCGCGACGGTGCAGCCGGGCATCGTCCTCGATGACCTTCAGACGGCCGCCGCCGAGCACGGCCTGCTCTTCGGCGCCGATCCCTCCACCCACAGCCGCTGCACGCTCGGCGGCATGATCGGGAACAATGCCTGCGGAACCCACTCCGTGGCCTGGGGCCGCACCGCGGACAACGTCGCAGAACTCGAAGTGGTCACCTACCGGGGCACGGTGGTCCATCTGGGCGAGATGACCCAGGACGAGATCGATGACGCAATGGCTGCCGGTGACGACCGCGCTCAGCTGATCGCGTCCCTGTACCAGCTCGCCCAGAGCAATCTGGCCACATTGCGGACCAAGCTCGGACAGTTCCCGCGGCAGGTGTCGGGGTACGCCCTGGAACATCTGCTGCCCGAGAACCGCTTCAACCTGGCCCGAGCTCTCGTCGGCAGCGAGGGCACCCTCGCGGTCGTCCTCTCGGCGACCGTCCGCCTCATCCCTCCGCCGCCTGCTCGGGCTTTGGTCGTGCTCGGGTTCCAAGACGCCTGTGCCGCAGCCGACGCGGTGCCCTCCCTGCTGGACCACCGGTTGCTGGCGCTCGAAGGACTCGACCAAGCCCTGACCGACATCGTCACCCGGCCCGAGACCCGCGCCGCCATCGACACCCTGCCCGCCGCCCGGGCCTGGCTGTTCGCCGAAATCGGCGGCACACCGGACGAACTGCCCCGCCGCGCCGAGGCCCTTGCCGCATCAGCACGGCAGGCGGACGGCTTCACCGGCAGTGAGGTCATCGCCGATCCGGCACGGGCCCGCCGGCTGTGGCGCATCCGCGAGGACGGGGCCGGTCTGGCCACCCGCCTGCCTGGGCCCGGGGGAGGCTCCGAGGCATGGCCGGGATGGGAGGACGCCGC
Source organism: Streptomyces benahoarensis (assembly GCF_007280575.1). Lineage (GTDB taxonomy): Bacteria > Actinomycetota > Actinomycetes > Streptomycetales > Streptomycetaceae > Streptomyces > Streptomyces benahoarensis. The sequence goes on from NZ_VKJP01000027.1 coordinate 20,872, forward strand.
CGTCCCGCCCGACCAACTCGGCTCCTACCTACGCCAGTTCACCGAACTGCTGGGCCACCATCAGCTCCAGGGGGCCGTATACGGTCACTTCGGCGAGGGCTGCCTGCACGTACGCATCAACTTCGACTTCACCACCGAGGAGGGCACGGCCGTCTTCCGCGCCTTCGTCACCGATGCCGCCGAACTGATCGCCGCGCACGGCGGTTCCCTGTCCGGCGAGCACGGCGACGGGCAGGCTCGTTCCGCACTGCTGCCCCTCATGTACGGGCCCGACATCATCGCCCTGTTCGAGGAGTTCAAGAGCATCTGGGACCCCGACAACGGCCTCAACCCCGGCATGATCGTGCACCCGCTGCCCGTGGACGGAAACCTGCGGGTCAGTCCGCACCGCACCCCGCTCCCCCTGACGACGGTCCTCCCCTTCCACGCGGACGGCGGTGACTTCGCCAAGGCCACGCGCCGCTGCGTCGGCGTCGGCAAATGCCGCTCCGCCGGCCATCGCGGCGACGTCATGTGCCCCAGCTACCGCGTCACCCTGGACGAAAGGGACTCCACCCGCGGCCGCGCACGCCTGCTGTACGAGATGACGCAGGGCGAAGTGATCACTGACGGCTGGCGGTCCACGGAAGTCCGCGACGCCCTCGACCTGTGCCTGTCCTGCAAGGGATGCAGCGTCGATTGCCCGGTCGGCGTGGACGTAGCCACGTACAAGTCGGAGTTCCTGCACCACCACTACAAGGGGCGCGTCCGGCCCGCCTCGCATTACACGATGGGCTGGCTTCCCCTGCTGTCCCGGTTGGCAGCCCGCATGCCACGACTGGTCAACGCCCTTACCTCCTCCCGTCTGGCCTCCCTCATCAAACGTCTCGGAGGGATCGCTGCGCAGCGAAACCTTCCGCAGTTCGCCGACCAGACCTTCCTGACCTGGTTCCGCAGCCGCACGCCTCAGGGCGAGGGACACCGCGGACCGGTCATGCTGTGGGTCGACTCCTTCAACAACCACTTCACTCCCGACGTCCTCAAAGCCGGAGTCGACGTGCTGGAGAGCGCCGGCTTCCGCGTCCAGGTCCCCGACGGCACCCAGTGCTGCGGACTGACCTGGATCACCACCGGACAGCTGAGCATCGCCCGCCGTATCGCCCGGCGCACCACCACCGCCCTGGGCCCCGCCGCCGGAGCGGGCATCCCCATCGTCGGGCTGGAGCCCAGCTGTACCGCGGCCCTGAGAAGTGATCTGGCCGAACTCCTCGACGGAAACGCCGATGCCCGCGCCATTGCCGGGTCCACCGTCACCCTCGCCGAACTCCTCATCCACCAGGCGTCCGACTGGCAGCCTCCGCTGATCGAAACCAGCTCGATCAGCCAGACCCACTGCCATCAGCACGCCACCTCCGGATTCAGCGCCGACAGCACACTGCTGCGCCGCATGGGCGTCGACAACACGACACTGGATTCGGGCTGTTGTGGCCTGGCGGGCAACTTCGGGTTCGAACGCGGCCACTACGACGTCTCCGTCGCCGCAGGCGAGCAGGTCCTGCTGCCCGCCGTGCGCGCCGCCGACCTCGACACCCACATCCTCGCCGACGGCTTCAGCTGCCGCACCCAGATCTCTCAGCAGACCGACCGCACCGGCACCCACGTCGCCCAGCTCATCGCCCGCGCGCTGCCGCCCTCCGTCCCCTCCTCGTAGCCCGCGCGATCCCGCCTCCCGATCAACCCACCCACCGACCTACCCACAAGGAAAGACAGACGTGACTGACGCACTCTCCCTCGTTGACGACTGGGGTCCCGAGAAGATCGTTGTTGTCTCCCACCGGCGTACCGGCATGAAAGGCGTGCTGGTCATCGACAACACCGCCCGGGGCACCGGCAAGGGCGGAACGCGCATGAGTCCGACCGTGACGGTCGACGAAATCGCGCGGCTGGCCCGCGTCATGACCTGGAAGTGGGCCGGCGTCGATCTGTTCTACGGCGGCGCGAAGGCCGGCATCGTCGCTGATCCCGCCTCCCGCGACAAGGAAGCGATCCTGCGCGCGTTCGCCCGTGCCCTGTCCAACGAGGTGCCCCGCGAGTACGTGATGGGCCTGGACATGGGGCTGACCGAATGCGACGCGGCCGTCATCCAGGACGAGTTGGGCGACCGCGGAGCCGCCGTCGGCACCCCCGAACACCTGGGGGGCGTCGCCTACGACAAGCTCGGGGTCACCGGCTACGGCGTCGCAGAGGCCACCGATTCCGCTGCGCAGAGCCTCGGGATGCCCCTGGCCGGTGCCCGGGTGGCCATCCAGGGCTTCGGTGCCGTGGGCGCTGCCGCAGCCGCACGGTACGCCGAGCTCGGCGCCACCGTCGTCGCGGTATCCACGGCCCACGGTGGACTCCACGACCCCAGTGGACTGGACGTGCCTTCCCTACTCGCCGCCCGCGAGGAGCACGGCGACGCCTTCGTGAACCGGTTCTCCCAAGGCGCTGTCATCGACGCCGGCCTGGAACTGACCGTCGACTGCGACGTCCTGGTTCCCGCCGCCTTGCAGGACGTCATCGACGCCGAGAAGGCCCACCGGATCAAGGCCAAACTGGTCGTCGAGGGCGCCAACCTGCCCACCTCTCCGCAGGCTCAGGAGATCCTCGCGCAGCGCGGTGTCACCGTACTGCCCGACTTCGTCGCCAACGCCGGCGGCGTTGTCGCCGCCGCGTTCGCCATGGACGCCCGTTACTCCGGCTTCCGGCCCGAGACCCCCACCATTTTCGAGACGATCTCCAGCCGGCTGCGCACGAACGCCGTCACCGTCCTTGAGGAGGCCAAGCGCCGCAACACGACACCGCACACGGCCGGCCGCAGCCTGGCAGAGGAACGCGTCCGCACCGCCATGCACAGCAAGGGACGTATCCCCCGCTGAGGCACGGTTTGCACGCCGCGCCGGGTGGACAATCACGGCGAGTTGTCCGGAGTGGCGCCGGGCGATCAAAGGGTGGTCGCCCGGACGCCGGGCCGTTCCGGGTTCGACAGAGATTGCCATCCACCCCCGGGATGCCCAGCGCCCGCTGCGGGGGTTGAGCATGTGTCGCATCGCGAGCGCCAAGAATCTGACATCTGTCCATGGTGTGGAGGGAGGCGCCCCCTACTTTCGGTGTACACGAGATTCCGCGTCGGGTGATCCCCGGCGTTCCTCGCCGGCCGGCTCGACGCTCACGGTGAGCGGGCGAGCCGTGACTCCCGCGCTGATCTCGACTCCCCCTGCGATCCGAGGGGGAGGGCGGTCGGCTGTCTGCACACCCGCCACCCCTCGGTGCGATGGTGCCGAGCACCTGATCAGCAGGTATACGGCACCTCGCCCACTCCAAGTCGGTGCCCCAAGGCCCCCTGCACGGGAACGTCCTCAGGCGGTGGGCGCACCAGGCCCACCCGCTGGTGGTCCGGAGCGCTGCGTGACCAGGCCCCATTGCGCCTTCATGCGACCGGAAGAGACCAATGCGTGCTGCAAGTGAACGGCCCCGTCCTGGTACTGGCGTGATCCCCCGCCTCCCTGTCCTGGACAGGGATTCCGGTGATCCGAGTGCCGCCAAGTGCGACTGCGGCCGACTGTTCATCAGATGTAGCGGCTGCAAGACCCTCCGGTGCCTTGACTGCGACCCCTACCGTTCCGATGACTGCATCTTTGATCTCTGAGCAGTGCCGCGATGGCGCCGCCGGCGAGCCCTCGCCCGAGCAATCCTCCCCGAACCTCGGTGCCGCGGGCGGAGCACCAGGGCGGTACGTCGTCGTGATCGGCAACGACGAGGCACGCCGGGTGTGCGGCTTCCTGCAGTCGCGGGGCACCTCGTGCGCCACCTGACGCAACCCACCGATGATGATCTGCGCCAGGCACTGGACCGGGCGCGGGTGGACCAGGAGGTGGCAGGCATCGCGATTCTTCTGGACAACGACGCCGAGTCCCTGCGCCATGCGCTCGCGGTTGAGCACATCTGTCCCCACGTCACGATGGTGGTGACGGTCTTCGACCGGACGGTGGCCGGACAGCTCGTGTGTGTGGTCCCGAACGCCAGGTCACTTCGCGGGCGACGTTGCCGCTCCAGGGCTGCTGGCTGCCTGTCTCCCATCCGACCTGTTGGCCGTCAACCGGACGCCCGCGCGGCATATCGGCGCCCTCTGGGCGGATGGCACCGTGTGCCTCGAAACGTACCGGCCGCCTCGCTCCCCGAGGTGCCGAGAGCGGTGCGAACGGTGTCGACCGTCGGCCCCGCGTCCGTGCACGGCTCAGACGGCTACCCCAGCGCGCTGAATGCAAAGGAGCCCCGGACGCGCTGTCCGGGGTCTCTTGCTGTTCGGGTGTCAGGCCAGGAGGAACGCCGCGGCGGTGGCGGCGCCGAGGGATGCGCCAGCCACCGTCTGGGCGACGGTGTGATACGTCAGTGCCACACGGGACCAGCACACGGCTGCGGTGAGGAGGTAGGCGAGCAGCCACCACGATGAGTGGACGACGGCGAGCATCGCGACGACGGCGGAAGCCACCGCGCTGTCCACGCTGATCTTCCAGACCGTGTTGATGGTCAGGAGGCCGATGGTCATGGCCCACAGGGCAAGCATCGCGATGAGGATGCCGGTCGGCGCACGTCCAAGGACCATGGCGAGCGAACCGAGGCCGATGGACGCCAGGATGACGACGAAGATGGGGGCCCGCTTCGTGCGGTCCACCACGTGACGGTCCCCCCAGGTGCCCCGCTTGCGCTCCCACTCGATGTAGGCCGCGGGGATGATGCCGGCGCACAGCGCGCCGAGCAGGCCCCAGGGGATGCCGGTCCAGTCGCCAGCCGCTGCGATGCCGATGCCGAGCATGCCGGCCAGCAGGACATTGCGAGGCTGGAGTATGTCGGTAACGGTCCTGGCCGCCGTGGTGATGGTCATGCGGTTGCTCCTGCGGTGGCGAGCAGGCGCTGCGCCTGGGATGGGTCGGTCTTCCGATAGGCATTGGCGACGTGCCGCAACCAGGCGACTTCGCCGTCCTGGTCAGTGGCCTGCTGCTCGAACGCCGCGACCGGACCCGCAGGCGCCCCTCCCGCCTTGGCTGCGAGCGCGGCTTTGATCCAGTATGCCTGAGCGACAGCACTGTGGGCTTGCGGCCTCCCGCGGCCGGACGGAACGCCACCGTGCCGCAGGTTCTCGGCGTGGCGAACTCCCTTGCGTTCCGGGTTGGGCCCGAGAGAGACCCCGCCGAAGTGATGTGCCGTTCCCACCGGTTCGCCGCGGTGGTGCTGCCGGCGTTGCTCGGCGAGCTGCCGGAGGCCGCAGCTGTCGCAGAGTCGGTGCTCGCGGTGCTCACGGAGCTGGTCGACGTCATCGCGCGGCACCGCGCGAGCGTCGACCTGGCAGTCCGGATCTCGTTCGACGCGGGTGCACACCGACCCGACGTGATTACCCGACGGCGGTCCGTCGTCTTCGTCCTCCACCGCTGGCGGGCTGGACCTGCCGCAGATCCTCGTGATCCTGGCGGCGGGCCGGGGGCCCGGTGCGGGGCACGCGGGACGACAAGGCGTACGAAGGTGCGCCCAGTTGGTCGCCGGACGGGATGTGGATCGCATTCAGCGGGCCTCCGAGACGAACCCCAGCAACGCCTGCGCGACGGCGAGACATACCAGTTCGGAATCGTTCAACTGCGACCCGGCCGAGCCCATTCACGCGCTGACTGAACGGAGCCCGGGCTTGCCGGAGTCGCCCATGCCGATGAGGTCGGGGGCCAGCAGGCGGCGGCCGGGCGCGGCCACCCCCGGCAGGACGTTCCGCCACAGGTGGGAGGAGGTGGGGTTGTTGTGGAGGAAGACGAACGGCAGTCCGTCGGGGTCGCCGGACTCGCGGTAGTGGAGGGTGGAGTCGAGGACGGGGAGGGTGGGCATGGCGGTGTGACTTCGCATTCCGTACGGGGGATTCAGAGGTTGAGGCTCAGGACGCGGTCGACGGCGATCTCCACGACGACCAGGTCCAGTGGGGCGGGCGGGGCCGCGCGGTAGCGGACGGTGTAGCGGCGGACCGCCTCGGCCAGGCGCGCGGGGTCGTCGGTGACGGTGGCCCGGCCTTCGAGGGTGACCCAGCGGAATCCGTCCGCCTGGCAGAGGGCGACACGGGCCGCCGGGCCGCCTGCCGTCACGTTCGCCTGGAGCCAAGAACTCCGTCGAGTGCACCGGCGACTACGGGAAGCGCTGTCCGTGACCCGCGCCTCCCTCGCCAACGGCACCCCCGGTGAGGCAGCCACCCGTGAACTGCTGCTGTATTGCCACGGCTTCTGTACCGCTCTCGACAGCCACCACCAGGGCGAAGACCACACTCTGTTCCCGGCCATCGCAGCTGCGCATCCGGAGCTGCGCCCGGTGCTGCGCTCGCTCGAGCAGGATCACTCGATGATCGCCCACCTGCTCGGCAGCCTCCGTGCCGCGGTCGACCGGGCCGCGCCACCTCAGGAGCTTGACCAGCACCTCGAAGGCATCGCCGCGATCATGGAGAACCACTTCCGCTACGAGGAGCGGCAACTGCTCACTGTGCTCGAAACCCTCGAGCTGGCAGCCGAACCCCGAGAGGTGTTGGGCCCGTTTTGATCCCGGACCGGACAGTGGGGGCCCAACCGCTGCATGTCGCCGGGCGGCCGCCCCGGGCAAAAATTTCGCTCATCGGCGCCGACCATCGATCAAGGAACGAGGCGAAGGCTCATCCAAGCCAAGCCGCAGTCCAAGGCCCGCATCGATCAAGATCCGGACCATTCCCGGCCAACGACTCCGACGAGGTATCCATGACTGCTATGTGCGCAGGTCAGCGATGCGCCGCCGTCCCACCAGCGGACGAAGAACCTGCCGGTGGGCCCTGCCTGGCCCGCACAGTCACGCAGCGTAGCTAGCAGCGCCTCAGGGGGACGGCTTCCGCCGGTACCCCGTCGCGCTGCACGGGCCATCCCTGGGGAGAATCTGGGGAGTTTGGGCGGCGCTGGGGAGCGCGTGGGGAGAATCGACTGTGCAACGCGGCATGAGCCTGAAAGGCGCTGAAAGATCCATCTCCACAGGTCAGAGGCCCAGATGACCACATCACCCCAGGTCAGGGCGGCTAGGTAGACAACTTCATGACATACGTGCCGAGGTCGTCGGCCTCGACGATCCCCGGCAGCGATCCGCCCTCCCGCAGGGGCGTGACATAGCGGGTCGCGATGACTTCTGTCAGCATTTCCCCAGGCTATACGGCATCACTCCCTGCAGATCCACGGACCGAGGTCGGGGCCGTAGAGCCGGAGGAATCACCCCGATCCGCCCTGGGGAGAATCTGGGGAGTTTTGGCCGACGACCCGCTCCCCGAGGAAGCCGTCGACCACAGCGCGGCCCCGATTCCCAGCTTCCGGAACGTCATGCCGCACATGTTCCGCACGCCGGCCATGCCGCACTGGGCCGAGTTCGCCACCCTGCTGGCCACCATCTACGTCTCGGACCGGCTGTACTCCCTGACCGTCGCCGATCAGTTCGCGCACTGGAACCAGTGGGTGCGCCCGCTCCCCTTCGCCCTCGCCTCGATCGCGCTGCTCGTCTTCGTCGTGATGCCGGGGCCGCCCACCTCTGGACGGCCCGGTACACAGCCCCGTCACTGACAGCCACCCGATGGCTGGTCGCTAAACACCCCCGGGCTCTCGGCGTTCACGCCGCCGCCCCGTGCACACCGTGGCGGCCCGGCCAGTCCACTGTGTTTCAACTGGCCCTGTTCTCTTGCGACAGACACCCCGTGGGATGAGCCTGCCTCCGCTGAGCAGCGAAGGCAGGCCCCGTCTGCTCCCGCTACGAAAGGCCCCTGATGACCATGCCGCGCACCCGCTCGTTCATGCAGGTCGACGTGTTCTCCGCTCTTCCCTATCGCGGTAACCCGGTCGCGGTCGTCTTGGACGGCACGGACGACCTGACTGAACAGGACATGCAGCGCCTGGCCCGCTGGACGAACCTGTCCGAGACCACGTTCGTGCTGCCGCCCACCGCCCCGGAGGCGGACTACCGGCTACGGATCTTCACGCCCCAGAACGAGCTGCCGTTCGCCGGGCACCCCACCCTCGGCTCCGCGCGCGCCTGGCTGGAGGGCGGCGGCATACCCCGGCACGCCGACCGGATCGTGCAGGAATGCGCCGCCGGCCTGGTCACCGTGCGCCGCAGCGAGGACGCCCTGTCCTTCGCCGCCCCGCCCCGGATCCGCGACGGCGTGCTCGACGACGCCTACCTGAACCAGATCGTCGCCGCGTTCGGCATCACGCGCGAGCAGGTCCTGGCCCACCAGTGGGTGGACAACGGGCCCGGCTGGGCGGTGATCCAGTTGGCCACCGCGAGGGAGGTCCTCGCCCTCGAACCCGACCTGTCCCACATCCCGGCCGCGATGGTCGGCGCGATCGGGGCCCATCCCGAAGGATCCGAGCATCACTTCGAGATGCGCACCTTCGCCCCTGGCGCCGGCGTTCCCGAGGACCCCGCGTGCGGCAGCATGAACGCCGCCGTCGGTCAGTGGCTCACCAGCACCGGCGCCGCACCCACCACCTACCGGGTCTCCCAGGGCACACGGCTGCAACGGGCCGCCAGCATCGAGATCACCGCGGAGGCGGACGGCACCGTCTGGGTCAGCGGTGCCGCCACCATCTGCATCCGGGGCTCCATCACCGTGTGAAGGCCCACTCGTCCAAGCCCCGTGGCACTCACCGGTCCCCGGCGACAGGCGACTGCCACGGGGTGCCGGCCTGGGCAGGGCGGGGCTGTCATGCGGTGAACCAGCGGCCCGCGGACTTCGGCATCGACGTGGTGTGGCACAGCGCGACCAAGTACCTCAACGGTCACTCCGATGTCTCCGCCGGAGTGCTGGCCGGACCGGCGAAGATCCTGGACCGCATCTGGGACACCAGCCTGCTCACCGGCGCCACCCTCGGCCCGATCGACGCCTGGCTGCTGCTGCGCGGCATACGCACCTTGCCGCTGCGGATGCCGCGGCACAACGACAACGGCCTGGCGCTCGCCGAGGCGCTGAGCACGCACCCGGCCGTGACGCAAGTGCACTACCCCGGCCTGCCCACCCACCCTCAACACAAGCTCGCTGCCGACCAGATGAACGGATTCGGCGGAGTGCTCAGCGTCGAGTTCACCGGCGGATTCGAGATGGCCGACGCCTTCCTGGGACACCTGCGCTACCCCCGCCGCTCGGCCAGCCTCGGCGGCGTGGAATCACTCGCCGTGCACCCCGCGTCCATGTGGGCCGGAATGCTCAGCGACGAACAGCTCACCGAAGCCGTTCCGCCGGGCCTGGTGCGGCTGGCGGCCGGCACGGAGGACACCGCCGACCTGGTCGCCGACGCGCTCGCCGCGGCCGACGCCGTACTCGTCCAAGCCGTAACCGCCTGAACGGCTGTCGTGCGAGGCAGCGCCCACGCCACTGCCTGCCCACCCCCACTGCAACCTGCCCGTGAACCACCCCGAAGTGAAGGAGCCGCCCATGAAGATCCTGCTTTCCGGCGGCACCGTGGTCAGCATGGACCCGGCAGTCGGCGACCTCGACCGCGGTGACGTACTGATCGAAGACGGCGTCGTCACCGCGGTGGCCGAGCGCATCGACGCGCCGGACGCCGAAGTGATCGACGCGAGCGACCGGATCGTCATGCCCGGCTTCGTCGACAACCACCGCCACGCCTGGCAGACCGCTTTCCGCGGCATCGGCGCCGACTGGACCTTCCCCCAGTGGGCCACAGCCATGCACGCCACGGTCAAACCCCATTACACGCCCGAGGACGTCTACGCGGGCACGCTCCTCGGCCGGCTGGAGGCCCTGCACTCCGGCGTGACCACGATGCTGGACTGGTACCACGTCGCGCAGGGGCACGAGCACGAAGACGCCGCCATCGCCGCACTACGCGACACGCCGGGACGGTCAATCTTCTGCCTCGGCGCTGGATGGGGCAGCCCCGACCTCGTCGACGACGACATCCGCCGCGTCCGCTCCGGCATCGCCGAAGACGGCCTGGTCACCATGGCGCTCGGGCTGCGCGGCCCCGAGGCCACCAGCGTCGACACCGTCGCTCAGGAGCTGAAGCCCGGTGCGGCCACCGCTCGCCCTGGGCACTGACCATGTTGTGTGCGGCGATCTCCGCCTGGGCGACCGCGTTGCCCCAGTGCTCAAGGGCCAGATACTGGTAGTCGTAGACGGGGTGGGGGCAGCGGGCCACGTCGCCGGCGACGAACACATCGTCGGAAACGACGCCGTTGACGTCGACAGCGCGGCACCCTGCATCGCACGCCACCCCCCAGTCACCTGCCGCCAGCCCCGAGCCTTCCAGCCATTCGACGTTGCGGATACTGCCGAGCGCGGCCACCGCCACATCGACATCCAGGACGCTCCCGTCGGACAGCCGGGCCCGCCGCAGCCGCCCGTTCCCATCCCCCTCCAACGCCTCGACCTGAACACCGCACCGCAAGTCGACCCCGTGGTCACGCTGCATCTGCGCCGCGACACCGCCGATCACCGCGCCCAGCGCCCCAACCAGTGGGGGCAGCCCCCGCTCGGCGACCGTCACCGGCACACCCAGCTCACGGCAGGCGGAGGCGACCTCACAGCCGGTGAACCCGCCACCGATGACCAGCACCCGGCCCGGACCGGCATTCAGCCTTCGCCGCAGCCCGTCCGCGTCGTCCGGGGTGCGCAGCACGAACAGCCCGTCGAGCCCGGCCTCTGCCTCGTTCGGCCACGGGCGGGCCCGCACCCCGGTGGCGATGAGCAACCGGTCGAATCCCACCTTCTCGCGGTCAGCCAGAACCACCTGCTTGCCGCCCAGGTCAAGACCTCTGGCCGCGACTCCCAGCCGCCCGTGCACGCCGATCTCGTCGCGGCGGGGAAGCGCGGTCCGCCCCGCATCAGCCTGGCCCATGAGGACCTGCTTGGACAACGGCGGCCGGTCGTAAGGGGGTTGAGGCTCGTCCCCGATCACGGTCAGCGAGCCGGTGAAGCCCTCCCGGCGCAGCGTCCACCCCGCCCGCAGCCCAGCCAGGGACGCCCCGACAATGACAATACGTCCGGTGCGCCTGAACGCCTCCTCCGCGCTTTGGGCGGCCACCTGCGGCTCGGGCCCGGACTGCCGCTTCCGGGCGTCCTCCCGTTCGAGGAAGATGGCCTGGACCGGGCAGGCCGCCGCCGCCCGCGCGATCTTCTCCCGCTGCGCGTCGTCCGGATCGGGGTCGTACAGCAGCGCCTCATCCCCCCGTATGGTGAACACATCCGGCGCGGCGAAGGCGCACTGTGCGTATCCCTGGCACCGCGTGAGATCAACGACGATCTTCATGTGGACGCCCCTTCCGCACCATGCGGATCGGCCGTTTCGTCACACCCCACGTCGCGTCTGCTCTCTCAGTGGAGCACAGCACGGTGAGGGCCGCATCCTGCCGCGGGCCGGCCCGCGACACTCTTGCGGAGCTGCGTCCGCATCTGCGTAGCGCCCTTGAGCGCCTGGCGGGCCAGGGCAATCTCGCCGGAATCTGGACCGCCTTGGCAGCCACAATGGTCACCATGACGCCCGTCGAGCCGTCGGAGGTCCAGAGACGGACACCCGGGCCGCCCTCGCGAATTTGCGGACGAGGCTGGAGGACGCCCGCGAGGGGCTGGTCCCCGGCATGACCTGCCACCAGGCGAAGGGGAGGGAGTGGGACCGGGTCGGGGTGAGGCTGAAGGAGGCCGACGCGGCCGCGCTCCGGAGAGGTCTCGACCCCACCGACGAGGCCCACCGCGCGCTCTACGTCGCGCTCACCAGGCCACATCACCTCAGTCTCGCGGTGTAAGAGGTCCAGGAGCGCCGACGTGTGCCGGCTGGGCCTCGTACTCGTGGGCCCAGCCGCCGCGATACTCCATCCGCAGTCGGTCAACCGTGGCCGGATCCCTGAGAACACGGCCGGTGATCGACTACCGGGACCTCGGCGTAGCCGAGGTCATGCAGATCACGGTGGCGCGGGCAGCGGGAGAGCATCGGGCAGTCCCGGATCCCGCGCTTCGTGGGTTGGCGATGCCTCTTTCGGCATGTGCAGGTTCGGCAGGGTGAAGCCCGTTCCGGCAGGGCTAAAGCTGACTCGGCACTGAGTTTACTGACGCTGCGTCAGGCTTGAGGTGCTGGATGTCTAGTGCCTGTCTGACGGGTTACTGGCCGGAGCCGCGGAAGAAGCTGCCGCGACGGGCGACCGGTTTGGACCTCGTTCTCCGCCGACCGCCGGCGCCGGCCGCGGACACCATCACAGGCGTTTCCCTCACCGCCTTGCCGCTCGGCCCCGTAGGAGCTCGCGGCCGCAGATAGCAGACCGTGGCGTGGCACAGCCGCCGGAAGCCGTTGCCGGGGTGGCGCGTGTCGCCCTCCGCCTGTTCCAACACGTCGGCCTCGGGGCGCAAGTCTGCTCCGCCGGGCCAGTGGCGGCGGACGTTTCGGCGGCGGAGCACTTCACGGCCGCGGGCGGCACCGCATCGGAGTAGGCGCTGGTCAGCGCCGTGAACAGCAAGGTCAACAGTGCCAGGACCAACAGCATGCGGCCGCGGCCGGTGCTGACGCTGTCACGCATGGAGGTCTCCCAACGCTCTTCCGTGGAAGGCATCCCCGGGGAGAGATCGGGGTGTTCGGGAGCCATCGGAATGAGTCGGCTGTTCCACTCGTTCCGGGTATGAATTGCATGTCTGAATGCAAGGGGATGAGGTCGGAGCGAGCCGGCTGTAGTGGGGCGCCGCGGAAACACAACCCGCGGATGCACAGCCGGGGCCGCTCCACCGCCACCTGCGCTGCCTGCACGGCGGGGAGGTGGCCGCGCGTCAGACGGTCTCGCGGGCGCGGGCGTAGTGACGCGAGAAGCCCGCCAGAGGTTCGTCCTCCGCGTTCCACGGCCAGGGCGTCGCCACGCCGCCGGTGGCGCGCAGCACGGTCGCGGCATCGCTCGGCCGCGAGGCCTTGATCAGCGCGTAGGCCAGCAGGTTCAGATCGGCGAGCGCCTCCGCGTGGTGGAGGAATCCGGGGCTCGGCCAGTAGTGGGCCGCGCGGTCGAGCATGGCGACGGCGTCATGGCGGCGCCAGAACTCCCCGGCACCGAGGGCGGTCACCCCTCCGGAAGCCATGGCGCGCTGGTGGTTGCGGACGAGCGCGGTGAGCTCCAAGCCGGCCGCGGGGGCGTTCGGCGGCATGACGCGGACGCTGTCGAGCAGGTCCAGCACCTGGCCGCTGGAGCCGCACTCGTCGGGCGAGAGGTACCCCAGGGCCTGGAGGTGGGCATCCCGGTTCCACGGGTCACGGGCCTTGATCTCGCGCCAGACCGCCGACGGTTCGGTGGACGGGCGGCGCTCCAGGCGCAGCGTCGCCAGGTACACCGTCCAGGGCGTGGGGTCGGCGGGCAGCAGTTCGGCGGCGAGCCGGCAGGACTCCCGGGTCGCATCGAGGTCGATCGTGGAACCCTCCTGCCCGGCCTGGAACAGATCCGACCAGGCATGCAGCAGCACAGCGGACTGGTTGCCCGGGTTGCGTTCCCGCCAGATGCCGGGCAGCGCCCGCCCCGCGGATCCCGCGAGCACCCTCAGGCGGTGCGCCTTGCGGTCCCAGTCCTCACCGGCGTCGTCCAGGACGTCCGCCATCAAGGCCATGACAGGCGTGTCGAGGGAACCGCGGTCCCAGCACGACTCGACGCGCCGCCGGACCTGCCCCAGGGCGGTGTCGTCGAGTTCGGGTAGCAAGCGGGGGTGACTGCCTGTGCGGCGTCTGAATACGGGCATTTCCGCGATGGCCTTCCCGAGGAGATACGGGCGGGACGAAGTTCCGGCATCGTACGGGCGAGGGGTCAGCGCGCAATCGGCGGCCCGTAATCCGAGACGCGATCGGTGCCCAGGCACGTGCGGGAGCCGCGGAATGACCTTGAATGGGATGCCATTTGGGCTTTGATGCCTTCATTTACGGCTTGCCGATATTGCTCATGCTCGCACCGTTCAGGTGGGGAGTGGGCTAGGCCGTTTCGTTCGGATCAGATGATCCGAACGAAACGGCCTAGGTGTTCTGTCCCGGGAGGTTGTGGACGGGTGATGCAGGTCTCGGCTGAGGGATCTTGAACGGGTGAGGGCCTTCCGGGTTCGGTGTGGATTGCGACGTCTACACCGACCGGAAGGCCCTCGTGCCCCACCGTAATGCACCCCTGACCGAGACCGGACGCCTGCGCCTGGCCCGCTGCGTCGTCGAGGACACTGGCCCCTGCGCAGGGCCGCCGAACGCTTCCAGGTCTCACCGACCACGGCCCAGCGGTGGGCCACCCGCTACCGCCAATTCGGCGAGGCGGGCATGACCGACCGCTCCTCCCGTCCGCACACCAGCCCGCGCCGCACCCCGACCCGCACCGAACGCCGAATCATCAAGGTCCGCGTCCTGCGCCGCTGGGGACCGGCCCGCATCGCCTACCTCCTGGGCCTGAACCCCGCGACCGTCCACCGGGTCCTGACCCGCTACCACCTGGCCCGCCTCACCCACCTCGACCGTGCCACCGGCCGCGCCATACGCCGCTACGAACGCGACCGGCCCGGCGAACTCATCCACGTCGACATCAAAAAGCTCGGCAACATCCCCGACGGCGGCGGGCACAAGGCACTCGGGCGCCAGGCGGGCCGCAAGACCCGCTCCGGCGCCGGCTACAGGTACCTCCACAACGCCGTCGACGACCACTCCCGCCTCGCCTACAGCGAGATCCTCACCGACGAGAAGAAAGAGAACGCCGTCGCCTTCTGGCAGCGGGCCCACACGTTCTTCACCCAGGCCGGGATCACCATCGAACGCGTCCTGACCGACAACGGCTCCTGCTACAAACCCCACCTCTGGCGCAACTCCCTTGCACAACAAGGGGTTTCACACAAGCGGACCCGTCCCTACCGCCCCCAGACCAACGGGAAGGTCGAGAGGTTCAACCGCACCCTCCTCGACGAATAGGCCTACGCGCAGCCCTACCGGACCGAGACCGAACGACACGACGCATACCCCGCCTGGCTCCACACCTACAATCACCACCGCGGACACACCGCGCTCAAGGGCCAACCACCCACCAGCCGCTTCCCCAACCTCACAGGGCAATACGCCTAGTACTGCAACGACACTCCGTGATGTTGTCTGCGTCTGTAGTGACTGGTGCGGGCGCGGGCCTGGCTTCTTCTTCGCCATAGGGACCAGGCGATTACGTGCTGGATCCCATAATGGATGGGAGAGG
>NZ_VKJP01000280.1 GCF_007280575.1 Streptomyces benahoarensis
TTCCCGGCCCCCGGGCCCGCCGAGAGGCAGGCCGCTGATGGCTACGGACACCACGCACCCCGACGGCACGGCGGCGGCCCCCACCCGCCGCGGTGGCTGGCGCTGGGACTGGCCGGTCCTCGCGGGCTGCGCCATCGCGGGCCTCAGCGTCGGACTGGCCTCCCCGCCGAACACCTCGCAGCAGGCCTGGGGCCTGTGCAGCGCCGCCGGTTACGCCATCGCCGCGATCGTCGCCGCCTGCTCCGTCCGCCGCTGGGGCCGGCTGCCCGCGATCATCTCCGTCCTCGGCGCCGGCCTGGTGCCGCTGCTCTATCTGACGGTGATCGACAAGGAGCAGATGGAGGTCGGCGTCATCCAGCGCGGTGCGGCGCTGCTCCTGAAGTCCGGGACGCCGTACAACGCGGACCCGCACACCGTCCCGCAGTTCAACCCGTACCTGCCCGGGATGTCGCTGTTCGGCATACCCGACGCGCTGTTCGGCGACAATCCGCTGACCAG
This sequence comes from Streptomyces benahoarensis, assembly GCF_007280575.1. Classification (GTDB taxonomy): domain Bacteria; phylum Actinomycetota; class Actinomycetes; order Streptomycetales; family Streptomycetaceae; genus Streptomyces; species Streptomyces benahoarensis. The sequence continues at coordinate 499 of NZ_VKJP01000280.1, forward strand.
CGCGCGCCTGTGGTCCCTCATCGGTTTCCTGGTGGTGGTCGTGTGCGCGGTCCGCGTCCTGACGAAGGACCGCGGTCCCGCCCCGCTCGCCACGCCCGGCGGCGTCACCCCGAGCACCGGCGCCCTGTGGCTCATCGCCTGCCCCGTCCTCATCCTGCCGCTCACCATCGGCGGCGTGGACCCGCCGGTCATCGGCCTGATCGTGCTGGCCCTGGCGTTCCTCCAGCGGGACCGGCCGGGCGCCGCGGGGCTGGCGCTCGGCGCCGCCTCCGCCCTGAAGTGGACGGCGTGGCCGGCGATCCCGGTGGCGCTGGCGCTGCTGTGGGTGACGAAGGGGAAGGGCGCCGCCGCCAAGTGCGCGGCGGGCTCGGTGGGTCTCGCGGCGCTGGCCGCGATCCCGTCGGCGCTGATCGACTCCTCGGCCTTCTTCCAGAACGCAATCCTCTACCCGCTCGGCATGGGCGAGGCGAACTCCACGGCGCAGAGCCCGCTCCTTGGCCACCTGATCGTGCTGCTGCTGCCGGAGACCGGTAAGACGGTGACGGTCGCGCTGATCGGCGTGAGCGCGATCGGCGTCGCGGTGTCGCTGCTGGTCCGCCCGCCGCGGACGACCATCGCCGCCGCCGACCGCCTCGCCATCGGCCTCCTCCTGGCGATCGTCCTCTCCCCCGCGACCCGCCTCGGCTACGCGATCTACCCGGTGGTGCTGATCTTCTGGCCCCGCTTCGCGGCGGCACTGGCCCCGGCCACGCCGGACGCCGACCTGACGATCCCGCGCCAGAAGTCGGACGAGCCCGCGCTGTCCGACGGCGGTACGAGTGCGGAGGCCGCCGCCAAGAACGGCTGACGCACCGCGTACGAAAGGGCCGGGCCCGGGGGCGATTCCCCGGGCCCGGCCCTCTCGCATGCGTACGTCCGACTGCCGCTCAGACCGTGAGCGTCCCGCCCTTGACCGCCGTCACGAACCGGCCCCACGCTCCGGCGCCCACCACGAGGGCGGGCCCACCGGGCACCTTGGAGTCACGGACGGGGACGATGCCGGGGAGGTCGTCGAGGATCTCGACGCAGTTGCCGCCACTGGCGTTGCTGTAGCTGCTCTTGCGCCAACGGGCGGCACCGGCGAAGTCCTCGGCCACCTCGATGCAGTCGCCGCCGGAGGCGTTGCTGTAGCTGCTCTTCCGCCAACGGGCGCCGCTGAAGTCATTCCTGCTGTTGAACTGCATTCTCGTAGTCCTCTGCCGCCGCCTCGATCATGGCCAGGGACACACGCGGTGAGAGCGCCGTAGCCCTGAGCAGATCGTACGACCTGCGGTACTCGTTCACGAGGGGCGGATAGTCGATGAGTTGACCGCTGTGCACGCCCTCGGTGTACATCAGCGGCGGGGCGTCCGGGAAGGTCATGGACCGCACTTCGCCCATCATGAGCGGGTAGGCGACCTCGGTTTCCGGGAGGACCTGGAGAACGCCCTGGTTCGCCTGGACGATCTCCACGATGTGGCGGAGCTGGGCGGCCATCGGGCCGGGCTCCAGCAGCGGACGGCGGATCACCGACTCGTGCAGGATCACCCAGTACGCGGGCCGCGGTGCCTCCTGGTCCCAGATCTCCGCTCGCCTTATCCGGGCGGCGACCTGGCTCTCCACCGTCTCGGGCGGCAACCACGGGCGACCAGCCCGCACAACGGCCCGCGCGTACTCCTCGGTCTGAAGCAGTCCAGGAATGAGCATCGGCGCCCATTCCTCAATCCTGTCGGCGTGTTCCTCCATCTCCGCGACGTCGGCGAAGTACTCGGCGTGGCCCGCCATCCGGGCCTTGCGGACGTCTTCACAACGCCGCTCGAAAAAGCCGTCCGTGCCGAGCTTCCCGTCGACATGCTTGGCGAGGTCCATCGTCATGCGGCGCTCACCTCGCTCGACCTGGCTGAGGAACGAGAGCCCGCGAAAGCTCCCGTCCGAGCACTGTTCCAGCGTCAGGCCCGCGGCCTCCCGTCGGTAGCGCAGCTCGGCGCCGTAAAAGGCGGGCACGTCCGCGGATGCGTCGATCTCTTTGCGTGGGGGCACAACTCACCACCGTAATTAGCCAGTTACCCAGCGCAACCGTCACTACTTCCACGCTACGACCGGCCGCGCCACTCTGTGAGGGATTCCTCACAGAACGCACTGGAAGGGTGAACCATGACCGACCACTCCCCCCACGGCACGCCCCCACGCGACGTCGACGAACAACTTGCCCTGCTCCGCGACGCGTTGCGGGCCAACGCCCTCACGCTGCCGTCGCTCGGCGTCGACCTGCCGAGCTTCGCGGCGCGGTACGCCCAGCCGCTGATCTCCCTCGGCAACTGCAACCTGGCCACCGCCGAGGCCCTGACCGCCGCCCTCCTGAAGGCGGCTGTGCGGTGAGGGAGTTGCGGATCGATGTGGCGGCCGTTCCGGAGGCCGTACCGGCCGTACGGCGGGTGATCCGGCGGGAGTTGGGGCCGGGTGGTTCCGATGTCGAGCTGTGCGTCGGGGAGTTGCTGAGCAACGCCGTACGGCATGTGGGCGGCGGGGTGCCGCTCTCGGTGCGGATCGCGGCGACGGCGTCGGGCGGGTGCCGGATCGCGGTGACCGATCCGGCGCGGCGGGCGCTGCCGGTGCTGCGGTACGTGGCCGGGGACGCGGAGTCCGGGCGCGGGTTGGCGCTGGTCAACGCCGTGGCGGTGCGGTGGGGGGTGTGGCAGCACGCCGACGGCAAGACCGTGTGGTGCGAGACGGCCGCGACGGTGCGGCAGGCACCGGTGACGCCAGGGCGGCAGGCGCCGGTGCGCGGTGCGCCGCGGCCTGGGGCGGCGCATTCGGCGGCGGGCGCGGTACGTGCGGGCGGAGGCGACGGGGCCTGGTAAGTCCGGGTGACGCCTCGCACCTTCACGGCGCCTTTCACCCGTATGTATTCCGCGGACATGTCAGGCTCGACGCCGAACGGCGCTCCCCCGCCGTTCTTCTGCCGAGCCCCACGAGGACCACGTATGCCCTTCCGCCTCCGCCGCTCCCTCGCCCTGGCCGCCGTCGTCGGCGCGACCGTGTTCGCCACCACCGCCTGCGACTCCGGCGCGGATGCCCCCGCCGCCGCCGTACAGAGCGGTGACGCAGGGTCACCTGCCGCCGGTTCGCCCGCCATCGGTTCGTCCGCCGTCAGTGCGCCCGCCGCCGGGACGCCGTCCGCGTCCGACGCCGGGCAGGCGCCCGCGTCACCCGGCGCGGGCAAGGGCGGCGACTCCGGCGAGGAGGCGGGCGACGCCTGCACCACCGACAAGGTGCAGCTGGAGTTCGCGGACGCCGGGGGCACCCGCCCGGCGGTCCTCCTCAAGGCCACCAACATCTCGGACACCGCCTGCACCGCCTACGGCTTCCCGTCCGTCGGCCACCCGGGCGCGCAGGCACCCGTCGCCGCCGCCCCGCGCACCGACGCCCACGCCACGGTCGACCTGGACCCGGGCGAGACCGCGTACGCCGCGCTGCTCCTCCCCGAGAAGGGCGCGCACCCGCGCCAGGCGGCCTCGTTCACCCTCGGCCTGCGCGGCAAGGACGGCGACCCGCTCGACGCGACGGCCACCCTGAAGGCCCCCGGTGAGGGCCTGACCGTCAACGACGCCTCCCGGGTCACGGCCTGGCAGGCGGACCAGGAGGACGCGCTCGGCTGACGCCGCCGTCTCCCCGTACGGGGCGGTCGGGGCCGTACGGCCCGGTCACCGGCGTACGGCCCTGTCAGCGGCGTGCGGCCCGGCCGCCGAAACCCGGCTCGGCGAGGTTCGCCCGAATGGCGGCACCCCAGTGGTGGCCGCGGGCCGGGGCCGGGACGGTGGGCGTAACCGAACAGAGGAGCGGTCATGGCGCATACGGCGACTCCGCACCACCGCCCGCACGGCGACGAACCGGACTCCCCACCCCGCGCATGGGCGGTAGGCGGCACGGTGTTCGCCGGGATCGTCCTGCTGGTCGGCGGCGTCCTCGACATCCTCAAGGGCATCACCGCACTCTCCTCCGACGCGATCTACACGACCGTCAACCAGTACGTGTACCGGTTCGACCTGAACACGTGGGGCTGGGTGCTGCTGGCGCTCGGCGTCGTCGCCGTCATCACCGGGCTCGGGCTGCTGACGGACGCGATGTGGGCGCGGATCCTGGGCGTGATGATGGCGTCCCTCAGCCTCATCGCCAACTTCATGTGGCTGCCCTACCAGCCCCTCTGGGCCATCATCTCCATCGCCCTGGCCGCCTGGGTCATCTGGGCCCTCTGCGCCCACCGACCGCAGCATCCGACGCTCTGAGGTGAGGGTTCGGCCTGAGGGTTGCCCCGTACGGTGCCCGCCCGCGTTCCGCGTGGCGGGCACCGGTGTGTGAGGGACCTACGACAGATTCAGCTTGGGCTTCTGGACGTGGACGACGCCCGTCTTTTCGATGTACAGGAATTCCGCCTTTCCGTCCCCGTCGACGTCGGCGAACTGGATGTCCTCCGGAGGGGCCTTGGTGTCACTCACGATCTCGCCGATGTCTTTGAGGTGTACACGCGTTTCCCTGCCGCGTTCGTTGAGCCAGGCCCGTGCGCCGCCCCGGGCGGTGATGAGGATCTGGTCAGCACGACCGTCCCCGTCGATGTCGGCAAACCTGATTTCACGGGGATGGGGAAGGGGGTTACTGATCAACTCGGGCGGGGACCATTCCAGGTACTTTCGGCCGTCCTTTTCCTTGAATCCCTGGTTGTACCAGGCGGTCACCCTGCCGTCCGGTTCAATCCGGAGGTAGTCGACGCGCCCGTCCCTGTCGAGGTCGGCAAACTGGATCTGCTTGATGTCCGGCACGCCGCCGATGGAACTGCCCAAGGGAACGTCTGCGACACCGTCGTACCTGTTCATGCACATCTTTGCGCCATCCTGACCGCCCGTCTTCCATGTGTGGACGGTCACCCCGCCGGTCCGATCGACCACCATGCAGTCGGGCCCGCCGTCACCGTCGATGTCGCCAAAGCGCAACGCAGCGCCGTCCGCCCCGGCGCCAGGGGTGTACGAGTTCTTCCCCGCCCCGTCGGAACGCAAGAGATTGTCCTTGACGCCACCGTTCCACCAGAACCGGAAGCGCTGGTCCTTGTAGACCGTCACATATTCGGCTTTATGGTTTTCGTCGACATCGACCAGCCAGAACCTGTTCGTGGCCGGAAATTTCTCGGGCGGGATGTCGCCGCTTCCGTACTGCGTCGGGCTCGGAGTGCTCGAATTGGTGCCGGCGGCAGATGGTTTGGCGTCTACAGCAGGTGGTTTGGCGTCTGCGACAGGTGAGTTGGCACCCGATGTCCAAGAAATCGGGGCGAAATAAAGGACCGAGGCGGCGACCGCCAGGGCGGCGACCGCGGCGAACGCGATCACCGGGCGCCGCTGCTTCCCGGCGGGTTCTCCCTTGGCCGGGGCGGGCACGACGGGCCCCGTTGACGGTTCGGGGCCGGGTGCGGAGGCGGGCTCAGCGGTGGTCTTCGGCACAGGCTCACCCCTGCCTCCGAGCGGTGCACCGGCAGCTCCCGAGGCAGCCAACGCTTCGGGCGGAGACGGGAACAGGCTCGGCGACACAGGACCGGACGTGTGCAACTCGTCATGCGTGGCGAGAATGAGGCGGCGGAGTGCGGTGAATGTCCGATGCCGGGGCGAATCGGCCTTGAGGATGCTGGAGTGGTCGCCCGGTAGAGCGGAGCTGTCCGGGAAAACGGACTGCGCCGAGGAACGAGAGACCACGCCGTCGCTCTCACCCGCGTACACCGACACCGGAATGGGACAGGTCCGCTCGGTGACCGCAGTGGCGTGCACGACATCACGCAGGACCGTGCGCAGTGTCGCGCTGACTTGATCATTCAACGGGCGCAGATCCTTCTCCTGCGGATGACGCAGGCCCAAGGCGCGCCGACGTAAAGAAAGTAATAGCTCAGACCCATTGCTCGGGCAGGCGATCATCACCAGCCGCTGGATCCGTGCAAGCTCACTGCCTCTGCCGTCGTGGAGCATGCGCGCCAGGTAGCGTTGGGCGACCAGCCCTCCCTGGCTATGGGTGACCAGCAACAGCTGGTCGAATGCACCAGCTTCCGTGGCCAGATACTCCTTCAGGCTGTCGGCGACCGTGTCGATCGACGGGAAGACCCGCAGCGGATGGACCGGCCACAGCCCCGTTGCATATTCAAACCCGAGTGGCTCGACGAAATCGAGATCTCTGTCCGCGGCAATCAACTTGCGTAACGGCTCCCACACCGTCGGCCCGGACATGATTCCGTGGACCATCACCAGTCCCAGTCGGCTGTCCACCACGACGCCAATCCTTCCCCGCACAGATGGAACAGAGGGAAACTCACTGTAATCCCCTCCCTCACGTACAGCACCAGGAGTGTCTGAGCCGGGTGGCCGGGTCACATTGCCGTGGCCCGGCCACCCGACTTAATGGAGCGTCCCGAGCAACCCGTAGTACAGCAGCGGGATCACGATCGAGAAGACCAGGGCGGAGGCTCCGAAGACGATGCGGGCGGTCGCGTACCGCTTGTGCGGGGGCAGCGCCGAACCGACGATCAGCAGGATGACGGGGAGGAGCAGCGCGCCGCAGTAGCCCCAGAAGTAGAGGCCGAAGCGGTGCAGTTCGGCGTCGTTGCAGGAGTCGCAGTAGATCGGCGAGAGGAAGCCGAAGAGCGCGTCGAGCGACACCATCGACGTGGTGAGGATGCTCAACGCCGACGTCCAGAGGATCGCCCAGGGATCGCGGGGCTCCGGCCGCCATCCCGGCACCCCGGCGAACGGGCCTCCGGCGTAGGGCCCGGTGCCGTCGTCCGCGGGGAGCCAGGTGCGGGGTGGGGCGGCGGTCGGCCCGTCTCTT
>NZ_VKJP01000281.1 GCF_007280575.1 Streptomyces benahoarensis
GTCCCACACCACCCGGAGTACCCGATGACCCCCCAGCCGCAGACCGAGGACACGGCAGCCCCGCCCCCGTACGACGATCCCGCGCACGGGCCCGCGCGCGGGACGACGGACGGCTGGCGGGGACTCCCCGCCCGCTGCCTGCGCGGCCGATCCGACGACCCCCGCTGGGCACGGCCCGGGCTGCTGGTGTTGTTGCTGGTCACCGCCGTGCTCTACCTGTGGGACCTGTCGGCCTCCGGGTACGCCAACCAGTTCTACTCGGCGGCGGTGCAGGCGGGGAGCGAGAGCTGGAAGGCGTTCTTCTTCGGCTCGTCGGACGCCGCGAACTCCATCACCGTGGACAAGCCCCCGGCCGCGCTGTGGCCGATGGCGCTGTCCGTGCGCCTCTTCGGGCTCGGGGCCTGGCAGGTGCTGGTGCCCCAGGCGTTGATGGGCGTCGCGACGGTCGGGGTGCTGTACGCGGCGGTGCGGCGGCGGTTCGGGGCGGGCGCCGGGCTGCTGGCCGGGGCGGTGCTGGCGGTGACGCCGGTGGCCGCGCTGATGTTCCGCTTCAACAACCCCGACGCGCTGCTGTGCCTGCTGATGGTGGGCGCCGTCGCCGCCGCGCTGCGCGCCCTGGAGACGGGGCGGACGCGGTGGCTGCTGGTGGCCGGGGTCTGCTTCGGGTTCGGCTTCCTCACCAAGACGTTGCAGGCGTGGCTGATCCTGCCGCCGACGGCGCTGGTGTACCTGTGCTGCGCGCCGGTCGGCCGGGCCCGCCGCGTCGGGCAGCTGCTGCTCGCCGGGCTGGTGACCGTGGTGACGGGCGGCTGGTGGGTGGCGCTCGTCGAGCTGTGGCCCGCGGCGTCGCGCCCGTACATCGGCGGTTCGCAGCACAACAGCTTCCTGGAGTTGACCTTCGGCTACAACGGGTTCGGCCGGATCACCGGCAACGAGACCGGCAGCGTCGGCGGCTTCAAGGGCGGCCCCGGCGGCGGTGGTCGCTGGGGGGGCACCGGTCCGGCCCGGCTGTTCTCCTCGGACATGGGCGGGCAGATCTCCTGGCTGCTGCCTGCCGCGCTGATCCTGCTGGTCACGGCCGTATGGCTGCTGCGGCGGGCCCGGCGGGCGACCGCCGCGCACGAGGCGGCGCAGCGGGCGGAGTTCCTGCTGTGGGGCGGCGCGTTGCTGATGACGTTCGTGACGTTCAGCTTCATGTCCGGGATCTTCCACCAGTACTACAACATCGCGCTGGCGCCGTATGTGGCCGCGCTGACCGGCATGGGCACGGTGCTGCTGTGGCGCCGCCCGGGCCGTGGCGGGCGTGTGGTGCTCGCCGTGGTGGTCGCGGTGACGGCGGTCTGGTCGTACGTACTGCTGGACCGCTCGCCGGAGTGGCTGCCGTGGCTGCGGTGGGTGGTGCTCGTTGTGGGCGTGCTCGCCGCGCTCGGCCTGCTGGTCCCGGCGGGCGGTGGCGCGGCGCGGCGTCGTACGGCGCCGGTCGCGGCCACGCTCGGCACGGCGATGGCGCTGGCCGGTCCGGTGGCGTACACGCTGAACACGGTCGCCACCCCGCACGGCGGCTCGATCATCACGGCCGGACCGGCGGTACGGAGCGGCCACGGCTTCCCGGGCGGCGGCCCCGGCGGGATGGCGCCCGGCGCCGAGGGCGGGAAGGGCGGCTTCCTCGGCGGCAAGGGCGGCCTGCCCGGCGGGAGGAACGGCTCCCCCGGAGCGAACGGCGGCGCCTGGACCGGGCGCCCGCCGGGCACCGGGACGGGCCACGGCGGCGCCGGATTCCCGGGGCAGGGCGGCCGGGGCGGGTTCCCGGGCGCCGGTACCCTCGGCGAACGAGGCGGACCGGGCGGCGGCATGGGCGGCATGGGCGGACTGCTCGACGGCAGCAAGGTCAGCGCCGCGGCGCGGGCGCTGGTGTCGAAGGACGCCGACCGCTACACCTGGGCCGCGGCGGGGATCGGCTCCCAGAACGCCGCGAGCTACCAACTCGCGACCCAGAAGCCGGTGATGGCGATCGGCGGCTTCAACGGCAGCGACCCGTCCCCGACCCTCGCCCACTTCAAGAAGCTGGTGGCGGACGGCCGGATCCACTACTTCCTCGCGGGCGAAGGCGGCCCGGGCGGCGGCGCCGGTGGCGGTCGCGGAAAGGGGCACGGAGGCGGCCGCGGAGGCTTCCCGGGCGGCGGCCGCGACAGCCGGGGCACCGCGTCCGCGATCTCCTCCTGGGTGACGAAGACCTTCACCAAGGTCACCGTCGGCGACGCCACCTTCTACGACCTGACGGCGCCGAAGAAGTGAGGTGCGGGCCCTGAGCCGCTGAGGGGCCCTGGACGTCGGCAGGCCCGCACCCTCAAGGCGGACCCTGAGCCGCTGAGGGGTCCCGGACGTCGGCAGGCCCGCAGCCTCAAGGCGGGCCGCAGCGCCGGACTCGCGCCACGGGAACGCCCACTCGTCCCACGGGAACGCCCACTCGTCCCACAGGGACGCCAACTCGTCCCACAGGAACGCCGTTTCACGTGAAACGAGCGCGCCCCCGGCCGGTTTCACGTGAAACCGGCCGGGGGCGCGCTCGTATGGGCTCCAACAGAGGCTCCCAAAAAGCGTTGTACACCGTACAGCTCACTCTCGTACGCTCTACGACGCCGCCCCGGGCCCCTACGCCCCGCTCCGGCGCCCAGCGCGGGCCATTCCGCACCGGGCGCCCGCACCGCTCCACCGGTGCCCGGCAGTTCGGGCCTCACGGACCCCCGGAACTCCAGGCGCCCGGCCCCGCCGGAGCACCTGAACCCACGCGGGTCTCCAGGGCGGCACGTCCCCTTCCGCTCACCACCCGCCACGGGAGCCGCACATGCCCCCCTCCGCCCACGACACCGCACCCTCGCCCTCGTCCGCCCCACCCGCAGGAACCGACCGCTCCTCCGCCACACGCTGGTTGATCCTCGCGGTCATCTGTCTCGCGCAGCTGACCGTCATCCTCGACAACACCGTGCTGAACGTCGCGATCCCCTCCCTCACCGAGGATCTGGGGGCCACCACCGCCGATGTGCAGTGGATGGTCAACGCGTACTCGCTCGTCCAGTCCGGGCTGCTGCTCATCGCCGGGAACTCCGCCGACCGCTACGGGCGCAAGAAGATGCTGGCCATCGGGCTGGCGCTGTTCGGGCTCGCCTCGCTCGGGGCGACCCTGGCGACCTCGCCCGGGATGCTGATCGCCGCCCGCGCCGGGATGGGCGTCGGCGGCGCGCTGCTGGTCACGACCACGCTCGCCGTCGTCATGCAGATCTTCGACGACGCCGAGCGGCCCAGAGCCATCGGCATCTGGAGCTCCGTCAGCTCCCTGGGCTTCGCCGCCGGTCCGCTCATCGGCGGGGCGCTGCTCGACCACTTCTGGTGGGGCTCGCTCTTCCTGGTCAATCTGCCGGTCGCGGTCCTCGCGCTGTGCGCGGTGCTCACCCTCGTACCGGAGTCGAAGAGTCCGGGCACCGAGCGGCCCGATCCGCTCGGCGCGGTCCTGTCGATGATCGGCATGGTCGGGGTGGTCTTCGCGATCATCTCGGGACCGGTCGACGGCTGGCTCTCCGGGAAGGTGCTGGTCTCCGCCGCCGTCGGGTTCGCCGGTCTTGCGGTCTTCGCGCTCTGGGAGCTGCACACCCCGTATCCGATGCTGGACATGCACTTCTTCCGCAACCGCCGCTTCATCGGCGCCGTCTCCGGCGGCATCCTCGTCGCCTTCGGCATGGGCGGCTCGATGTTCCTGCTCACCCAGCATCTCCAACTCGTCCTCGGGTACGGGCCGCTGGAGGCGGGGCTGCGGATGGCGCCGCTCGCCGTCACCGTCGTACTGATCAACTTCACCGGGCTCGGCGCGCGGCTGATGCCCCGCCTCGGCACCCCCGGAATGATCGTCTCCGGGATGTCGCTGCTCGCCGCGGGCCTCCTCCTCATCGCGACGCTCGGCGGCTCCGGCTACGGCGGCATGCTCGCCGGGCTGATCGTGATGGGCGCCGGGATCGCGCTCGCCATGCCCGCCATGGCCAATGCGATCATGTCGGCCATCCCGCCCGCCAAGGCGGGCGTCGGCGCCGGGGTCAACGGCACGCTCATGGAGTTCGGCCAGGGGCTGGGCGTGGCGGTGCTCGGCGCGGTGCTCACCGCCCGTTTCCAGGCGCTGCTGCCGGTGGCCGCCGCCGGGGCCGGGTCGCTGGCCGCGGCGCTCGCGAAGTCCGGTACGGGCGCGGAGCGCACCGCCGTCCACGACGCGTTCGCCGCCGGTATCGGCACCGGTCAACTCACGGGCGCCGCCGCGGTGTTCCTCGGCGGGCTGCTCGCCGCCGTCCTGCTGCGGCGGGCGGAGCGGTCGGCCGGCCCGTCGGCCGGCCCGGCGGCGCCGGAGGGAGCCGCCGCCGCGGCGGAATAGCATCGAAAGCGGAGCACGTCCCGCTCGGCGGGAGGCGAAGCGCGAGGGAGAGGCGTCATGGCAGCGGCAGGAGAGGGCGCCGGTATGCGGCCGAAGAGCGTCTGGCTGGGCGGGCGTCCGCCGCTCAAGCGGAAGGCGGACCAGCCGGACGGACTCGACCTCGACAAGATCGTCGCGGCGACCGTCCGGCTGCTGGACGCCGACGGTCTGGCGAAGTTCTCGATGCGCCGCCTCGCCGCCGAGCTGGGCGTCACCGCGATGTCCGTCTACTGGTACGTCGACACCAAGGACGATCTGCTGGAGCTGGCCATCGACGCGGTCGCCGGCGAGATGCGGCTGCCCGACGAGGACGGCGGCGCCGACTGGCGCGACCAGCTGCGGGTGCTCGCCACCGCCTACCGCGACATGCTGCTGCGCCACCCGTGGGTGGCCCGGCTGCTCGGCGAGTACCTCAACATCGGCCCCCGCTCGCTGGCGTTCTCGAATGCCACGCTGCGGGTGATGGGCCGCAGCGGTCTGGAGCCCGAACGGGCCTCCGGCGCCCTCGCCGCGGTCTTCCACTTCGTCTACGGCTTCGCGACGATCCGGGCCCTGCACGAGGCCCGCTGCCGGGCCGCCGGGGTCTCCCTCGACGACTACTTCGCGCAGGTCACCGCCGCCATGGCGGACCGTCCCGAGTACGCCGAGACCCGTGAGCTGTCCGCCCGCGCCGGGTACGCCCGCGAGGGTCAGGGCATCGTCGAGATGCTCGACCGGGAGTTCGCCTTCGCCCTCGACCTCCAGATCGCGGGCATCGAGACGTTGCGGGACCGGGCCACCGGGGGCTGACCCGTAGGGGACCCGCTCGCCGAGGGCCGAGCCCGTAGGGGCCGAGCCCGTACCGGACCGGGCACGAGAACCGGACCGGGCCGGGCCCGAGCACCCCCAAGGTGCCCGCGCCCGGCCCGGTCCCGTACGCCGCTCCGTACCGTCGTGGTGTGCCGGTTCAGCCCGCCGTCGGCAGCGAATCCCCTTGCACCGCCTGGATGTCGAGCTGGACCCGCAGGGTCGTGCCGATCGCCGCGATACCGGCGGCCACGACCTGGTTGTAGTTCATCTTGAAGTCCTCGCGGCGCAGCTCCGCGGTGGCGCTGAAGGCCGCCCGCACACCGCCCCACGGGTCGGGCCCGGTGCCGAGGTAGCTCAGGCTCAGGTCGACCGGGCGGACGACGCCGTGCAGCGACAGGTCGCCGTGGACGGTCCAGCGGTCGGGTCCGGCCGGCTCCAGGCCGGTGCTGCGGTAGGTGATCTCCGGGAACTCCGCGACGTTCAGGAAGTCGTCGGACCGCAGGTGACCGTCGCGCATGCCGTTGCCGGTGTCGATCGACGACGCCGCGATGACCGCCTCGACACCGGACTTCTCCAGGTCCTCGGCGATCTCGATCCGCCCGCTGAACTCGGTGAACCGGCCGTGCACGCTGGTGATGCCCAGGTGCTGCGCGGTCGCCGCGACCGTCGAGTGCATCGGGTCGATCGTCCAGGTGCCGGGCGGCGGCAGCTCCGCGCCGCCCTGCCGCGCCAGCACGACGTTGCCGACGTCCATCCGGCCGCTCGCCGTCACGATCGCGCTGGAAGCGACCGGCGCGTAGCCGACGGCCGTCACGATCACCGTGTACGGACCGGGCCGCAGCGGCTCGGTGCTGCGGATGGCGCCGTCCTCGTCGGCCGTCGCGCGCAGCATCTGCGTGCCCGTCATGTCGGTGACGGTCAGCACGGCGTGCTGAACCGCCCAGCCGTCCCGTGTGCGGACCTGCGCCCGTACGCCCGCAGGTCCCGCGCCCGTCGAAGTCATTCCCACTCCCGTTTCTTGCCTGGTACGTATCGGGCTCCGGCAGCGGCCTGCAGGCCGTCCCCTGCCTGTGCGCAGCACCGCTGCCGGAGCCCTGGGGTCCGGCCCGGGGCGCGTCTCCGCTCAAAAAGCGCGCCCCGGTCCGGGGTTCATCGTCGCCCGGGCGGGTGCCCGGACGGCGGGTCAGTCGCCGGGGTGGGCGAGTTCGACGTCGTAGCCGTCGATCCCGCGGGCGTCGACCTGCAGGCCGTTGGCGACCGGCGGGTAGCCGCTCGCGATGACCGTGTAGTCGCCGGCGTCCAGGTCGGTGAAGGCGTACGCGCCGTCCTCACCGGTGGTGGAGGTCGCCACCACGTTGCCCGCCGCGTCGACCAGGGTGACGCGGGCGTCGGGCAGCGGCCGCCGCGCGGAACCGGCCCGCACGACACCCTCCACCTTCGCGCCGGACAGCAGCTCGACCTCGATGCGGGTGGTGCCCTGACCGCCGACCTCGACCGGCACGGCCGTCGGGCGGAACTCCGCGGCGTTCACCGCGACGGTGAAGGTGCCCGACGCCAGGTCGTCGAAGGCGAAGTAGCCCTCGGGACCGGTGGTGCCGGTGGTCAGCACCTCGCCGCGGACATCGGTGACGACGACCATCGCTCCGGTCACCGGCTGCCCGGTGACCGCGCTGCGCACCTGGCCGCCGAGGCCGCTGGTGCCGCTGAGGAGGATGTCGTAGCCGAGCGGCTGGTCGCCGACGACGACCGTCGACGCCTGCGGCTGGTGCCCGTCGGCCGCCGCGATCAGCACGTACGAACCGGCGCCGGGGGCGGTCAGCTCGTACGCACCGTTCGCCCGGGCGGCGGCGCGGCCCAGCTGGCGGCCGCTGAGGGAGATCAGCGTGACCGCGGAGCGCGGCACGGGGTGGCCCTCGGGGTTGCGGATGAAGCCGGTGATCGACGGCCCGGCCGGGACGTCACCGCCGCCGGCCGACGCGAACGCCGCCAGGGGCTGAGTGGCCGTCGCCGCGGCCGGCTGTGCCCAGGTGGGCGTGTGCTCGTCGGAGGGTGCGGGCGCGCCCACCAGGGCGGGCTCCCGCTCGGCTGCGGCCGCAGCGGCCGCGGGGGCCGGGGTGGCCGCGGGGGTGG